>DASRMF010000001.1:0-7142 GCA_035648055.1 Atribacterota bacterium
CCGGATGGAGAGATGTTCCTTTAAAAAAAATATTGGAAGATGAATTTAACGTGAAAGTTGTTTTGGAAAACGATGCCAATGCAGCTGCCTGGGGGGAAAGGTGTTTTGGGGCAGGCCAAGGAGTTGACAATTTAGTATGTTTTACCCTGGGAACCGGGATTGGTGGTGGAATAATTATTGACGGAAAAATATATCATGGTAATAATTGTGGTGCAGGAGAGTTAGGACATATGACTGTAAATAAAGATGGTCCTCGTTGTAATTGTGGAAACTATGGTTGTTTGGAAGCCTATTCTTCTGCTACTGGAATTAAAAATAGAATAAAAAATAGAATAAAAGAGGGAATAAAGAGTGAATTCTTAAATTTTGATAATGATGATGAGTTACTTGAGTCACTCAGACTAAAATCAATTTTTGAAGCAGCCCGCAAAGGGGATAAATTAACTAAAGATATAGTCGAAGAAGCAATTTCATACTTAGGTATAGCTATTGCCAATATGGCCAATATATTGAACCCTGAAATGGTGGTACTGGTTGGAGGGATAACTAACGAAGGTGATAAACTACTTATTCCCCTTAAAAAGGAAGTAAAAAAGAGAGCATTTTATTCCAATTATAAATCTCTTAAAATTGTTATTGGAGAGTTAGGAGGAAATGCGGGGGTTCTCGGGGCAGCAGCTCTCTTATGGATTCCTGCTAACTGTTCCTGTTAAGCCAGACTTTCAGGAAAAAAGGATAGATATTTTACGGCAAGTAATAGATTAAAGAAAAAAAATTAAAGTTAATACAAATAATTGAAAAAAAATAAATATATTTTATTCATAGAAGAGGATTTTTTAAATTTTTATCGAATTATAGTAATATAAGTAAAAATTTAAAGTAAAGGAGGTAAAAATGTCAAAAAATTTAATTGTTTTATTTATCGTACTTTTATTAATTGTTGGCGGTTTTGGTATTTATACTTATGATCAATCCAATCAAGTAAAGAAAGAAGTAGAAGAAAAAAATCTTAAACTGGAAAGTAATGACACACTTGTTTTAGAACTGAAAGAAAATATACAAGAAAAGGAAAAACAGATTGAAGAACTAGAAGCAAATTTAGCAAAAGGCGAGGAAGATTTAGCGACAGAATATGTTGATAAATTATCAGAACTAACAGAAGAAAAAGCCAAACTTGAAGCTTTGTTAACCGAAAAAGAAGAAACAATTAAAACCATTGAGAAGCAAAAAGAAGAATCTGAACAGATTTCCCTTTCAAAAGATGAAGTTATTTCCGAACTGAAAGAGAATTTACAAGAAAAAGAAAAACAGATTGAAGAACTAGAAACAAATTTAGCAAAAGGCGAGGAAGATTTAGAGAAAGAATATGCTGATAAATTATCAGAATTAATGGAGGAAAAAGGAAAGCTTGGAGCTTTATTAATTGAACAGGAAGGAATCTCGCAAACTAAAGATCAAGAGAAAGAGGAGCTTATCAGCAAATTAGAGGATTGCAATAATCAAATTAACGAAGTGAAAGAAAAGTTAGTTCAACAAGAAATTGAAGGAGAAAAAGATTATGTGGCAGAATTATCCTTATTAACAGAAGAGAAAAGCAAACTTGAAACTCAACTAAAAACTTCTCAAGAGCTTCTTTCAGAAAGAGAGAATGCCATCGCGCTCCTTAAAAAACAAAAAGAAGATTCAGAAAGTGTTATTTCTGGCAAAGATAAAACAATTGCAGAATTATCCGAAAGTATAAAGGGATATGAAAATCAGATTAAGGAAATAAGCGATCAGATGGCACAAGAAAAAGAAAAAGAAGTAGAAAAAGAGACAGAATATTCTAATAAATTATCCTTATTAACAGAAGAGAAAAGCAAACTTGAAACTCAATTAAAAGTTTCTCAAGAGCTTCTTTCAGAAAGAGAGAATACCATCGCGCTCCTTAAACAACAAAAAGAAGATTCAGAAAAAGTTATTTCCGATAAAGATAAAATAATGGTAGAATTATCTGAAAGTATAAAAGGATATGAAAATCTTGTTAAAGAAATACAAGAACAGATGACTCAAGAAGGAAAAGAGAAAGAAGCAGAATATACTGAAAGATTAGCTTTACTAAAAGAAGCTAAGGATACAATAGAGGCTAAATTAGCAGAGGCAATAAAAAAGAACATACCAGAATATTATGAGGTAGAGAAGGGAGACTCACTCTGGAATATTACTGAAAGATTTTATAGTACAGGAGAAAAATGGATAAGAATTTTGGAAGCAAACAGAGATATAATAAAAAATCCTAGCATGATCTATCCTTATCAGAGATTTACTATTCCTAAAGAATAATAATACAGTATCGAGTATCACGTATTGCGTATCGCGTGAAGAAAAAATAAGGGGTAGACGTCAGGTCTACCCCTTATTTTTTTACTATATACTCGATACAAAGTTAATCGAATAATTGGTTAATTAATTCATCTTGCATTTTGTGTTTTAATCGGTAAATTGGTCAATTGGCAAATCGGTCAATTATTTTATCCACAAATCCTATCTATCTCTTCTTTATATTTCTTATGTATCTCAAATCTCTTCATCTTTAAGGTTTCAGTCATTTCTCCGGCTTCTACAGTAAATTCATGAAGTAGTAAAGCTATTCCCATTACTGTTTCATAAGGCATAAATCCGTGTTCTCTGGAGATTAGCCTTTTTTGTTCTTTTTGGTATAAAGCGATTATTTCGGGCTTCTTTATTAATTCTTCAGTGTTTTCATATTTAATGTTTTTTCTTTCAGCATATTCCGTTAAAGCATCGAAGTCAGGAATAATTAATGCTCCCAGACGAGGTTTGTCTTGCCCGACTACAATAACCATATTGATATATTCGCTCTCTTTTAGTCTATCTTCCAAAGGAAGAGGCTCAACATTCTCTCCTCCCCTTAAGACTATGGTGTCTTTTATCCTTCCTACTAATTGGATATATTTTCCGTTATAAGTTTTTTTACCCAAATCTCCAGTATTAAACCAACCATCTTTAATCACTTCTTTAGTCTTTTCCTCATTTTTGTAATAGCCTTTCATTACCATAGGACCTTTAACCAGCAGAATACCTACTTCGCCATTTGGTAATTCCTTTTCAAGATTATCTTTATCCACAATCTTTATTTCAACTTCTGGAAGAGCTGTGCCTATTGTAGATAAAGCCCAATTTTTAGAATTTCTTGCAGTTAAACTTGGAGCAGTTTCAGTCAAGCCATATCCCTCACAGACTCTAATTCCAACTGTAGCAAAGAATATATCTACATTTTCAAGAAGCGCTCCTCCACCACTAATGGCAAATCTTAATTCTCCCCCGATTATCTTTCTAATTTTTTTAAAGACTATCTTATCGGCAAGCCTATATTTCCAACCCAATCTTTTAACCGTTCTTTTGGCCTGCTCTAATTCTTCAGGGGTATAATCGTCTCGGTCAAATAGAGGTATGCTGTTATTAAGAATTTCTTCTGCGTTTTTATATTCTTCCCCTATTTTGATTGCCCAGTTAAATATAGTTTTCTGAATCTTACTTCCTTTTTTTACATTATCTATAATTCCTTTATAAACGCTTTCCCATATTCGGGGAACACTGACAATAACGGTTGGTTTTATGGTAATCAAATCAGGCAGAAGAATCTGTTTAAAGGGTTTGCTATAAGCAGTCAAAGCGCCGGTAGAAAGAACGAGATATTCCGCTGTTCGTTCAAGAATATGCCAGGAGGGCAAAACTGATAACCACCCGTCTTCTTGATTCAGTTCTTGTGCTGGAGGAGTGACTCTTATTTGATGCATAAAATTAGAATTAGTAAGCATAACCCCTTTGGGATCAGCGGTAGTTCCTGAGGTATAAATTATAGTAACCAGTTCTTCTGGTAGGGCAGTTTTAGATATTTCTAAAAACCTGGTATCTCCTTTGGCCAACAGTTCTTTGCCAAGCCTATTTATTTCAGCAAAGGAGAAGATAGAAGGGGAATGTTTTTTATTGTAATCTTTCTCTATTACCACAGTTCTTTTTAGCAGACTGTTTTGGATGAAATCTGCACTATCTTTAGATTTTGTAAATTTTACAATCTCATTAATGTTTGTTTCTAGATATTCTTTTAAAAAGGTTTTAGCTTTTTCGGATAGGAAAAATACTTTGCGTTGATTTATTATCATATAATGGATGGCAGCAAGGAACTTTTTGCTTATTTTATCTCCCTCTTTAAATTGAATCGGGTACGTCCATTCCGGAGCATCTTCTTCCTCTGAAAACAGTTTGATTTTGTCTATTAAGATAATATTTTTTATTTTAGGAAGATCACTGGCAATGCTATAAAATTCTGCAAACTGTTTTTCTTCTTCCAGAATAACAGCTGTAGAATCTGAATGATTAAGTTTAAAATGAATATCTTGAGGGGAACTGGCTCCGCTGCAGGGGACATCAATAGCACGTAAACCAATAATTGCCATATCAGATATAATCCATTCAAAACGATTCTCACTTACCAGACCAACATGGTCGAATTTTTTTATTCCGATATCAAGCAATCCTGTTCCAAATTTCTCTACTTTATTATAGAATTCTTTGTAAGTGACCGGCTCAAATTTTCCTTCTTTTTTTACTTTAAAAGCAGTTTTATCACCATAAAGATTTACACTGTTTCTTAGCATTTCATTTAGTGTTTGCAAAGACATAGTTTTATCCCCCTAATTATAATTTAAATATTTAATTTTATAATTTACAAAATGATTATTTGCTTTATTTGTAATAAATTAATTTATCTGATTTAACCGGCAAACTGGTAAACCGGTTAACTGGCTAACTAATTTAATCGGTCAATTGTAAATACTTGCACCTTGCATCTCGCATCTTATGCTTTTAATTGGTCAATCGGTGAATTGATTTATCCACATATCCCATCTATCTCTTCTTTATATTTCTTATGTATCTCAAATCTCTTCATCTTCAAAGTTTCAGTCATTTCTCCTGCTTCTACAGTAAACTCATGTGGCAGTAAAGCTATACCCATTACTGTTTCATAAGGCATAAATCCATGTTCTTTAGAGATTAGCCTTTTTTGTTCCCCTTGATACAAAGATATTATTTTGGAGTTATTGATTAATTCATTAGTATCTTTGTATTTAATGCCTTCTTTATTAGCATAACTTTTTAGAGATTCAAAGTCAGGAATAATTAGTGCCCCTAGACGAGATTTATCTTGCCCGACTACAATAACCATATTGATATATTCACTCTCTTTTAATCTATCTTCCAAAGGAAGAGGTTCGACATTTTCTCCTCCCCCTAATACTATGGTGTCTTTTATTCTGCCCATAATTTTAAGGTATTTTCCGTTATAAGTCTTTTTGCCCAAATCTCCGGTATTAAGCCAGCCATTTTTAATAACTTCCCTGGTCTTTTCTTCGTTTTTGTAGTAGCCCTTCATTACCATAGGCCCTTTAACCAGCACGATACCTATTTCACCATTAGGCAATTCCTTTTCAAGATTATCTTTATCTACAATCTTTATTTCTACTTCCGGAAGGGGAGGTCCTACGGTAAACATAATATTATCCTTTTTAGTTCTGCCAGCAAGTATTGGAGAGGTTTCAGTTAATCCGTAACCCTCGGTAATAATTAGCCCAATGGCATTAAAAAATTTGTCTATGGATTCATTAAGTGCTCCCCCGCCACTTATAGCAAATCTAAATCTTCCCCCGGTTAATTTCCTAATTTTCTTAAAGACTATTTTATCAGCTAAGCGATATTTCCATCCCATTCTTTGAACTGTTCTTCTGGCTTGAGCTAATTCTTCGGGAGTATATTCTGGTCGGTTAAATAAAGGCCAGGTACCATTAATAATTCCTTCTGCTTTTTTATATTTTTCTCCCAAATTAATGGCCCAATTAAATATATGCTGTTGAAGACTACTACCTTTTTTAATGTTACTTAAAATTCCTATGTATAAACTTTCCCATATTCGGGGGACGCTTACCATCACCGAGGGTTTTTCAGTAATTAGATCTGGCAGAAGAACTTGTTTAAAAGGTTTGCTATAGGCAGTTGAGGCACCTACAATTAGAGCACAATATTCTACCGTTCTTTCATAGACATGCCAGGAGGGAAGAACTGATAAAAAATTATCATCTTTATTTATAGTAATGGCTATGGGAGCGTTTATAGCATTATGCATAAAATTAGCATTAGTAAGCATAACTCCTTTTGGATCAGAAGTGGTTCCCGAGGTATAGATTATGGTTGCCAGGTCATCGGGCTGATCACTTTTGGCTATCTTTGAAAAGGAAACATCTCCCCGGGCTAATAAATCTTCACCGATTTTATTTATTTTTTCGAAGGAATAAATTTTATGGGAATGAGTTTTATTGTATTGTCCGTCTATTACCACTGCTCTATTTATAAGACTATTTTTAATGGAATTGGCTGTATCTTTAGAGTGAGTTTCTTTTAGAAGATTTTCTATATTTTCTTCCAGGTATTTTTCTAAGATTTTTTTAGCTTCAGATGATAAGAAGATATGTTTATTTTTATTTTTTATCGATAATTCTATTTCAGATTTAAATTTTTTGCTTATTTCTTCGTGTTCTTCAAAATTAATGGGAATAGCCCATTCCGGGGTATCTTCTTTTTCAGAGAATACCTTAACTCTGTCATAGAGGATGATGTTTTTTATCTTTGGCAAGTCTTTGGCGATTTTATAAAAATTGGAAAATTGCATTTCTCCTTCCAGTATAGTAGCTTTGGCATCTGAGTGGTTGAGTTTAAAATAGATATCTTGAGGTGAACTATTTCCGCTGCAGGGGACATCTGCCATCCGTGAGCCAATAATTGCCATATCAGATATAATCCATTCAAAACGATTATCACTGACCAGACCTACATTGTCAAATTTTTCCATTCCAATACTAAGTAATCCTGTACCAAAAATTTCTACCTTTTTATAAAATTCTTGATAAGTAATTGGGGTAAATTTTCCATCTTTTTTTACTTTAAAAGCAGTTCTCTCACCATAAAGATTTACACTATTTCTTAGCATTTCATTTAGCGTTTGTAATTTCATAAAAATATCCCCCCATGATCTTTTTTAAATAAGTATTAGTTAACATTAGTAGCAGATATTAATACCAAGTATA
>DASRMF010000002.1:0-4228 GCA_035648055.1 Atribacterota bacterium
TTATCTTAAACCTATACCTACCTTGATTAATTCTCTTCGTTCCATTGACTTTGTTACCAAAAAAGAGACCAGGGCAATCTATCAAAGGTCTGATATATGTGTTGTCCCAGCAGCCAGCGTAGTAGGAGAAGAGGCGGCAGCCTGGGAGATAGCTACAGCATTTCTGGAAAAATTTAGTGGGGATTCTTTACTGGAAATTAAGGAAAATTACAAAAACTACAAAAAGAGGCTCCAAAAGATATGAAGAGCAATATTATCATTACCGGTTTTATGGGGACAGGCAAAAGTGCGGTGGCAAAAGAGTTAGCTCGAAAATTAAAAATGGAATTTATAGATATGGACCGAATAATCGAAGAACGCCGTGGAATGAGCATTGCTGATGTTTTTGCCGGACACGGGGAAAAATATTTTCGGGAACAAGAGAATAAACTGGTAAAAGAATTATCCAAAAAAGAAAATACAGTGATTGCTACCGGCGGGGGAACTCTGCTTTCTTCGGATAATGCCAGGATGCTGGGCCAGAGGGGACAAATAATCTGTCTTTACGCTGATTCCCAGACTATCTATAATCGGGTAAATAAAAAGAATAATCGACCCCTCTTAAAAAGGGAAAATGTCTTGAGTGAGATTAACCGCCTTTTAGAAGAAAGAAAGGAAGCCTATAATAATTTTACTATAAAAATTGATACCACTAACCTGAACGTTCAGGAAGTTGCAGATAAAACAATTACTCTTTTAAAGAGAGCTTGAAGAGCGAAGGGTGAACAGATGAAAGAAATAAAAATAAAAATTACAGAAGATAAGGAATATAAGGTTTGTATTAAAAAGGGAATTCTTATTAATTTAGGCGAACATTTATCTAAAACGATAGAGAATAAAAGAATTATAATAATTACCAATTCTTTGGTAAATTGTTTGTATGGAGTTAAGCTATTATCTTCCTTAAAAAAAGGCGGGTTTAATCCTGATTTAATAGATTTAATTGAAATACCCGATGGCGAGAAATATAAATCTCTATCTACGGCGAAATATCTCTATGATGAATTATTAAAAAGGAAAGCAGACCGGACCACTACCCTTATTGCTTTAGGTGGAGGAGTTATAGGAGATTTAACCGGATTTGTTGCCGCTACCTATATGAGAGGTCTGCCTTTAGTGCATATTCCCACTACTCTTTTAGCTCAGGTAGATAGCAGTATCGGAGGAAAAGTGGCGGTTGACCATCTCTTGGCTAAAAATATAATCGGGAGCTTCTATCAACCCAAGGCAGTTTACACCGACCCCGAAGTTTTACAGACCTTATCAGATAAGGATATAAAAAATGGAATAGTAGAGGCTATAAAGATAGCAATTATTAAATCTCCGGCTTTCTTTGAATGGTTAGAAAAAAATATTGATTTATTAATAAAAAAACATAGAGATCTGCTATGTGAACTGGTTAAAGAAGCTGTTTCTTTAAAAGCGGATATAGTTTTAAAAGACCCCCGGGAAAGAGGTTTGCGTAAGGTACTAAACTTTGGGCATAGTATTGGCCATGTCCTGGAAGTAGGAGCAGGATATGAGGATTTAAGTCATGGAGAGGCAGTAGCCCTGGGTATGTTAATCGAGACTAAAATAGCTCGCAACAGAGGAATATGTTCGGAAGAATTTGAAGGGCAGATTAAAGAAATATTATCATTCCCGCCTTCCTCTCTGTCAGTTCCGTCCGCCTATACAGCGAACGCAGACAGGCGAAAGCGGGAATCTAAATCCATATTCCAATACATTAAAAATATAGACCATAACCAGTTCTGGGAAACCTTAACCTTAGACAAAAAAAATTCTAAAGGCAGAATAACATTCATTCTGCCGGAAGCTCTGGGGAAAGTTGTCTTAATCGATGACATAAATAAAAAAGAAGTAATAGAAGCTTTAGAAGAATTTAAAAAGGAGTGGAATTATGTTAAAAATAGGAATAATTAATGGACCAAATTTAAATAGGTTGGGTAAAAGAAACCAGAAAATTTACGGAAATTTAACCCTGGAAGAAATGAATTACAAAATAGAATCTTTTGCCAAAAAGGAAAACATTGAACTAACCATAAAGCAATCTAATTTTGAGGGAGAGATTATTGAATTTATTCAGCAAAACTCTTCAAAGCTAAATGGTTTAATTATCAATCCAGCTGCCTATACCCATTATAGTTATGCTATCGCCGACGCCTTAAGAGACTGTCCAATCCCGGTAGTTGAAGTTCATCTTTCCAATATATTTTCCCGGGAGGATTTTCGGGGTAAATCAGTGACCGCTCCCGCATGCATAGGACAGATTGCCGGCTTCGGTTTCCAGAGTTATATTCTGGCTATCCATGCACTTTGTTCCCTCATCCCCTCGGAGGGGGAGGGTTAAGGTGAGGGGGGAAAGGAGAAAATTAAAATGAAAGCGGAAAGCGACTTTAGTTTTAACTTTAAAAAAATAACTATTATCGGTGTAGGTCTAATCGGCGGCTCCCTGGGGTTGGCTTTAAAAGAAAAGAAACCAAATTTCAAAATTGTAGGCATAGATAAACAGGAAATAATTGAAAAAGCAATTACTCGAGGGGCTATTGATGACGGAACAGTTAATATTGAAGAAGGAATAAAAGAAGCTGATATAATAATTATTGCCACGCCGGTAAAAACGATTTTAACTATATTGACTCAAATAGCTCCTTTTCTCAAAAAAGGATGCCTGGTTACTGATACCGGCAGCACCAAGCAGCAAATTGTACAAAAAGCAAATAAAATACTATCCGAAGACATATTTTTTATCGGCGGCCATCCTATGGCAGGTTCAGAAAAATATGGTATAGAGTCAGCAAATTCACGTCTTTTTCAAGATAATACTTATATCCTAACCCCTACCCCTAAAAGTGATTTAGGAGCACTTGAAAAAATATCTTTACTAGTTAAAATTATAGGTGCAAAGGAACTGATGTTAGATCCTCTTGAGCATGACAGAATTGTTAGTGCAGTAAGTCATCTACCTCAGATTATCGCGGTTTCCCTAATCAATACAATAGGTGAATTGGCTCTGCGGAGAAGTAATAATAATTACTTAAAAGCTGTCGGAGAGGGATTTAAAGATATGACCCGAATTGCCTCCAGTCCTTATAAGATGTGGGAAGACATCTGCGAAACTAATCAAGAAAATATTTTAGAAATAATTCAGGAATTTAAAAATTATCTTGAAGTAATAGAACATAAACTTAAAAATAATCCCAACAGTTTAAAAGAAGAATTTCAAAAAGCTAGTCAAATAAGAAAAACCCTTTAAATTAATAACTTCTGCATTGCGGGCTTGATAAATCAAGCCCCTACGTATTAACGACTAATTATCCTATGCGCTAAACGCAGTACGCTCTACGCTATAATGCGAGATACGATTCACGAGATACGAATTTATTATGAATGCTGGATTCTGGCTCCTGACTTTTATTTTCTTATTGAGAATTCTCCTCATTTATGCTATAATTTAACTGTCAGATGAGGAAAAAATTATGAGCTTTACCAATAATAAAGATGAAGGAAAAAATGTAGCCGTAAACAGAAAAGCACGACATGATTATAGTATATTAGATACTTATGAAGTCGGACTGGTTCTAAAAGGAACAGAAGTAAAGTCTTTAAGAAAAGGCAAGGTTAGTCTACGTGAAAGTTTCGCTCAATTTGAAAATAACGAACTTTATATAATGAATATGCATATTTCTCCTTACGCCTTTGGTAACATATTTAATGTTGACCCCATAAGGAAACGTAAATTACTTATGCACAAACGAGAAATTAACCGTTTAAGAGGGCAGGTTGAGGAAAAAGGTTTAACTCTGGTGCCTTTGCGAGTTTATTTTAAAAAAAGTCATGCCAAGATCGAATTAGCTCTAGCTAAAGGAAAAAGATTATACGATAAACGACAAGCATTATCTGAAAAAGATGCCATGAGAGAAGTAGAAAGAGAATTAAAGAATAAAAAATGGGGGCGATAGGTTTCGACAGGGATAAGAGAGGTAAAAACAGCGAGTCGAGGTTCCATGTCCTCGTAAAACCGTGGAAAAACATTAATTGCTAGAAACGAACAATTAGCATTAGCAGCCTAATTTAGGCTGCTCGTCTGTACTGGTCTTGCGTCTACGAGACTTTTATGGGTGTAACATAAAGTAGACTATCTTTTATCTTACTGCCCTGGGAGGTAAAAGAGAAAATTAAGGGCTGG
>DASRMF010000003.1:0-6852 GCA_035648055.1 Atribacterota bacterium
TAAAACAATTTGAGCGAGAAGACTTTGAAAATATCTTTGTAGTACAAAACGACCCAAAATCTCCAATCAGTGAAGCCTTCCGTACCTTACGAACAAACATAAAATTTTCCAGTTTAGATAAACCGATAAAAACCCTGCTAATCACCAGCCCTATTCCGGAAGCGGGGAAATCATCTATCTCCATTAATTTGGCTCTAACTATAGCTCAAGATAAAAATAAAGTAATTCTGATAGATGCTGATTTACGTAAACCAACAATTCATAAATTATTTAAACAGGATAATAAAATAGGACTTACCAATATTTTAGTTGAAGATAAAAAGATAAACGAAGTAATCCGAAAAATGAGTGATATCGACCCAAATTTATATTTTATTTCCAGTGGTCCCATCCCTCCTAATCCATCTGAATTACTTGGCTCTAATAAGATGAAAGAAGTACTACAGGAATTGCAAAATCAAGCTGATATAGTACTATTTGATTCTCCCCCAGTTATTGCCGTTACCGATGCCTTGGTATTAGCTAATCAAGTAGATGGTGTGGTACTAGTCCTGAATTTTGGAGAAGTGACCCGGGATGCAGCCAAACAAGCAAAACAATTATTAGAAAAAGTAAAAGCAAAAATATTAGGAGTAGTTTTAAATAAAATTGATATGGAAAAAGAAGGACAATACTACCCTTACTATTCTTACTACTACGGCGACGAAACAAAAAAGAAAAAACAAAAAAGAAAAAAATGAAAACAAACAGTTTTAAAGATTTAATAGTCTGGCAAAAAGCATATAAATTAGTTTTAGAAATTTATAAAATTACGTGTAATTTTCCTAAATCAGAATTATACGCCTTAACTTCTCAGATGAGAAGAGCAGCAATATCAATACCTTCAAATATTTCTGAAGGGTATGGTAGTGGTTATAAAAAACAATATACACGTTTTCTATCAATAGCTTATGCATCATTGTCAGAATTAGAAACACAATATCTATTAGCCATAGATTTAAAATATACGAATAGTAATGAGATTATTGAAGAATTATTTAAAGAAACTGGCAGAATGTTATATAGGATGATTCACCCTATACGCTAGTTTCTTTTCTTTACTTACACTTGTAGCCCGCGCTATAACTATACGCTATTACTATACGCTATTTTTACGGAGTAAAAAAAATGATCGATATCCATTGCCACATCCTTCCCAACATGGACGACGGCCCCTCCTCCTGGGATACCTCCCTAAACATGTGCCGCCAGCAGGCAGTCGCCAACGGCATCAAAACCATCATAGCCACTCCCCACGCCCTTAATGGCATATACAAAAATCATCCTCAAGATATTGAAGAAAAGGTAAAAATCCTAAATCAAAAAATAAAAGAAAATAACCTTCCCCTACAAGTTCTACCCGGAAGCGAAGTTCACCTGAGTGCAGATATAATCGAAGCAATAAAAAATAAAGAAGTGCTAACTCTAAACAAATCAAACTATATTCTCCTGGAATTTCCTCATACCCAAATCCCGTTTCATATAGAAGAAATCCTTTTTCAAATGCAAATAATGGGTATAACTCCCATCCTTTCTCACGTAGAAAGAAATTTAAAATTTCAACAAAAACCGGCCCTACTCTCCCGACTTATTCAAAAAGGTGTCTTAGCCCAAATCACTGCCGCCAGCCTCTGCGGATTTTTTGGACCCATACCAAAAAAAATTGCCCAAAAATTCTTATCCGAAGGCTTGGTTTATAGCATTGCCTCCGACGCCCATACTGACTCTAAAAAGGGCAGGGGTTCTTTTTTTTCTCAAGCACTAACAGAAGCCTCTAAAATCATCGGCCATCAAGCCGCCCTAAACCTAGTCCACTCCAACCCCCAAAAAATCATATCCAATCAATGAATAGATAAGGGGGTCAGGTCTTGAAATGACACATTTTATTAACAGTAAGCAAGCATTGATGGAAAATGTGTCATTTCAAGACCTGACCCCCTTATCTATTACGACCGGTAGACTGTTTTTTATCTTGCATTTCTTTTCCTTTCTTCACTATATACCCGATACTCGATACTGTTTTTATCTCGCAACTTGCAACCGTGCATTTGACACGATAATAAGAACGATATATAATCTTACCAGGGAGGTGCATAAAATATGAGAACCAAAAGAAAACTAAGTATAACGGTTGATTATAAATTATTGGAAGAAATAGAAAAAACCTCAAAGGCTCACCGCTTTTCTAAAAGCAGATTGACTGAAGAGGCCCTTAAGCTTTGGTTCAAAAAAAATACAGAAGAACTCATGGCCAAAGGGTATAAAGAAATGGCTAAAGGAGACCAAGAATTGGCTGAGTTAGCCTTAGAAGCCCAGAGAGAGGTCATTCATGAATAAATTTCCCAGAAGAGGTGAAATATGGCTGGTGAATTGGAATCCTGCTCGGGGTAGAGAGCAAAAAGGCAAAAGGCCTGCCTTAATTATTCAAAATGATATTGGGAATGAAAAAGCTTCTACCAGCATAGTTGCAGCGATATCTACTTCGATTAAACTTTACCCTATGAATGTAAAGATTGAACCTCATGAAAGTGGACTTCACGATATTTCTATGGTAAAAACCAGTCAGATACTTACCATTAGTAAAATTAGACTCGAAAAAAAATTGGGACAACTTAGTGAAGAGAAAATAGAAAAAGTAAATCAGGCCATTAAACTCAGCCTGGGGCTATAAAACCTCCTTCTTTCTTTCTTCTCTTAAATTAAAAAAAAGCAACAGCAGCATTGGTAGTGTTAGGGTGTCAAAATTGGACTTGGCCAAGTCCAATTTTGACACCCTAACATTGTTGTTGTTGTTTTTATTATATTGTTATTATTAGGGGTCAGGATTTGAACCACCTTCGCTAAAATTTTGCACCACCCCTGGTGCAAAAATGATACTAAAACGCGAAACTTACGAAATATTTACACTACTCCTAGTGCAAATTTGTCATTGTGAATTATTTTTCCTCTTCATTATTCTACTCCGGACATGGTAAATCCTCAGATCTAACCATCTCATAAACGTTGGTTTGATGATTTCCATCCGGCAATCTTCTCTTGTACATTTTTTTAATCAATCCAAATTTAATTAACACTTCACGGTATTTTCTAACGCTATTTTTAGCAATTCCGAGATCTTTGGCCAATGTTTCCACAGAGGGCCAAGCATATGTTTTTTTGCCATAACAATAACTTAACAAATCCATATAGAGGACAGATGGTCCCGGACCTATAATACCCGACCAATAATTTAAAAAATTATTATTAATCATTACAAAACCATTTTTTGAACCTTTTCCCTCACCATGTTCAATTTCTTCTTCCATCTTTTTTCCTTTCTATAATATATTTTATGAACAGAAATTATCTCTAGAAAACAAATACCTTAAAATATATTACAACACGCTTTGTCTGATTTCAATAATATATTATACAATTTCTCACTGCAACAGCAGCATCTTTTTCTCTCTTTGTTGTTGTTGCCTTGGTAATGTTAAGATTGGTATTGTTAGGGTAGCGATTTGATACCAAAGAAAGTATCATATTGCTACCAACATTGGTATCATTTTGATACCAACGCAAGTGGAAATCTATCTCTTTCTTTATCTTTTCCTAACTATTTACCCGATACTCGATACTGTTTTTATCTTGCACTTTTCTTTGTATTTTGTTTCCTCATCACTCATTACTTATTACTCATCACTGCATTTACTCCCCGCACCTATACGCTACCCTCTCTACACTAATATTTTATCCATTTTTGAGAGATGATCTTGCTAAGAGTACCTTAAATAGTATTTTAAAACAATCAGGGTTAAAGGAGGAAAAAGAGGATGGTGAAATACACTATTATTATAGAGAAGGCAGAGGGTAATTACTCTGCATACTGCCCAGACTTACCTGGATGTATTGCTACTGGTTTTACACCAGAAGAGACCATTCAGAGAATGAAAGAGGCTGTAAAATTTCATCAACCTTCTACCAGAGCTGTGTCTATTGGAATAGCGGTTAATCAGTGAATCAGGGAATGCTTTACTAAATCAAAATTGACAGGCTTTTCGGAAGTAAGGGGTCGGATTCACCCGACCCGTCTTATGCACATACGTAGGAAACAAAAGGGGACTGACTACTCCCCTTTTGTTTCCTGTTCTTGTCAGAAGGATAAAAATAGTGTAATATGGTTTTATAAAGAGAACAAGATGAGTAATTTATTCTCTGTCTCTGTATTTTCTCCGACTGATAGACCAAGTAAGTACAGTAAATCAGCTAACTAAAAAAAGATTATCTTATTTGAAAGGAATTACGAAAAGAGAAGGAAGAGGTTGCAACTATGGATATTAAAAAACGTCCAAATTATAAAATATACCTTCAGGTGCTTCGTCAAATGTCGCCTGAAAAAAGATTGCTTAAAGCATTTGAGTTGTCTGAATTTACCAGGCAGCTTTTTATCCATGGGTTACACGAGAGGTTCCCAAATCTTAGCGATGAAGAATTTAAAAAAATACTTTTGGAGCGTCTGGATAAATGTCACAACAGGAATTATTAAAAAAGGTTATTCAAGTACTCAATCAAGCTGGAACCCAATACATGATAACAGGTTCTGTTGTTTCAAGTTTACAAGGTGAACCACGGTCTACCCATGATATAGACATGGTTATTGCCATTCAGAAGTCAGTAGCAAAAAGATTAGTCGAAGCCTTTCCTCCACCCGATTTTTATTTAGATGAAGATAACATTCTTGATGCAATTAAAAGGCAGAGTATGTTTAATCTAATTGATGTAAACACCGGCGATAAAGTTGACTTTTGGATATTAACTGATGAGCCTTTTGACCAGTCGCGTTTTTTACGCAAGATTTCTGAAGAGTTTATGGGGCTAAAAATACTAATATCAAGTCCGGAAGACACAATTTTAGCTAAATTGAGATGGGCAAAACTCTCCGGTGGAAGTGAGAAGCAATTTACAGATGCCTTGCGGGTTTATGAAGTACAATATGGGAAGTTAGATATAGATTACTTGGAACAGTGGGCAAAGAAATTAGACGTTGGATCATTATGTAAACGGTTAGTGGACGAAGCGGAAACAGTATAATTGACACACGGCAGCTAAATACTAAATACCAACGACTTTTGTTTTTTTATCTTGTATCTTTCTTTGTATTTTATTTCTTTTTCAATATATACTCGATACTGTTTTTATCTCGCATTTCTTTTATCTTGTATTTTTTATTAACTGTAAACTATAAACTGACAACTAAAAACTAAAAACTGTCTTTTTATGAGGTGGGTGTCTTTTGATAAATACTAAACCAAACATAAGCCTAAAAAAATTTACCTATGATTACCCGGATAAAACTTTATCTGAAAAAAAATTCTTAAACTCTCCCGAACTAATTTCCCGAATTCTAAAATATGGTAATATCTATGAATGGGTCTGGATCACCCACAAACTAAATAAAAAAGGCATTAAAAATTTTCTAAAAACTTCCGGCTATAAACTTGATGATAGAACTTTTAACTGGTGGAGGATTTATTGTGGATTCAACGATACTTTCCAAAAAGCAAATAGAGGTATTGGAAACATTAAAGAGATCAGACCTACTAAATAACTTAAGCATTGCTTCAGTAGAAGATATTTCTGCTATGAAAGTGATTTCAATTATTCAACGAGGATTAAAAAAAGATTTTATTGACCTTTGGGCTATTATCAGACAAACAGAATATTCTCTTAAAGATATATTCTCTTTTTGTAAAGAGAAATATGGCTCTGCTTTCTCAGAATCTATAGCTATAAAAGCTCTGACCTATTTTCAGGATGCTGAAGAGGAAGAGACGCCCGAAGGGATAAAATATAAATTTCCTTGGAATGATATAAAAAAAGATTTCATAGCTTTCACCCGTGAATATTTCAATCAATACTTATAATCTTACACCCTCTATTTTGCTTTTTATTTCTTGTTTTTCTTCGACCGGCAGACCGGGTGACCGGAAGACTGAAATTTATATTTCGCATCTCGCAACTATAGGAGGATATTTAATATATGAAAATTAAAGTGATAATTCACCAGGCTGGAGAAGGCGGCTATTGGGCAGAAGTTCCAGCAATTCCAGGTTGTTTAACTCAAGGAGATAACTGGGAAGAACTTATTAAAAATATATATGAAGCAGTTGAAGCATGCTTAAGTGTGGATGTAGAAAAAATTAAGATTAAACCTTCTGATAGAATTTTGGATATTGCAATATGAAAGACATTTCTGGTAAAGAATTGTGTAAAATTCTAAAACAGAATGGTTGGGAACTTAAAACAATAAAAGGTAGTCATTATGTTTATATGAAAGAGGGAAGAAAAGAGCGAATAAGTATTCCTGTACATAGAAACAAAAGCCTTAAAAAAGGCTTACTAAAAGCCGTTATAAAATTAGCAGGCATTAAATTAAAACCAACCGATAAACAAATAGACCGGTAGACTGTTTTTGTATCTTGCAACTTGCAACCTGTAACTTGTATTTTCTTTTTCTTAATCACTCATTACTTATTACTCATCACTGTATTTGCACCTTGCACCTTTCCTTGTATTTCATTTCTTAACTCGCAACTTGAAACTTGCAACTCGCAACCTGTTTTTCCCCTTGACATCCTAATTCTTTTACAGTATAATTTCCTTAAGTTCACATCCTGAACATAATTTTCTGTCATTGCGAGGGAGCTTTAGCGACCGAAGCAATCTCAACTTGCACCTTGCACCTTGTAACTTGCAACAGACGACCGAAGGGAGTCTTAAAATGTATAAATACGAAGTAATAGTCTGGTGGAGCGAAAAAGATCAGGCATATAT
>DASRMF010000004.1:0-14953 GCA_035648055.1 Atribacterota bacterium
AACTGTTTCCCCTTCAAAAATTATTGCCGAAATCTTTCCGGCTTTAGCACTCTCTTTAAACTTAAACTCTATATCTTCCTTATTTACTTGAGGGAAGTTTTTGAAACGTAAAATGACCTGAAAGCCCAAATTTCTTACTAACTCAATATCTTCTTCGGAAAATCCCAAACCTAAGTCTGCAAGTTTTTCTTCACTCCCTTTCACTTTTAAACCTATATAAGGAAGGAAACCAAGATCTCTTACTAAATCTTCGCCTAATTGTCTTTGTAAATTTTCCTTTATACGAAGATAACCGTTTTTATCGTTAAATATAATATAAGCTTCCCCCGGTGCAGGTTGAAATTTTTTAAAGGGGTCAAGTGATTTTAAGAAGAAATTTAATTTATTAAGTTCTTTGTCAGAAAAATAGATTATCTTCCCGGACAAAGCAAGGCTTTCCAGGGTATCTTCATGAACAGCTATGGAATTAATCCCGGAGTTTTTTATTTTAGCCAGTAGTTCAATTTCATCATAACCTTCCTGATAAGATAATTCTCTTAATTCATTCAGGCTCATTGCCAGTTCTACTTGCTTAAAATTGTTCTCCAAGACGGAACGATGAAAAGTAATAATCCCGGCAACCACTAAAGCGGCAATAATAAAAAAAATCAAAATTAAATAAGTTTTTTTAGGCACAATAATATTTCCTTCACCTTCACTTGATATCTGATAAACTGAATAATATTTTAGCATATTTATAATAAGAAGTAAAAAAATCAATTCTCCGATTGACCAATTGATTAGTCGATAGTAAATAGTATCAGAGTGTAAAGTTTAAAGCTGACGCGATACTCAATACGCAGTACGAACTTACACTCCATATCCTTCTTCATCGTAACTGTTGTTGCCATTTAATATTTCCATTCCCAAGAAATGTTTTTTGGCAAATTTTTTCTTTAAAAAATCTCTGGCAACTTCCGGGAATAAAATATAAGATAAAATGTCTTCCATATTTTCAGCTAAATAAGATGCTTCCTTTTTGGCTTTTTCGATAGCAGGTTCTAATAAATCAGCCGGCCGGCATTTAATTATTTCACTTTTTTTAATTTTTGCTTTCTCAATAATTTTCGGGTCAATGGGGGCCGGTGGTCGGCCATAAAATCCCTTTAGATATTTACGAACTTCTTCCGGAATCATCTTATACCGCTCTTTTAAAATAACATTCAAGGTCGCCTGGCTTCCTACTATCTGGCTGGTCGGAGTAACCAGTGGCGGATATCCTAATTCCTTCCGAACGCGAGGAATTTCTTTTAACACTTCTTCGTATTTATCTTCTGCTCTTTGCTGTTTTAACTGAACAGCTAAATTAGAAAGCATCCCTCCAGGAATTTGATAAGTTAACACCCGAGTATCTATGCCAGGAACATTGGATTCCATATCTTTATGGTTTTCTCTCACTTTTTTAAAGTAAGAAGCAATTTCATAAGCCAGTTTCAAATCTAATCCGGTATCATAAGGTGTTCCCCTTAAAGTTTCTACCAAAGGTTCTAAGGCAGGCTGAGAAGTTTGAAGAGCCAAAGATGATATTGCTGTATCTACCATATCTATTCCAGCTTCCGTAGCTTTCAAATAAGCCATCATCCCCATTCCGCTGGTAAAATGGCAATGTAATTGAAGAGGTATAGAAATAACTTCTTTAATATCTTTGGTTAAATCATATGCCTCATAGGGAGAAATTAAGCCAGCCATGTCTTTTATGCAAATCGAGTCTGCTCCCATTCGCTCCATCTCCAGTGCCTTCTTCACAAATAACTCATTGTTATGGAAGGGGCTTATAGTAAAGCAAATAGTGCCTTGAACATGGGCGCCTTCTGATTTGGCTACTTTAAAAGCAGTTTCCATATTACGGACATCATTTAAGGCATCGAAAATACGAATAATATCTATGCCGTTAACGACTGCTCTTTTTACAAATTCCGTAACTACATCATCGGAATAATGCTTGTAGCCCAAGATGTTTTGTCCCCTTAATAGCATTTGAAGTTTGGTGTTGGGGAGATTCTTTTTTAAAATTCTTAATCGCTCCCAGGGATCCTCATCTAAAAACCGCATACAGCTGTCGAAAGTAGCTCCTCCCCAAACTTCCATAGAGTAAAATCCTACCGCATCTAACTTTTCGCATGCGGGCAACATCTCTTTGGTAGTCATTCGTGTTGCCAATAATGACTGATGAGCATCTCTTAGCGTTGTATCTGTAATTTTAAGCGGTTTTTTTAGCGGTGATTTTTCTTTTAAAGTACTGTCATTTACTATTTTTATATCAGAATCTGCTATTCTTGTTAATGTTGCGTTTTCTCCCATAAATGTAACCAAAGCCTCCTTAACTAATTTAAATCTCTATTAGATGAATAAAACAATTATATATAAACAACGCAGGCCAAAGCCTGCGTTGCAAAAAATTAAATTGGACCTAATCCGAATTTACCTTAACAAAGCAATTATTACCGAAGCAGCAACTGTTGTTCCAATAACACCTGCGACATTAGGTCCCATTGCGTGCATTAATATAAAGTTACCTGGTTTTTCTTTTTGGGCTACTACTTGAGCAACTCGAGCAGCCATAGGTACAGCAGATAAGCCTGCCCCACCAATTAAAGGATTAAGATTTGCTCCGGTAATTTTATTTAGCAATTTAGTAAATAATACACCTCCAGCCGTACTCACCATAAATGCAATTAAACCTAAAAGAACAATTTCAATGGTTTGGAAATTTAAAAAATACCTCGCTTCCATGGTCGAACCTACACAAATCCCTAAAAAAATAGTTAAAATATTAATAAGTGAATTTTGGGCGGTATCTGATAAACGAGGAACTACAAGGCTTTCTCTAAATAAATTTCCAACCATTAACATACCAATGATAGGCACAGAAGGTGGTAACACTAGACCTACAAATATAGTGCTAATAATAGGAAATAATATCCTTTCTGTTCGAGAAACTGGTCTAAGTTGCTTCATTTCAATTCTTCTTTCAGCTTTAGTCGTAAGCAATTTCAAAATTGGAGGTTGAATAACCGGGACCAAAGACATATAAGAATAAGAAACTACTGCAATAGCACCTAATATTCGAGGGGCCATTTTAGAAGCAATATAAATCGCAATCGGTCCATCGGCTCCCCCGATAACTCCAATAGAGCCGGCTTCTGGTAAATTAAACCCTAAAACAACTCCTAACACCATAGAAAAAAATATTCCTAGTTGAGCAGCTGCTCCAATTAAAAACGTTATAGGATTGGCTAAAAGAGGTCCAAAATCTGTCATCGCCCCAACACCCATAAAAATTAATAAAGGGTAAATTTCATATTTCACTCCCAAACTAAGATAGAATAATAATCCTCCGGGTTCGCTAATGCCAGTCAATGGTATATTTGCAATCAGTGCACCAAAAGCAATAGGCACTAATAAAAGAGGTTCATATTTTTTGGCTATGGCCAAATATAATAAAATTCCCGAAACAAGGATCATAATAAAATTGCCTAGAGTAAAATCACTAAAACCAGAAGTACTTAAAATTTTCATTATTTTTTCTAATATTTCCATTTTTAATCCTCTCTTCGTATCTTTTATTTAACGCTAATTAATAAAACATCACCTGTGTCCACCATTTTAAGTCCTCTTTTCGTTTATTTTTGCCTAACCGATAATTAATAAAACATCACCTGTGTCCACCATATCATTAGCAGAAACATTTATTTTTTTAATCGAACCGGATGTATTTGCAAAAATTTCATTTTCCATCTTCATTGCTTCCAGAATCAAAAGTGTATCACCTTCTTTTACGCTATCCCCTTCTTTTACTTTTAGCTGTAGTATTTTGCCCGGCATAGGAGCATTTATCTCTTCGCCGCCAGTTGATGCAACAGGAATCTTTGGTGCTGATGCCTTTGGTGCAGGAGCTGAAACAACCGGGGTAATTTCCCCACTTATCTCTTCTACTTCAACTTCGTATACTTTACCGTCTACTTTAATTTGAAATTTTCTCATTTTGTTTATTTTTCTCCTTTTTTTTCGATATTAATATTTATTATTTTCTTCCTGACATTAATTCTTGTCTCCCCATAGCAGACCAGGGAGTCATTGACGATGTCCTGTATTTTTTAATATTTACAACTTTAAATCTGCTCTTCGGTTTTTCTAGACAAGAAGATATGGCTGCAGTAATAATCGCTATCAAATGATCATCATTTTTTTCTTCTTCTTTTATCTCAACGGTATTAAATACCGGAGTGATAACTTTAGTCTCTTTGTTTGTTTTTTTTGTTTCATATTTTTTTACAATTTTACCTACTATTACCATAAGGATGGCAAGTCCACCCAACACTACAAAAATATATAGATAATCTAAAATTGCAAGTAATATAGCTCCACTAATTCCTTCAAACATATTTATTTATTCCTCCTTCTTTAATAGTCGTTAGTAGATAGTATTTAGTTAATAGTAGGACAGGCACCTCGCCTGTTTATCAATCATTAATAAGTATTCGATAGATGCAATTTTCAGGTTTCAAATTGAGATTGCTTCGTTCCTCGCAATGACAGAAATCTATACCCCAGCTAAATACTAACGACTATATACTAAATACTGTTTATACCGGGAAATTGCCGTGCTTCTTCGCCGGTCTGCTTTCCCTCTTGGTAGATAACATTTCAAAAGTAGTTATAAGACGCGGCCTGGTTTCCCGCGGGTCAATAATTATATCAACATAACCTCGTTTGGCTGCTTCATAAGGATTAGAAAATTTTAATTGAAATTCATCAATCTTTTCTTGACGAACCTTTTCAGGATTATCTGCTTTGGCTATCTCTTTTCTAAAGATAATATTTGCTGCCCCCTGGGAACCCATTACGGCAATTTCCGCTGTAGGCCAGGCAATTACCTGATCTGCTCCTAAATCCTTGCTGCACATTGCCAGATAAGCCCCTCCATAAGATTTACGAACAATCAAAGTAATTTTGGGAACAGTTGCTTCGGAATAAGCATATAATAATTTTGCTCCATGACGAATAATCCCTCCATATTCTTGTGCGCTTCCTGGTAAAAATCCCGGAACATCTACCAAAGTTAGAATAGGAATATTGAAAGCATCACAAAATCGGACAAAACGCGCTGCTTTATCAGAGGCATTAATATCCAAACATCCTGCTAAAATTTTTGGTTGATTAGCAATTATACCTATGGACTGACCATTTAATCTGGCAAACCCGGTAAGCATATTAGTAGCATAATATCTGTGTGATTCAAAAAAATCTCCCTCATCTACAATGTATTTTATAACATCTTTCATCTCATAAGGTTTATTGGGATCTGTAGGAACGATATTTAAAAGAGCCTCTTCCATTCGATTGGGATCATCTTTGCATTTTATAGATGGGGGAGTTTCCATATTGTTAGAGGGTAGATAACCTATCATCTTTCTTACCATCTGGTAAACTTCCTCTTCGTTCTCAGCAGCAAAATGAGCCACTCCACTTTCCCTATTATGAGTCATAGCTCCACCTAATCTCTCGGAAGTAACGACTTCTCCGGTAACTGCCTTAATTACTTCAGGTCCGGTAATATGCATTATGCCTACATTCTTTACCATAAATACAAAATCCATTATGGCAGGAGAATAGACTGCTCCTCCTGCAGCCGGCCCGACAATTATTGATATCTGGGGGATTACTCCGGAAGCAATAGTATTACGATAAAATAGTTGTCCATAACCACTTAGGGAATCTACTCCTTCTTGGATACGAGCTCCGCCAGAATCATTTATTCCGATACACGGTGCACCCATTTTCATGGCCATATCCATAACCTTACATATCTTTTTGGCATGCATTTCTCCCAATGAACCACCAATAACAGTAAAATCCTGAGCAAAAACATAAATAAGCCTTTCATTAATAGTTCCGTAACCGGTTACAACTCCCTCTCCGGGTGCCTCCATTTTATCCATACCAAAATTGCTACATCTGTGCTCGACTAACATATCAAGTTCCACAAAGCTATCTTTATCTAAAAGAAGGTCAATCCTTTCCCGAGCAGTAAGTTTACCTTTTTCATGTTGAGCTTGTATTCTTTTCTCTCCTCCAGCTGCTTTTACTTTCTCTTCTCTTTCTCTTAAATTTTTCATTAATTCATCAATTGATAATTTCATTAATTTTTCTTACCACCTTTCTCCAGTATTTTTATAAATAATCAGGTATCCAAGAGTCAGGAGTCAGAAGAATTTTAAATATGCTTTCTGGCTTCTGAATTCTGGTTTCTGAATTCTATTTTTCCTATTTATCTCTCTCGCATAATTCAACGAGAATACCATTAGTGCTCTTGGGATGTAAGAAGGCTATCTTAGCTCCACCTGCTCCATACCTCGGTTTTTCGTCTATTAATCTAACTCCTTCCTTTTTTAATTTTTCTAATACTTCCTCAATATTATCAACTCTAAAAGCAATATGTTGAATCCCCTCGCCTTTCTTCTCAATAAACCTGGCAATAGGACCCTCCGATGAAGTAGATTCTAACAGTTCTAATTCACTATCGCCTAAAGGTAGAAAAGCAACTTTAACTTTCTGTTCTTCTACAATCTCTTCGCCAGCAACTTTCAACCCCAGTATATTACTTAGAAGTTCACTGGTTTCTTTAATACTTTTTACCGCAATTCCAATATGATCAATCTTTTCTATCATTTTTTACACCTCCCTGTGCGTAAGAATGTGCTAATATACTTGACAATTTCTCTACTGCGGTATAGGGATCTTCTTCCCGCTTCACTATCTTATTTACTATCTTATTTAAAAATCCGTTATCAATAAAAGTGGAAAGTATTTCTTTCCATTGTTCCTGGATAAGGTCAAATATCTCTTTCTTGGCACTCTCCCGGCGTCTTTGTTCTAACTCTCCACTTTCCTTTAGATAGCTGATATGTCGATCAATCTCTTCTAAAAGTTTTTTAATACCGACGTTGTCGGTGGCTATAGTCTTTAGAACCGGGGGACGCCATCTTTTGTTTTGGTTTAAATCTAACATCATTTCTATCTCGGTAGCCAAACGTTCACAACCTTCTTTGTCGGCTTTGTTAATTACAAAAATATCTCCTATTTCCATTATTCCGGCTTTTATAATCTGGACATCGTCTCCCATTCCCGGCATGCTTATCAATACAACTGTATCAGCTACTTTAACTATATCTACCTCTGATTGGCCTACGCCCACAGTTTCAATAAATATTATATCTTTCCCTAGTGCATCTAATATCTTTACTGTTGCCTGGGTGGCCCGGGAAAGTCCCCCCAGATGTCCTCGGGTACTCATACTTCTTATAAAAACACCTTTGTCCAGGCTTAAATCCTGCATGCGAATTCTATCACCCAACAACGCCCCTCCGGTAAACGGACTAGTGGGATCTATGGCGATGATTCCAACAGTTTTTCCCTGTTCTCGTAAAATTTTAGTAATTCTATCGGTGACAGTGCTTTTCCCTGAACCGGGAGGACCGGTTATCCCTATTACCAGGGCATTTCCGGTATAATTATAGAGCTTTTTTAAAATCTCCTGAGCTTGACCAAAGTTATTTTCTACTAAAGTTATCAGCTTGGCAGCTGCTCTACGGTCACCATTAATTATTTTTTCTACAATCTCTTCTTTCATTTAGCTTACCCTTTGTTCATATTTCGTATATCGTATCGCGTATCGCGACTATTTTCCCATACTTTATGCGCTATTCCCCGTATCTTCTTGTATTTAATTGTACTCTACTTTCACTTCTACCCATACCTATACGCTATCCGCTGTACGCTCTACGCTATTAATTATTTTACTTTTTGTTTAATAAATTTAATGATGTCACGAGTATCGGTCCCCGGGGTGAATATTTCTGCTATACCTACCTTTTTTAATACAGGAATATCTTCTTCAGGAATTACTCCTCCGCCCATAACAATAATATCTTTAATATCATTTTCTTTTAGAAGTTCCATTATCTTAGGGAAAAGATGGGTATGAGCCCCAGATAAAATACTCAATCCAATAACATCTACATCTTCCTGGATGGCAGTTTCCACAATCTGTTCAGGAGTCTGCCGTAATCCGGTATAAATAACCTCCATCCCAGCATCCCTTAAAGCCCTTGCTACAACCTTTGCCCCTCGGTCATGACCATCAAGTCCGGGTTTAGCTATTAATACTCTAATTTTTTTTCCTTCCATTATTCATTCCTCCACTTTTTAAAGCTTTACAGACTCTTTATATTCACCAAAGATACTTCTTAAAACATCACAAATTTCGCCTAATGTAGCATAAGATTTTACACAATCTAAAATCAAGGGCATTAAATTTGCATCTGTTTTTGCAGTCTTCTCTAATAATTTCAAATTTCCTTTTACTTTATGATCGTCTCTTTGCCCCTTTAACTTTTTAAGATCCTCAACTTGCCGGCGGCCCACTTCCGGATTAACTTTCAAAAGGCCTTTAGGTGACCCTTCTTCTATCTTAAACTTATTAACACCTACTACTATCCTTTTGCTCCCTTCAATATCCTTCTGATATTGATAAGCACTATTTTGGATTTCTTGTTGAATAAATCCTTTTTCAATGGCCTGGGTAACACCGCCTATTTTATCAATTTTTTCAATATATTCCAAAGCTTGTTTCTCAATTTCATTGGTTAAAGTTTCTACATAATAGGAACCGGCCAAAGGATCAACTGTTTCAGTCACTCCGCTTTCATAAGCCAATACTTGTTGAGTTCTAAGGGCAATCCTCACCGAATCTTCAGCAGGTAGAGCCAGGGCTTCATCTCTTGAATTTGTATGGAGAGATTGGGTTCCTCCCAATACTGCTGCTAAGGCTTGTATAGTAACTCGAGCAATATTATTATCCGCCTGTTGAGCAGTTAAAGTACAGCCGGCTGTCTGGGTATGAAATCTAAGCATTAAAGATTTTTCATTCTTAGCTCCAAATCTTTCTTTCATAATTTTAGCCCACAATCTTCGAGCTGCTCTAAATTTTGCTACCTCTTCTAATAAATCATTATGAGCATTAAAGAAAAAAGATAATCTTGGTGCAAAATCATCAACTTTCAAGCCGATTTTTATTGCTGCATCCACATAAGCTATTCCATCTGCCAAAGTAAAAGCCACTTCTTGAACTGCTGTGGATCCAGCTTCTCGGATATGGTATCCACTTATACTAATGGTATTCCATAGAGGCATCTCTTTAAAACAAAATTCAAAGATATTAGTAATTAATCTCATTGAGGGGACCGGAGGAAAGATATAAGTTCCCCGGGCAATGTATTCTTTTAGTATATCGTTTTGAATAGTCCCCTTTAGTTTATCAGGAGCTACTCCTTGTTTTTCCGCTACTGCAATGTACATAGCTAAAAGTACAGGTGCGGGAGCATTTATAGTCATTGAAGTGCTCACTTTATCAAGGGGAATCCCATTAAATAACATCTCCATATCCTTTAAAGAATCTATGGCTACCCCTACTTTTCCTACTTCGCCCAAGGACATAGTATGATCTGAATCGTAGCCAATTTGTGTAGGTAGATCAAAAGCAACACTTAATCCGGTTTGTCCTTGATCTAACAGGTATTTATAACGCTTATTAGATTCTTCTGCTGTGCCAAAACCGGCATATTGACGCATAGTCCAAAATCGGCCTCGATACATAGTAGGCTGCACCCCACGGGTATAGGGGTATTGCCCAGGAAAATTCAAGTCTTTATTATAGTCAGACTCTTCTAAATTTACAGGAGTATAAAGACGCTCAATCTCTTTCCCTGAACCGGTAACAAATTTATCTTTTCTTTCAGGGAAACGTTCGAGAGTTTTTTTTAAAACATTATTTTCCCATTCTTTCTTTGATTGTTTAATTTTTTCCATTTCTTCTTTATCAAACATCTTACACCTCTTTAAAAATAGTATCGAGTATCGAGTATTGCGTATTGCGTTTAAAAGACTGTAATAAGTAATATGTAATAAGTAACATGTAACAAAAAACTTAAAGCGAAAAACCATAATTAAAAACTAAGAACTTTTTTCTCGTATCTGGTGTAGCGTATTGTGATATTAGCATATAACATATAGTTTTTAGAGTAGGGATTGGATTTATCGAACCCCTTGTATTTCTTTTTTTAGCTATATACTTGATACTCAATACTATATACTGTTTCTACACGCTCTACGCTAAACGCTAGTTTTAATATTTTAAATCGTAAACAAAGATATTTATTAAAATGACATTTATGCCAGTTATATATTCTAATTCTTTTTTAAGACTTTTTTGAATTTTTGATCCAACCTGGGGAATATTTTCCCCATATCTAAGCACTAAACTAATATTTACTAGAATACCTTCTTCTTTAATGCTGATTTGGGATTTACCCAATTTTACAACTTCTTTAAAATCCTTAAGTATATAAATAATTATATCTAAAATTGCGTTTTCGGAAACATATAATTTTCCAAAATAACTAAAAGGCGGCCTCACTATTGCTCTTTCGCCAATTTTCCTTTGGCTATATCTTCTCTTATAAAATATCTCCAATGATTCTAATATATTTACCGGGAACTTTCTTTGTACTTCGATCCCGGGTAAGGGTATAACATGCTTCCCTTCTTTTAATCTAACGAATTTTGCTTCCTCAATTTCTTTCTCAGTAGAAATATCTTCAATCTTTAAAATTCTTTTAGGGGGTGGCAATTCTAAAGTTTTAATAATTTTATCAATCATCCTAACTGATGTTCCAATAACTAGTATTTTAGCTGGTTTAGCTTTTTTTATTACTTCTATTGCTTCATGAGCATGGGAAGGTTCCTCAAAAATAGCTGTCCTAATAGCTTGAATTCTATTCTTATCTTTTTTTGCAGAATGTCCGGCTAATATTTTATCTTTTCTTATTAAAAGACCATCATCGATTATATAATCTATATTATATTTATGAGCAATCAATAGGGCCTTATGACTCTTGCCGGTTCCACTCCCTCCTATTAAAGCAAATATCTCCACTTTTAATTACCTTCTCCCAGAATAATTAGTATCGTGTATCGAGTATTGCGTTTGTTTTCCCCCTCACCCTAACCCTCTCCCCCGAAGGGGAGAGGGAATAAAGAGGATGCATTTATATTCTTAGAGCTTTTTGTAGGTAGGGGGCGGATTTATTCGCCCCGGGTTAGACCTTACGATCTTATCCTTCTTCTACCTTTTCTTCTTCTTTCTTCACTATCCACTATACGCTGTACGCTCCAGGCTAATATACTCGATACTATATACTATATGTGCTATATGCTATTTTTTAGGTTTTACCCAACCTCTACCTTCTACTGCTCTTGCTACTCTCTGAAGAGAAATAAGATATGCCGCATCACGGGTATAACATTTTCTCTCTTCCGCTAAATCTGCGACTGCATTAAAAGCATTGGTCATAATACGATCTAATTTTTCAATAACTTCTTCTTTTGACCAATAGAAATTCATATTATTTTGAACTTCTTCAAAATAAGAAACAGTTACTCCCCCGGCATTACAAAGGAAGTCAGGAATAAGGTAAACACCTTTTTCTTTAATTATCTCATCCGCTTCTAAAGTAGTTGGTGTATTAGCAGCCTCGGCATATACTTTAACTGTATCAAAATTAATATCATTTACATTCTCTTCGGTAATTGCATTCCCCATAGCAGCAGGAATAAGTACGGTTACTGGTTTTTTAAACCAGGCATCAGCATCTTCTTGTTTCCAGCCAAAAGATTCAGCCTTTTCATGGTCAACAGTCCCAAATTTATCTAATGTTCCGGGCGCAAGTAAATCTTTAGGATCAATCCCATCTTCGCAACTATAAGTGTATGCTTTTTTGTCTTTAGCGTCCCAACAAGATATAGCAACTACCTTTCCACCATATTGAGTAAATAATTCACAACAATATTGAGCATTATTACCAGCTCCCTGAATAGAAGCGGTAGCACCTTTAAAATCTAAACCTAATCTTTTAAATGCTTCACGAACACAATAAATAACACCATACCCGGTGGCTTCTGTTCTACCCAAAGAACCTCCGACTCCAACGGATTTACCGGTAACAAAGCCAGGTTTTCTACTTCTGGCAATAGTATCATACTCGTCCATTATCCAGAGCATATCCTGAGGGTTGGTAGCAACATCAGGTGCAGGGACATCCATTTCGGGACCAACTATATCGTAAACTTTTCTTACCCAACCACGACAAAGTCTTTCTGTTTCTCTCTCGGATAATTTTCTGGGATCAACAATAATCCCTCCCTTTGCTCCACCCAAAGGAATATCTACGACTGCACATTTCCAGGCCATCATGGCAGCTAAACCCCTTACCATATCGATAGTCTCTTCTTCTGCAAATCTAATACCGCCTTTTGCGGGTCCCCTTGCACTTGAATGTTGAACTCTAAAACCGGTAAAAGTTTTAGTTGTTCCGTCATCCATATCTACCGGAATACGAACTTTTAATTCTCTCTCTGGTTCTCTCATAAATTCTCGCAAAGCAGGATCCAATCCTAAAACTTCTGCATTATGGTCAAATTGAGCCTGTACAATTTTAAATGGGTTTCTTTCCTTTGTCATTTTATAAAAATCCTCCTAAATGATTATTTTTAGAATTTTAATTATACTTAACAATAATTTAACTAAATTTAAAAAATACCAATTTTCTATTTACTGTGTACCTCCTTTTTTTTAAAAATAATTTATGTTATTTACTTTTTCTCAAACTTTTACCCGAAGACAAGAATTCATCAACTGCCCGAGCGGCTACTTTACCATCTCCTACGGCAGAGATTACGGTAGCCGAACCTCTGACGATATCTCCTCCGGCAAATATCCCTTCTTTGGTAGTTGCGCTGGTTTTGCCATCTATAATAAAATAACCCCACTGGTTAATCTCAACTCCGGTAGCACTTCTTGCTACAATAGGATTAGCTGAAGTGCCGATGGCATCGATAACCATATCTACTTCGATTGTAAAATTAGAGCCGGGGATAGGGATAGGTCTTCTTCGACCTGAATCATCCGGTTCACCTAATTCCATCTTCAGACATTCCATTCCAATAACATTACCTTTATCATCACCCAATACCTTAACGGGGAGGGTAAGAAAATTAAAGATAATCCCCTCTTCCTCAGCATGATGGACTTCCTCTGTCCGAGCTGGAACTTCTTTTCGAGACCGGCGATAGATGATATAAGATTTTTCGGCTCCCAATCTTAAGGCCGTACGGGCTGAATCCATAGCCACATTTCCTGCTCCGATAGTAGCTGCCCTTTTGCCTATCTTAATAGGAGTATCATATTCCGGAAAAGCATAAGCTTTCATTAAATTAGAACGAGTTAAAAATTCATTTGCTGAATAAACATCATTTAAGTTCTCTCCGGGGATATTCATAAAACGGGGTGCTCCTGCTCCGTTAGCTAAGAAGATGGCATCAAACTCCCGGGTCAGTTCATCTACGCTTCTGGTAGCACCTACTACAAAATTAGTTATTACTTTCACTCCTAATTTTTCAATTTCTTTTACTTCGTATTTTACTATCGATTTAGGGAGTCGAAATTCAGGAATACCATAGACTAAGACCCCCCCTGGTTGGTGTAAAGCTTCAAAGAGAGTAACTTCATAGCCTAATTTAGCTAAATCCGCGGCACAGGTAAGTCCGGCAGGACCGGAACCCACTATGGCTACTTTCTGTTCTTTTTTACTAATCTTTGGTAGGCTTCCATGAATATTATTTTTGCGAGCCCAATCAGCTACAAATCGTTCTAATCGACCGATAGCAATCGGTTTTTTCTGTTTTTCTAAGATGCAAACCTGCTGACACTGTTCTTCTTGAGGACACACTCTTCCGGTTATAGCCGGAAGGTCATCGGTCTTTAAAATTTCCAGATAGGCTCCGGCAAAATCTTCCTTAACAATTTTTTCGATAAATTTAGGAATGTTAATTTCCGCCGGGCAACCGGAAACACAGGGGTGATTTTTACACTGCAGACATCTTTGAGCTTCATAAATAGCCTGTTCTTGGGTGTAGCCCAATGGTACTTCTTTAAAATTGTGATTCCTCTCTTTGGGCTCTTGTTCAGGCATAGGGATCTGCTCTCTTTGCATTCTTTCTTTGGGAGGTATCATTTCAGCCATTAATTGGTCCTCCTTCCGCAGGTACAGGTATGATTATGTTCCTGGTAGAGATCCCACGATTTTTTTTCTGAGCCCTTATAACGGGAAAGACGATTGGAAAATTCTTCCCAGTCTACTAATTGTCCATCAAATTCCGGGCCATCGGTGCAAGCAAATTTAGTCTCTCCCCCGATGGTAACTCTACAAGAACCACACATTCCGGTACCGTCTACCATAATACTGTTAAGACTGACTATAGTCTCTACTGGATAAGGTTTGGTAGTTTCACAGGTAACTTTCATCATGATGGGTGGTCCGATAGTCCATACCTTCTTGATTGATTTATCCTTATCTAAGAGTTCTTTTAAAACTTGAGTAACAAAACCCTTTCGTCCATAACTGCCGTCATCGGTAGTAACAATCAGTTCTGAGGAGGCTTTTCTTATCTCCTCTTCCATGATAATCAATGCCTTGTTTCTGGCACCGATGATGGAAATGACTTCACTCCCAGCTTCTTTTAAAGCACGAGCAATCGGATGGATGCAGGCGATACCGGTACCTCCGCCTACGGTTATTACTTTTCCGTAATTTCCAATCTCGGTTTTTTTACCTAAAGGTCCGATAAAGGAGAACAATCTGTCTCCTTCTTCCAAGGTGGAAAGTTCTTCACTGGTTTTACCTACTATCTGAAAGACCACTCTAATTAATCCTCTTTCTCGATCAAAATCAGCAACCGTTAGAGGGATTCGCTCTCCTTTTTCTTTAATCATTAAGATGATGAATTGACCAGGTTG
>DASRMF010000005.1:0-3801 GCA_035648055.1 Atribacterota bacterium
GGGGGCTATATGCATTGGTCCTGATGACATACCGGATGCTCTATATAATGAACGAATAGTTAGTATTCCCGATAAAACCTATCGTGACAGGACGGTTTTACCTAAAGACAAGGTTCGTCACGTAGGGGAAGCAGTGGCTGCTTGTGCCGCAGAAACTGAAGAAAAAGCCTTTGCAGCCTTGAAGAAGATAAAAATTAAGTGGGGCAAGAAATGGAAACCACTCATAAATCTTGAAGAGGCCATGGGGGCAAATGCACCCCAGATATATGACCATGTTTATCTGGGAGAAGAAAGAGTAGACACCAAGAAAAATATAGCCTGCGAGAGAGATGTTGAGGTTGGTGATATTGAGGAAGGTTTTAAAGAAGCAGACGAAATTATAGAGAGAACATTTAGTACCCAGAGGGTTTATCATATGCAATTGGAAACCAAATCTGCGGTGTGTGTTCCGGAAGCTGACGGAGGAATTACAGTTTGGACAACATCTCAAGGAATTCATAATGTACGTATCCTCTTAGGGAATATCTTTAACATCCCTCTTAATAAAGTAAATGTTAAAAGAATTAGTTTGGGAGGTTCTTTCGGTTCAAGTATTCAGATGAATTCGATTACTCCTATTTGTGTTGCCTTGGCCTTAAAAGCAAATAGACCGGTGAAATTGGTGACCACCAGAGAAGAAGATATTTATGACCATTCAAAATATCCCCTGAAGACTATCTTGAAAATTGGTGCTAAAAAAGACGGAACATTAACGGCTGCCCACTGCCGGGTTCAGGTGGAGATCGGCGGTCACAACATTCAGGCTTATCCTTATTTAGGTTGTGTAGCCGGATGGTTCGCTTCCCTTTATAAATATAAAAATTTAAAGTACGAAGGAACTGCGATATATACCAATAAGGTGCCTTCTTGTGCCATGCAGGGATATGGTAACCCTCAGATAAATTTTGCGGTGGAGAGCTTAATGGATATTTTAGCTGAAAAATTAGATATGGACCCGGTTGAACTTCGTCTGAAAAATTTTGTGGGAAAAGGAGATGAATTCTGGGGTCAGGGTCCGACGGTAAGGTCAATTATCAGAAGCTGCGGAGTAGAAGAGATGTTAATTGAAGGGGCTAAACTTGCCGGATGGAAAGGGAGAATCCCCCCTTCAAAAAAAACAGGAGATATTAAAAAAGGTATGGGAGTTGCCAGAGGATTTCATACCTCAGGTACCGGTGGTCCCAATCCTGGGGAAGTTATAGATTATTCAGGTGCGACAATTAAAATTAATGAAGATGGTTCGGTGGATGTGGTAACTGCTCTGATGGATCATGGGGGAGGGACCTGGGATGCTGCGGCAAAAGTAGTGGCTGAAGTTTTAAAAGTACCTTTTGAGAAAGTAGGTATTTATAATGGGGTAGATACCCGCACTACAGTCTTTGATGTTAACACCCATGCCACCAGAGGAGTTTATTGTGGGTGTGGAGCGATAAAATATGTAGCTGAAAAAGTTAAAGAAATACTTTTAAATTATGCCGCAACTCTCTTCAAAGATTTGCCGGAAAATCTGGAATTAACTTGTAATAAAGAACTTGGCCAGGCAATAATTTATCCTCGGGAAATACCTCAAAATTATATGACTGTTGGGGAAATAGCGGAACATGCACACATTACCAGTTGGGGCACCATTTCTTGTACCGCTACCCTTAGACAGAAAAATTGTCCCCCCTGTTTTATTACTCACTTTGTGGAAGTTGAGGTAAATACAAAAACAGGAGAAATTAGTATTCCGAGAGCAGTTATTATGGGGGATTCGGGAACAGTGATTAATCCTGATTTATGGGAAGGTCAGATAATTGGTGCATTTAGCAGGGGATTGGGATTTAGTCTTTTGGAAGAGACTGAATATGATTTAAACAGTGGTAAGTTGAGATGTAACGGGATGATAAGTGATTATAAGATACCCTCTACTCTCGATATGCCAAAAATAGATAACATTACCGTTAAATCTGCCCACACTTATGAACCAACCGGTCCGTTTGGAGCAAAAGGGATAGGAGAGGCAGCCTTGAGTTCCGTAGGTTCCGCGGTTGCAAATGCAATCTACAATGCTATAGGAATTAGGTTTTACGAACTTCCCATTACACCGGAAAAAGTTCTTAAAGCCTTAAAAGAAAAAGAAGCAAAAAGCAAAGAAAGGAGGGGATAGAATGCAAATTAATACTAAGATCTTAGCCCAGGAATTTGAATACTTAGCTCCTAAAACTTTAAATGAGGCTTTAAGTTTATTGGATAACTATAAAGATAGAAGTGCCAGAATATTAGCCGGAGGAACTGACCTGTTGGTTAAAATGAAGACCATCGGTTTAAAAACTGATTATCTGATAAACATAAAAAATATCCCCGAACTTTATTTTATTGATACAGCTGACGGATTAAAGATAGGGGCAGCTGTTCCTTTATCACATATTGAGAGAATAGGAAAAATTAAGGAAAGATATCCTGCCTTATACGAAGGAATCAAATCGATGGCGGCAATTGCTGTAAGAAATATGGGGACAATGGCGGGGAATATTTGCAATGCTTCACCAGCTGCTGATACTGTTCCTTCTTTGATTGCCTATGGTGCAGAAGTAAAATTAGTTAGTAAAAGAGGAGAGCATATAGTTTTAGTAGAAGATTTTATTACCGGAGTGGGCAAAACAGTTATTGAAGCCGATGAAATAATTACCCAGGTAAATATCCCTGAAGTAAATAAAAATTCAGGAAGTGCTTTTTCTAAAAAGAGTAGAGTAAAAGCTGATATTGCCAAAATCAACCTGGCTGTTTACCTTGAAAGAGAAGACAATATTTGCAAAGATTGTAAAATAGTACTTGGCTCGGTTGCGGTAAAAGCAATTCGGGCAAAGGAAGCTGAAGATCTTTTAAAAGGACAAACAGTAAGCATTTCCTTAATAGATAAAATAGCCAGGAAGGCATCGGAAGAGATTAAGCCGATTGATGATATCCGTTCATCTGTTGAATATAGAACTGATATAGCTCGGGTAATGGTGAAAGATGCGGTTAGGATTGCCTGGGAAAGAGCCGGAGGTGAATTATAAAATATGAAAAAATTAGAGATAGAATTCACTATTAATGGTAAGAAAAGAAGCTTGTCTGTAAAAGCAAACGACCTTTTAATTAATATTATAAGAAACGATTTGTTTCTAACTGGAAGTAAATACGGCTGTGGCATCGGGGAATGCGGAGCTTGTACAGTTTTATTAGATGGCGAACCGGTTTTATCTTGCCTTACCTTGGCCGCAACTGTCGATGGCAAAGAAATTACCACTATCGAAGGGTTGGCAAAGGGGAATGAACTGCACCCCATGCAAATAGCATTTTTAAAGAATGCGGCAGTGCAGTGTGGTTTTTGTACCCCGAGCATGATATTAACTGCCACGGCATTATTAAAAGAAAATCCTAATCCCACCGAAGATGAGATTAGAGATTATATGAGAGGTAATATCTGTCGTTGTACCGGATATATCCAAATAGTAAAAGCAATTAAGGCTTGTGCAGAAGGAGAGGAAAATGAACCAATTTAAATATGTTTCTCCTAAAACAAAAGAAGAAGTATTAGAAATTTTGAAACAAGAAAAATCAGAAGCCTGCATAGTGGCTGGGTGTACTAATGTACTGCCTGATATTAAAGTTAAAAAATTAAATCCAAAAATTTTGGTAGACATTACTGCTATTGAGGAATTAAGAGGTATAGATAAGAAAAAAGACAAAATCTGCATAGGCCCTTTGACCACTATTGCTGAATTAATTAATTCAGAA
>DASRMF010000006.1:0-31715 GCA_035648055.1 Atribacterota bacterium
TAATGGCGGAGGGGTCACACCTGTTCCCATCCCGAACACAGTAGTTAAGCCCTCCTGCGCCGATGGTACTGCAGTTTTTCTGTGGGAGAGTAGGACGCTGCCGGGATTTTTTATTTTCTGGATTTTATTGTATAATGTAGGATACAGTGATAAGTAATGAGTGATTAGTAATCAGTTTCGAGTTACAAGTTGCAAGTTTGCGGAGAGAAGTAGGGGCGTATTGCCTATTAAACGGTCTATCCTGCTTTAGGCACGACACATAATGTCTATTTGATTCAACAGGGCACGCCGTGTTGCTACATTAATCAGCAATTAGGTAATTGACTAATTAATATTAACCGGGTAACTGGCTAACTAAATTAATCGGTCAATTGGTAAATTGGAGAATTGGTAAATTGGAGAATTGTAAGAATACTCTTAAAATTATTTCGTTTGATGTAGATGGTACTCTGGTAGATTTAGAATATAATGACTTGATATGGTTTAAAGAAATACCTGAATTGGTAGCTAGAAAAAAGAATATTAGTTTTGAAGAGAGCTTAAAACTGGTAAAAGAAGAATATACTAAACTCGGCGAACGTAACTTAAATTGGTATGATATTAATTATTGGATCTCTTATTTTAGCTTAGAAATATCCCCTAATAAGATTTTCGAAAAATACGAATCTCAAGTTAAGATATTTCCTGAAGCAATCCCCCTTTTAGAAGAATTAAGGAAGAATTTTATCCTTATTGTTATTACTGCAATGCCTCGTGAATTTTTAATTCCCAAAATGAAAAAACTGGAAAAATATTTTAAATTTAGCTTTTCTGCTTTATCCGATTTTAAAGAATTGAAAAATTCTGAGATATATTCAAAGATATCCAAATCCTTAAATGTACACCCTGAACAAATATTGCATGTGGGCGATCATTGGGAATTTGATTATTTAGCTGCCCAGAAAGCCGGAATGAATGCTATTTATTTAGACCGCAGCAATACAAAAAAAAGAAAAAATGTTATAAATAATTTGGGAGAAGTAAAAAAAATAATAGAAGACATTAACCTATGATTAGCAATCGGTAAATTGGTGAATTGGTTAATTTGTTAATTTGTAACGAGGTGATGATAATGCCTGAATTACCAGAAGTAGAAACTATCAGGAGAGGCCTTCAGGAAAAAATTAAGAATAAACAGATAAAAGATGCAGTAATAAATGTTGATAAAATAGTAAAAGAACCCTCCTTAGGAGAGTTTATTACTAAAATAAAGGGAAAAAAGATTAAAGAAGTAGACCGTCGCGGGAAATATATTATTATTTATCTAGATTCAGAAGATAAATTGATAGTTCATCTGGGGATGACCGGACTGTTAATCTATCCTTATGATAATAAAATTACAGAGAAAGAAATTAAACCCAAGCATAACCATCTTATTTTTACTTTTACAGATAATACTCAATTAGTTTTTAATGATGTTAGAAGATTCGGAAGAATATTTTTAGTTTCCAACATTGACAAAGTAGAAAGCATAACTAAATTGGGAGTTGAACCTTTGGAGGATTATTTCACAGAAGAAGTTTTTATTCAGGTATTAAATAAAAAGAAAAAAGGTAAGATAAAACCATTTTTAATGAATCAGAAATTTATCACGGGATTAGGTAATATTTATGCTAATGAAGTGCTGTATAGATCGAATATCCATCCTTTACGATTGATTTCCTCTCTCAATAAAAAAGAAATTAGAGATTTGTATCAGCAGATTAAGCTGGTGTTAAGTGAAGCAGTTGAACTTCGGGGGAGTACGGTAGCTGACGAAGCTTATCGAGATACAGATGGCGAAAAAGGAAAATTTGCAAAAAAATTACAGGTTTATGCCCGAAAAGGAGAACCTTGTATAAAGTGTGGGCATTCTATAGAAGTTGTAAGAATAGAAGGTAGAAGCTCATTTATCTGTCCCCAATGTCAAAAATTGTAAAAACTAATCCCTTTCTTTTTTTACTGTCTTAACTAGTTTACCAACTAACTAGCTAACTAAATGCGAGATACTTGATACTATATACTCAATACTATATTTAAATTCTTGCTTAAATACTGAAAAAATATTATAATATTTAAAGATATTTCTTACTTATCGTTCTTTTATAAAAAAATAATCTCCGAGCTATCACACCTAAAGTGAAAACGATGGTGGATTAGCCGATAAGGAATAAGAGGAAACTCTTATTCCTCCCGTGTTTGGAAAGGAGGACTGATATTATGAATTAAACTTATTAACCAACACCGGACATAGTGTTGGTTTTTTTTGTTTGGTGTTTAATTAAAATTAAAAAATAAAATTAGTAAAAAGGAGTATCTCAGAAAAATGAAAAAAAACATTATTTTTCAAGTAATATTGATATTAAGTATTAGTTTATTATTCATGGGTACGGTTTTCGCTGAACCAATTCACTTAAAAATGGCTACGACTACCAGCACAGAAAATTCAGGTTTATTAGCTAAGTTACTTCCGCCTTTTGAGGAGAAATATAATATTAAAGTAGATGTTATTGCGGTAGGAACAGGGGCAGCTATGAAATTGGGGGAGAATGGAGATGCAGATGTATTATTTGTACACGCTCGAGAAGCAGAAGATAAATTCATTCAGGATGAATATGGAGTAAATCGTAGAGATGTCATGTATAATGATTTTATTGTACTTGGACCATCTAATGATCCGGCAAAAATTAAAGAGGAAAAAAGCGCAGCTTCTGTCTTGACCAAGATAGCTAATCAAAAAGCTTTTTTTGTATCCCGGGGAGATAATTCTGGTACCGATCAAAAAGAAAAAGGTTTATGGAAAATTGCCAACATTGTCCCTGAGGGAGAATGGTACATGGAAGCAGGTCAAGGAATGGGTGCAACCTTACAAATTGCCGATGAAAAACAGGCCTATGTTCTTTGTGACAGAGCAACCTTTATTGCCTATAAAAATAAGATAGGATTAGTTATTCTTAGTGAAGGAGATCCACTACTTTTTAATCCTTATGGAGTAATAGCTGTCAATCCTGACCGGTATCCCCATGTGAAGTATATGGAAGCCATGCAGTTGATAGCCTGGGTTACTTCCGTAGAAGGACAAAAAATTATTAGAGAATACGAAATTGACGGAGAAATCCTTTTCCATCCAATGATAATTAAATAAAAATTGACCAATTGACCAATTACCCAATTTACCAAGCAGTTAGTTAATTAATTAATTAGTTAATTAGTTGGTTTGGTTTACAGTTTTCAGTTCTCGGTTTTCAGTAAGTAGGGGCGTATTGCAATACGCCTTTCTTACTGATGACTGATTAGCTAATCCTTAACCGATAAACTAGAAGAGTGGTTAACCGTGCAACCAACAAAATCGGTCAATCGGTCAATTGGTAAATTGGTAAATTTTTATATCGAGGTGCTATTTTGAGTTTTATTATCGAAGGGATACATAAAGCTTTTCAATTAATCTTTACTTTAGATAGTGAAATATTCAACATTGTCTTACTTTCATTAAGAGTATCTTTGACTGCTGTTATTTTAGCTTCATTATTGGGAGTATATTTAGGATTTTTAATGGCGGTAAAAGATTATTGGGGAAAAAGATTTAGTGTAGCTTTAGTGAATACCCTATTGGCCTTACCAACAGTAGTTATAGGGCTGATTGTTTATTCTTTAATTTCTCGAAGAGGACCATTGGGAATCTTTGAATTATTATATACCCCTTCAGCTATGATTATCGGTCAGTTTATACTAGCTGTCCCTATAATTATTGCTCTCACTCATTCGGCAGTACAGGGAATTGATAAAAGGGTTAGGAATACCGCATTAACTCTAGGAGCAACCGAAGCCCAATCTGCCTGGATGGTAATTAAAGAAGCCCGTTATGCAGTGTTAGCTGCGGTAATTACCGGATTTGGAAGAGTAATTGCCGAGGTTGGGGCCGCTATGATGTTGGGAGGAAATATAAAAGGAAGTACCCGGGTTATGACCACTGCCATTGCCCTGGAGAGTACCAAGGGAGAGTTTGGTTTTGCTATTGCCCTGGGAATTATATTATTATTTGTCGCCTTTAGTATAAATATTTTACTCCACTATTTTCAAAGTAAGAGAGTGTAAACTTAAAATATGGATAAATTAATATTTAAAGTTAGAGATTTAAAAAAAGTTTATAATAATAAAATTGTATTAGATGTAGATAATTTGAATTTTCAAGAGGGTAAGATTTACGCTATTGTCGGTCCAAACGGGTCGGGCAAGACCACCTTACTCAATATTTTAAATTTATTAGAGAAACCAGACGAAGGTCAAATATTTTTTTATGATCAAGAAATTACCAATAAATCAAATAAAGATACCTTAGAGATTCGAAGGAAAATAACTTTAGTAAATCAGGATCCTTTCTTATTTCATTCTACAGTCTATGATAATATTGTCTATGGATTAAAAATAAGATCAATTCCTCCTAAAGTTCAAAAAAGTAGAATTAGAAGTGCTTTAAATATAGTAGGACTTTCCGGTTTTAAAGATAGAAAAGCAAACCAATTATCAGGTGGAGAAGCTCAACGAGTGGTAATTGCCAGAGCCTTAGTAATAGAGCCAGAAATTCTTTTTTTAGATGAACCTACCACAAGTATAGATCAAAAGCACATAGATGTAGTGGAAAGAGTGATTAAAAAAATAAAGAAAGAGATTAAAACCACTGTAATATTTACTACTCACGACCTTTCCCAGGCCTATCGGTTAGCTGATGAAGTGATTTCCCTTTTGGATGGTAAAATTATTAAACAAGTTCCGGAAAATCTTCTTCGGGGAGAAATAATAGAAGAAGATAACTTAAAATGGTTTAAAACTGCGGGAAATATAAAATTTGCTATAGTAAGTGAAAAAAATGGTCTGGCATATATTTCTATTGACCCCAGAGATATAATCTTATCTTATGAACAGTTTCAATCCAGTGCCAGAAATTCCTTTTTGGGGAAAATAACCAAGATTATCGAGCAAAATCACTTGGTAAAATTAGAAATAGATATTGGTATCCCTTTAGTGGTGATTATTACCAGAGAGTCATTTTTTAAGATGAATCTCAATCTGGGAAGCAAAGTTTATTTAACCTTTAAAGCTTCGGCAGTAAAATTATATTAATTTTTAAAAAAAGATATTTGCAAAACAATATAAAAAATCAATAATTAGGAGATAAAGAGCGAACATGGTAAAACCCTTATTTAAAGTTAGTACCCCGAATGAGGTAATTGCGATGCTAAAAAGTCATTTAAATTTAAAGGAAATAACTCAGAGTAATATAGAAGTAGTCGATATTAAAACTGCCTTACACAGAATCTTAGCAGAAGAGGTAGTTGCACCCGTTAATCTGCCTGGTTTTAATCGTTCTACAATGGATGGTTATGCCATTGGGGCAGAAGATTCTTTTGGAGCAACTGATAGTTTACCTTCCTATTTGAAGATTGTAGGAGAAATAAAGATGGGTGCTAAACCTGAATTTAAGATCAACCCCGGAGAATCGGCGAAAATTTCCACCGGAGGAATGTTACCCGAGGGAGCAAATGCGGTGATGATGGTAGAATATACTGAACAGATTGATGATACTACCATTGAGGCAAGGAGGTCAATTTCTCCCTGGGAAAATGTAGTCCGGGAGGATGAAGATCTAAAAACAGGAGAAATTATTTTAAGAAAAGGAAGCAGATTACGTTCGCAGGATATAGGAGTTTTAGCTGGAATAGGAAAAACTAATATCAAAATCTATAGGGAGCCAAAAATTGCTATTATTTCAACGGGTAATGAAATAATTCCGGCTGAAGGCGAACCTCGAATAGGGCAGATAAGGGATATAAATTCTTACACCCTTGGAGCCTGTATTGAAGAGGCTGGCGGGATCCCCGTTTATAGAGGGATTATTAAAGATGAAGTTATTCTATTAGAGCAGGAGATAAAAAAGACTATCAAAGAAGATAAGGTAGAAGCGGTAATTATTTCCGGTGGAAGTTCAGTAGGGGTAAGAGATGTTACCCTGGAAGTGCTTAATAGGTTAGGGAAACCCGGTGTGTTGGTTCATGGAGTATCAGTAAAACCGGGGAAACCTACCATACTTGCCATATCTGATAATAGGCCGATATTCGGCTTACCCGGTCATCCGGTTTCAGCGATGATAATCTTTGACCTTTTTGTACGGCCTTTGATTAGCCTGTTACAGGGGGGACAATATAATTATAATTCTGCCAAAGAAATAGAAGTAGAGTTGACCTGCAATATGGTGTCAGATTCGGGAAGAGAAGATTATATCCGGGTATTTATATACGAAAAAGATAAAAAATTTTATGCTGAGCCTATTTTGGGAAAATCAGGATTAATTTCTACTATGGTTCGAGCATCAGGTTTAATAAAAATAGGATTGAATATCGAAGGAGTAGAAAAAGGCAGTAAAGTAGTGGCTAAATTGTTTTAAGTTAGGATATAGAGTTAGGAATATTTTTTAAGAGGAGGGAATGGCTTGAAGAGAAATATTTATTTAAGTAAATTAACTTTAAAAGAAGCTCAAGAAAAATTTTATAAAACTTTGTTAAAATACAAACTTACTCAGCCTCTAAAAGGAGAATTAATTTCTACCGAAGACTCCTTGGGGCGGATTAGCGCAGAACCAATTTTTGCCAGGATATCCTCTCCTTATTATCAAGCTGCAGCTATGGATGGGGTAGTGGTCAGAGCAAGGGATACTTATGAAGCTTCCGAATCTTCTCCTATTACTTTAAAGATTAATCAAGACTTTCATTTTATAAATACCGGTAATCCCATTCCTTTCGGTTTTGATGCAGTGATAAAGATTGAGGATATAAATCCTTTAAATGAATTTAAAAGAGAGAAGAACAAAGATATTTCTAATGATTTTAACGATGATTCAAAAAAAGAAAATATTAAAGAAATTAAAATATTTTCGGCAGTTTCCCCAGGGCAACATATCCGCAACATTGGGGAAGATGTAGTAGCTAATCAGTTAATAATCCCTGTAAATCATAAAATTCGTCCGGTAGATATTGGAGCTTTATTGGCAGGGGGGGTAAACCAACTTTTTGCCCGCAGAAAGCCCAAGGTAGCAATTATACCTACTGGTGATGAATTGATTCCACCAGGGGAAGAAATTAGTCCTGGTAAAATTATTGAGTATAATTCCAAAATAATTAAAGGTTTGATTTACGAGTGGGGAGGAGAGGCAAGAGTATACGAAATAGTGAAAGATATTCCCCAAGATTTAAAAAAAGTTTTACAGAAGACCAAACAACAAAATGATATAGTAGTGGTCCTTGCCGGTTCCTCTGCTGGTTCTAAAGATTTTACTTCCGAGATTGTTAAAAGCATAGGTGAGGTTTTAGTCCACGGAGTGGCCATTATGCCCGGAAAACCGACAATTTTGGGAATCATTGATAACACTCCTCTTATCGGGCTTCCCGGTTACCCGGTCTCGGCGATTATCTCCGCGGAACAATTTTTAAAACCTTTGGTTTTCCGTCAATTAGGATTAACTGTAAAAAGGCGGGAAGAAATTAAAGTCCACATGGCCCACAAAGTGGTTTCCCGTTTAGGAGATGAAGAATTCTTGAGAGTAAAATTAGGAAATATAGATGGGAAAATAATGGCCTATCCTCTTTCCCGAGGAGCGGGAGTGCTTACTTCTTTGGTAGAAGCAGATGCCTTGATTCGTATTCCTTTACTTAAAGAAGGCATAGATTTTGGAGAAGAAGTAAGAGCTGAACTTTTAGAAGATTTAAATAGAATAAAGAATAATATCATTGTGACCGGGAGTCATGATTTAGTTTTAGATATTTTGAGAAATGAACTACAGGAAGAGTTTTCGGATTTTAATTTAGTGTCCTTTAATGTAGGAAGCATGGGAGGGTTGTTAGCTTTGAAACAAAAAAGAACCCACCTTGCCACTGCTCATCTATTGGATCCGGAGAGTGGAGAATATAATTTCCCCTATATAAAAAAGATGCTTCCTCAGAGAGAATTGGTAGTTATGAATCTAACATACCGGGAACAGGGGATAATGGTAGAAAGAGGAAATCCAAAAAATATCAAAGGAATAGATGATTTAGTTAACAAGGATATAAAGTTTATTAATAGGCAGAAAGGTTCAGGAACCAGAGTCTTATTGGATTATCTACTAAAAAAGAAAGGCATTAATCCTTTAGATATTCAGGGTTATTATAAGGAAGAGTACACCCATTTAATGGTAGCTTCTGCCGTAGCGGAGGGGAGCGTAGATGCAGGCCTGGGGATTTTGTCTGCTGCCAAAGCCTTCCATTTAGATTTTGTACCTGTGGTCAAAGAGAAATATGATATAATTATACCTAAAGAATACTACTCTTCTTTAAAGGTTCAAAAATTATTAACTGTTATTAGATCGGAAAAATTTAGAAAAAAGGTTTTGAGTTTGGGAGGATATGACCTCTCTCAGAGCGGAAAGGTACTAAAAGAATGAATAAACTAATAGATAATTTTGGCAGAAAAATTTCCTACCTTCGGGTTTCTATAACGGATCGATGCAACTATAGATGTATTTATTGTCAACCTGAAAAACAGTTTGAATTTATACCTCATCAAGAGATTTTAAGATTTGAGGAGATAGTGGAAATTGTACAAGAGGCGGTAAACCTGGGAATAACTAAAGTTAGGATAACTGGCGGAGAACCATTAGTTAGAGAGGGGATAGTAGATTTTATTAAGAAATTAAGGGAGATTAAAAAATTAGAAGATATATCTTTAACCACTAATGGTTTTTTCTTAAGTGAGTATGCCGAAAAATTAAAAGATGCTGGACTGAATCGGGTAAATATTAGTTTAGATTCCCTGCAGGAAGAAAAATATAAAAAAATCACTCGAGGGGGAAGTTTAGAAAAAGCATTAAAAGGAATTGATTCTGCTTTAAAGGCAGGATTATTGCCTATCAAAATTAATACCGTACTAATTAGGGGAATTAACGATGATGAAGTAGAAGATTTTGTAAGATTAACTCTAGAGAGACCATTAAATATTCGTTTTATTGAATTTATGCCCTCTGGGGAAGAAGTAATAAATAAATTTGAAGATAAATTTATTTCGGTTCAGGAAATAAAAGAGAAATTGATAAAGAAATATCTGCTAAATCCTGTAAAAATTAGTACTGCAAATGGACCGGCGAAATATTACCAGATTAAAGGTGGTCAAGGTACTATAGGTTTTATTACTGCCTTGAGCCAGCATTTTTGTGAAACCTGTAATCGGATAAGGCTAACTTCCGAAGGCAAACTAAGACCATGCCTTTTCTCTAATAAAGAAATCGATATTAAGGAGGCAATTAGGAATGCAAAAACCGACGATAAAATAATCAGGAGTAAAATAATAAGAAATAATATAGGAGAAGCAGTAAGCATAAAATCCGAAGGCCATAAATTAAATGAGAAATTCTCAAATAGAGACTCTTTTAAGATGTCTAAAATTGGAGGATAGCAAATGAAAGAAAAAGAACTAAGCCATTTTAATAAAAATGGAAGGGCGCATATGGTGGATGTTGGAGGCAAAGAAGACACACAACGAATAGCTATTGCGGAAAGTTCTATAGTTATGCAGCCAGAGACTTTGAAGATGATTAAAGATAGAAAGATTGCCAAGGGAGACGTTTTGGCAGTAGCCCAGGTAGCCGGTATTATGGCTGCTAAAAAGACCAGCCAGATTATTCCCATGTGTCATCCTTTAATACTCACCAATGTGGATCTTGATTTTACAATTAATGAGAATGAAAATAAGATTATTATTCAATCTAAAGTTAAAACTATAGGCAAAACCGGAGTGGAGATGGAAGCTTTAACTGCAGTAGCAGCTGCTGGTCTTACCATTTATGATATGTGTAAAGCAGTAGATAGGGGGATGGCTATTGAATCGATATATCTTTTAGAAAAAAGCGGAGGCAAGAGTGGGTATTTTTCGAGACCATTAAAAAAGAGGGATTGAATATGCAGATAAATGATAAGGAGAAAGAGGATAAAATGGATAAAACAAAAGGAAAGATAGTAGCTATATGTCGAAGCGAAAAGAAGGGAACTGTAAAAAAAGAGATAGCCGAAGGGTTATTAATCGAGGACTTCGGATTAGAAAAAGATGCTCATTTAGGCAAATGGCACCGGCAGATTAGCTTATTAGGAGTGGAAAGTATTGATAAGATGAAAGGGAAGGGATTTAAAATAAAATATGGGGACTTTGCTGAGAATTTAACCGTAGAAGGTATTGTTCTATATCAACTTCCTTTGGGAACAAGATTGAAAGTTGGAGAAAATGTTTTATTGGAAGTAACCCAGATAGGAAAAGAATGCCACCAGGGTTGTGAAATAAGGAAAAAGATTGGGGATTGCGTGATGCCTCGAGAAGGGATTTTTACTCGCGTTTTAAAGGGCGGAAAAGTAAAAGCAGGTGATGGAATTGAGGTGGTTTCAGAATGATTAAAGTTGGGATTTTAACCATAAGTGATAAAGGCTCGCGAGGAGAGAGAGAAGATTTGAGTGGAAAAGTAATCAAAGAAGTAGTCAAGAAGGTTAATGGAGAAGTTAAATATTATCAAATTATTCCAGATGAAAAGGATATTATTCAAGCAGAGTTGATAAAGGCAGTTGATAAATTACATCTCGATTTAATTTTAACTACCGGAGGAACGGGTTTAGGAAAAAGAGACGTCACTCCAGAGGCTACTTTGGCAATAATCGAAAAAGAAGTTCCGGGGATTAGCGAAATTATCAGAAGTGAAAGTTTCAAGAAGACCAACCGAGCGATATTATCTCGAGGGGTGGCAGGGATTAGAAAAGAAAGTTTGATCATAAATTTACCCGGCAGTCCTAAAGGAGTAAGAGAATCTTTGGAAATAGTATTAGAGGCATTGCCGCACGGTATAGAAATTTTAAAAGGCCAGGCTACCGAGTGTGGAAGAAATGATGAAGAAATTAGGTGAAAATTAATGAAAGTTATATTTTTAGGCACCGGTTCGGGTATGCCTACTTTGAAACGTAATGTATCTTCTATTGCTCTTATCTTTACTAATAAAAATAAATTATGGTTATGGGATTGCGGAGAAGGCACTCAACAACAGATTCAGAAAACATCTTTAAAGGTATCTAAATTAGAGAAGATTTTTATTTCTCATTTACATGGGGATCATCTATTTGGACTTCCCGGGCTATTAGCTTCCCGGGGTTTAAGGGGCGGAAAAAATCAGCAAAAAATTCAAATATTTGGTCCGGAAGGTCTTGATAAATATTTAAAAGAAACCTTAAATATAACTAAAACCTATATCCCTTATGAAATTGAGATAGAAATTATTCCAGCAAATTTACCAGAGGGAATCATCTGGGAAGATGAGGAGTACATAGTTCGATACACAGAAGTAAATCACAATATTAAAACTTATGCCTATTCTGTCGAAGAAAAAAAGGACAGGAGTCATTTTTTAATAGATAAAGCTCGCCGGTTAAATATTCCTCCTGGCCCGATTTATCGTACTCTAAAGGAGGGCAAAACAATTGAATTACCTAATGGAAGAATCTTTCAGGGTAAGGATTTTGTAAGCAAAATTAGGAAAGGAAGAAAAATAGTCTATTGTGGTGATACTGCCTATTGTGAAGATTTGCTGTATTTTGCTAAAGGTGCCGATCTCCTAATTCATGAAACCACTTTTTCCCAACAGGAAGAAGACCTAGCTAAGAGAAATTTTCATTCGACTACCACAATAGCTGCCAGGGTTGCTAAAAAAGCTCAGGTTAAAAAATTGATAGTAACTCACATTAGTCCACGTTATAGTTCAAGTAATAATAAATCATCAATAACTGAAAGCGAATTACTTGTTGAAGTCCGGACTGTATTTCCCCAAACTATATTAGCAGAGGATTTATTGGAGTATGAGATATAAGGATTATTGACGGCATATAAAAAAGTTGTTAAAAAACTTGAAATTTATCCTTTTTTAAGGTATACTTTTAATGCTGTAAATAAATTATCTTTTAATAAGAAGAATTATCTGATAAAATAATTAAGAAATTTTTGGTCGATAACTGCAAAGAAAATAAAATTAAAGTAGTGTTGAATTTAAACTTAATTACCTAATAATTTTTAGAATTGGTAATTATAATAGAAGGAGGAAAATATAAAATGAAAGCTGTAGTTGATAAAGATTTATGTACCGGGTGTGGATTATGCGAAGATACCTGTCCTGAGGTATTTGAAGTAAAGGATGATGTAGCGACAGTAAAGGTTGGCAAGGTACCAGATGATTCGATAGAATCATGCAAAGAGGCTGCCGATGGTTGTCCGGTAGAAGCCATAACTTGTGAGTAAAATATAAAAAAAATAATATAGATAAAAAAGGAGCAAATTTTGTTTTGAATCTGCTCCTTTTTTATTCTAACAATTAATATAATTTATATAATCTTGCTTCATAAGGGCGTAGATATATATTATTAATATCTTCTTTTTCTTCAACATTATAATTACTGATTAGTAGCTCTTTTTCTTGGTAATTAATATTTTCCGGAAGATTAAAAATTGTTTGGCTGGAAAAGAAGTTAAGAATAATTAGTAATCGGTCTTTATTAAGAGTACGTAAATAACTGTAAATATGTTCATCCTCTTCTAAAATAAGCTGATAATCTCCGTAGATCATAATTAAATTTTCTTTTCTAAGCCGGATTATTTTTTGGTAATAATAGAATATTGAATTTGAGTCTTTTAGATCATGGGCAACATTTATTTCTGGATAATTTGGATTGACTTTTATCCAGGGCATGCCGGTAGTAAAACCAGCATAAGGACTATCATCCCACTGCATGGGTGTACGGGCATTATCCCGGCTTATTCGATAAATAGCTTCCATAATTTTTTCTTTAGGAAGACCTATTTTAGTCATTTCACGGTAGAAATTTAGAGTTTCTATGTCTCGGTAGTCTTCTATATTATCGAAAGCAACATTCGTCATTCCAATTTCTTCGCCCTGATAGAGATAAGGAGTTCCCGGAAGGGTATATAGTAAAGTAGCCAACATTTTAGCTGATTCCACTCGGTCTTTCCTATCATCACCGAATCGGGAAACCATGCGAGGTTGATCATGGTTATTCAAATAAAGACTATTCCAGCCCTTTTCTTTTAATCCTTCGTGCCATTTGGTAAATATTTTTTTTACTTCAGTCAATTTCCATTCTTTGGGCTTCCATTTATTTATAGGGTCATGGTCAATCTCCATCAATTCGAAATGAAAGACCATATCAAGTTCATGTCTATCCCGGTTAACGTACTTGGCTGTAATTTGGGGGGGAGTCCCGGGAGTTTCTCCTACAGTCATAATGTCGTATTTTGAAAGCACTTTTTTGTTCATCTCTTGCAAGTATTCGTGAATACGAGGACCATTTAGAAAATAAGGGCTGCCATCTCCATAATTGTATCCTTCTATTATCTTTCCGTCGGGCAAATCAGGGACCTTAGAAAACAAATTTACTGTATCTATTCGGAAACCATCAATTCCTTTATCTAACCACCATTTCATCATTTTGTAAATTTCTTCTCTTGCTCGAGGACTTTCCCAATTTAAGTCAGACTGTTTTTTGGAAAAAAGATGTAGGTAATATTCATCAGTAGTTTTATCATATTCCCATGCGGAACCGCCAAAAACGGAGCCCCAATTATTGGGAGGTGAACCGTTTTTACCCTTTCTCCAGATATAGAAATCTCGATAAGGATTATCCAGAGAGGAGCGGGATTCTATAAACCAGGTGTGTTCATCAGAAGTATGATTTACTACTAAATCCATAATTAATTTTATGTCTTTTTCATGTATTTTGGCTAACAATCTTTCCATGTTTTTCATTGTACCAAAATCATCCATAATATCCCGGTAATCAATGATATCATATCCATTATCATCATTGGGAGATTTATAGACCGGGCATAACCAGATAACATCTATCCCTAAATTTTTTAAATAATCTAATTTCTGAATAATCCCCGGTAGGTCTCCGATGCCATCTCTATTACTATCCTTAAAACTTCTGGGATAGATCTGATACACTACCGCTTCTTTCCACCATTTTCGTTCCATTCCACACCCCCGTATCTTTAAAAAATTATTACTTGTGTTTTATATAATAAATTTTAATCTTATAAAAAATATTATAAAACATTATTTTAAGTTTTTAAAGCCGAATCAGGAAAATATGATTTTCTATATCACCTACCTAATTAAGCAAAAAAAATACAATTAACCAATCTCCCATCTTCTTTTTCCTATGGCACTTTTCTTTGTTTTTAGTCGATACTTAATACTATGTGCTTGATATTTTCCTTTGTGAATGTTGACAAAAATAGTCATAAATAATATAATTTTTTAGTAGAGTCAAATTAATTAAGGAGTAAGACCAATGAAATTATCAACTCGAGGAAGATATGCACTTCGGGCGATGATAGATTTAGCTCAAATTCAATGTAATAATTTAAAGCCGATTTCTTTAAGAGATATTTCTCTAAGACAAGAGATCTCTCTGCAATATTTAGAACAGTTATTTAATAAATTAAAGAAAGCTAATTTAGTAAAAAGCACCAGGGGAGCAGGCGGAGGGTATTTGCTGGCTAAAGAAGCAGGGGAGATTAATACCGGTGAAATAATTAGAGCAGTTGAGGGGCCGATAGTTTTAGTTGATTGCATTTCAATTGGCAAAAAAACTAATAAGAATAGCCCAAGGAAATGTAAAAAAATAGAGGATTGTGCCATCAAGGTATTATTAGAGGAGGTAGCTAAGAAGATAAATCAAACCTTAGATGCTACTTCTTTGAAAGATTTATGTATTACGGCTCAAAAAATAGGAGAAGGACAAAAAGATGAAAGATAAAATAAAAGCAGTTGCTTTATTCTCTGGTGGCCTGGATAGTATTTTAGCGGTAAAACTTATTGAGGAACAAGGGATAAAAGTAAAAGGAGTTAATTTTAAAACTCCTTTTTTTGGTCCGGATAAGACCTTTTTAGCGGCAAAAAGTTTAGATATGGATCTAGAAATTATAGATATAACCCAGGAATTACTGGAGATTTTAAGAAATCCCAAGCATGGATTAGGGAAAAATATGAATCCTTGTATAGACTGCCATACCCTTATGATCAAAAAGGCGGGAGAATATATGGCTAAAATAGGAGCCTCTTTTATTTTGAGCGGTGAAGTTTTAGGGGAAAGGCCGATGTCTCAGAACAGAAACAGTTTAAGTATAATTGAAAGAGAATCAGGATTTGAAGGTAGAATTCTTCGTCCATTATCTGCTTTGTTATTGGCAGAGACCATTCCTGAAAAAGAAGGGTTGGTGGATAGAAATAAATTACTGAATATTTCTGGCCGCTCGAGAAAAAGGCAGATGGAGTTAGCTATTAAAATGGAGATAGAGGATTATCCTTCACCTGCCGGAGGTTGCAAATTAACCGAGCCGGCTTTCTCTAAAAGGTTAAGAGATTTATTTACTCAAGGCGTTTTTTCTTTAGAAGATATAGAGTTGCTAAAATTGGGGCGACACTTTAGATTAAGTACAAATGTTAAATTAGTAGTGGGTAGAAATAAAGAGGAAAATGAGAAGATAAAAGAATTTTCTCAAGAAGGAGACTTCCTCTTTAAAGCAAAAAATTTAAAAGGGCCGGTTTCTTTGTTAAAGGGGGTTTGTCAGGTAAATGATGGTTTTATTGATAAATCCTGTCAGATTACAGCCCGATATTGCGATAGAAATGAAGAAGAAAACGAAGAAGTCAATATTAATTGTTATAGTAAATCTAAAGAATTAGTCAGAACTACGAAAGTAAAACCATTAACAGAAGATGAATTAGAAATACTAAGAGTGCAAGGATGAGTGTTAAGCACAAAAAGAGATAAATCATTATGATTAAAAATTTAAAAAAGAAAGTAGTGGTAGCGATGAGCGGAGGGGTAGACAGTTCATTCGCCGCCGCCCTGTTAAAAGAAGAAGGTTATGATGTTCTTGGCGTCACTATCCATCATTACGATGGTAACGAAAGTTTAGAATCGGCGGAAGAGGCTGCTAAAAATCTTGAAATTCCCTGGCATGTTCTGGATTTTACCAAAGAATTTAAAAGTATAGTTATAGACTATTTCTGCAATGAATATCTCGCAGGCCGAACCCCTAACCCTTGCGTAATCTGTAATTTAAAAATAAAATTTGGATTATTATGGGATAAAGCCAAATCTTTAGGTGCGGATTATCTTGCTACTGGCCATTATGCTATCAATGAATATGACCAAAAGAGCAAGAAGTTTTTACTTAAGAGAGGAGTAGATGAAAATAAAGACCAATCTTATTTTCTTTATAGATTAAATCAGGAAATGTTACCCTATATTTTGTTTCCTTTGGGCAAATTTAAGAAAAATCAAACTAGAGAATTGGCGAAAAAATATGGATTAAAAAATTACAAAAAAGAAGAGAGTCAGGAAATTTGTTTTATCAAGGATGATAATTATAGAAAATTTTTGACTCAACATGTTAAAGACACTATCAAACCTGGCAAATTTATAGATAAAGAAGGAAAAATATTAGGAGACCATCAAGGTATTCCTTTTTATACTATTGGCCAGAGAAAAGGATTGGGAGTATCTTTGAATAAGCGAATGTATGTAACTGAAATAAATTCCCGCCAAAATGTGATTACTCTGGGCGATGATAAAGATCTTTATAAAGATAAATTATTAGTAAAAGATTTAAATTTTATTTCTGGTGATAAACTTTCAAAGTCTGTAAAGGCAGAAGCAAAGATAAGGTATAATAGTAAAAAATCTCCGGCAATTATTTCTCCTTATGGTGAAGACAGGGTCCTAATTAATTTTGAAAAACCGCAAAGAGCGATTACCCCGGGACAATCAGCAGTACTTTACCAGGGAGATGTAGTTGTAGGAGGAGGAATCATTCAATAATACTAAAATGAACTGCTAAAAATTTTAAATTAGATACAATAAATATTTTGTTTGCCTATTGATTTATTAATCAATCAACCAGTAAGGGATGTAATGTGTAATATATGTTAAGTAACCTGTAATAAGTACCTGTTTTTATAATTTCTCCAATTTAATCTCATCACTTATCACTGTATTCCATCCACTATACGCTCCACGATACTCTTCAAGGAGGTACGAATAAAAAACTTGCTAACATAAAAAAATTATGTTATATTACGTGTATACAAAAATGTATACAGGAGATTTTAAGAATGCAGTTTATTCGAATTGGGGAAAAAGTAATATCTAAAGAAAAATTAAATAGGGAAATTAATAAAATTTTAGAATTAAGAACTAAAGGAGTGACGCAGGAAGGAGTAGCCCGCAAATTAGGAGTGGAAAGAACTTTTGTCTCCAGGTTAGAAAGTTTGGGAGAGATAAGGAAAGGTAAGAAGATTGCCTTAATCGGTTTTCCAATCAAGAACAAAGAACAGCTGACTAGTTTAGCAAAAGAGCTGGGAATTGAGTATGTCTTACTTTTAACTCAAGAAGAGCGCTTTGATTTTATAGAGAAAAAAGGGAAAAACGAATTATTTAATGAAATAGTGGAAATTATCGTCAACTTGGCAGATTTTGACTTGATTATTTTTATGGGTTCAGATATGAGAGTACCCATAGTGGAGAAAATATTTAGTGTTCAGGTGATTGGCATAATTATCGGTCATTCTCCTATTAAAGAGAGTAAATACGTTAATCCTGAAAAGATAATAGAAATAGTAAAAGAGGTTAAAAATTAATTTGAATTCTAAAGAAGAGAGGGTTTAAAAATGAAAAAAGTTTTAGGGGTTAGTCTGGGTTCTTCCACCAGAGATCATAAAGTTGTGGTCGAAATTTTAGGGGAGAAAGTTGAAATCGAAAGAAGAGGAACTGATGGCGATGTGAAAAAGATGATGCAAATATTTCAGGAGAATGATGGGAAGGTAGATATCTTCAGTTTAGGAGGAACAGATCTATATTTGTATTCCGGACCTCACGGGAGAAGATATACTATAAGAGAATCAGAAAAGATAGTTAGTGTTATCAAAAAGACTCCTATTGTAGATGGTACCGGGATAAAATATGTATTAGAAAAGAGCGTAGTAAAATATATTGATAATCAAACTGATATTAGCTTAAAAGGAAAAAAAGCTTTAGTTACTATTACTGTGGATAGATATGGAATGGCAGAGGGTTTAATAGATGCTGGATGTGAGATGACTTTTGGAGACTTGATATTTTGTTTAAACATTCCTATCCCGCTTCATTCTTTTCGAAGTATTGAAATTTTTGCTCGGTTACTTTTACCTATATTAGTACATGTCCCTATAAAATATTTGTATCCTACAGGCGAAAAGCAGGAGAAGTCTAATTTAAAGTATGTTAAATATTTTCAAGATGCCGATATAATTGCCGGTGATTATTTAGGTATAAGTCAGTATATGCCCCAGGATATGGAAGGGAAGATTGTTATAACCAATACTGTTACCAGTTCCAATGTGGAGGATCTTAAGAAAAGAGGGGTAAATTATCTGATTGCTACAACTCCGGAATTTGAAGGAAGGTCTTTTGGGACCAATGTATTTCAAGCTACCCTAGTAGCTATATCCGGAAAATCTCCGGAAGAATTACAACCGGAAGATTATTTAAAACTAATAGAAAAAACTGGCTTTAAACCAAGAATAGAAAAATTAAATTAAAGAAATTATAAAAAAGGAGAAAAAAGATGGCAATTTTGTTAGAAGACAGAATAAATGAACTTAAACAAAGAGTAGGAAAAATGAAAAAGGAAGGCAAATTTTTTTATCTAAAAACTGTAGAAAATTCATCAGAATCAAGGGTATTAATTGACCAAAAAGAAAAAATAATGCTTGCTTCTTATAACTATTTAGGATTAATTAATCACCCTAAATTAAAAGAAGCAGCTATTAAAGCTATTGAAAAATATGGAGTAGGGACCTCCGGTGTTAGACTATTGTCAGGGACTACTAAAATGCATGAAGAATTGGAAGCAAAAATTGCTGAATTTAAGGGTGCAGAAGATGCCATTACTTACACAAGTGGATATGTTACTAATTTGGCGGCGATTACTTCTCTCTATCAAAAAGGAGATCTAGTTGTAATTGATAAAATAGATCATGCTAGTATTATTGATGGATGCATACTTTCCGGAGCAAGATATAAAACTTTTTTACATAATGATATGAAGAGTTTAGAAGGGATTTTAGCTAATTCTGAAGAATTTGTTAATAAAATAGTAATAGTAGATGGAGTATACAGTATGGAGGGAGATGTAGCTAGTTTACCAGAGATATCGCGTTTAGCTAAAAAATATAATGCTAAAGTAATGGTGGATGAAGCTCATTCTATTGGAGTTTTAGGTAAAACAGGTCACGGCATAGAGGAATACTTCGGATTAAAGAATGCAGTAGACATTCATATGGGAACCTTAAGTAAAACTATTCCTTCTGTAGGAGGATATATAGCCGGGAAGAAAGATATGATTGATTATTTAAAACATAATTCCAGGCCCTTTATCTTTTCAGCTCCTCTTCCTCCGGTAACAGCTGCTGTTGCTAAAGCTGCTTTAGAAGTTATTGAAGATGAGCCGGAACGTATAGAAAATTTGCAAAAGAATATAAAGAGATTTAAAGAAGGAATAGATTCTATGGGTTATAATACAGGAGCTAGTGCTACTGCTATCGTTCCCCTTATAATAGGTAATGAAGAAGATACTTTAGAATTATGTAAAGAAGTTAACAATGAAGGAATATTTATTTGCCCCATTCTCTTCCCCGCAATTCCAAGAGGGACTAATAGATTAAGAGCCCATGTTTTAACAACTCATACTTCTGAAGATATTGATGAAGCTTTGGATATTTTTGAAAGGGCTGGAAGAAAATTAGGTTTAATCTAATAAATAATCTAATAATATAGCAATAAAAAGATTAGTGTAAGCTTTAGTGGTGTATTTAGAGCGAAAGCAGAAATCTAATTTTTCTATCTTTTCTTTTTCTTTACTTGATACTATATACTCGATACTGTTTTTTAGTTAGTGTAAACTTTGGTGGGGGGTATTTAGAAGAAGAATTTATTTGACAATAAAATATAGATATCTTATAATCTCTATTAAAGATTATTATATAATATAAGCACTATTATCTGCCAGAAAAGTTAATAGTGCTTATATTTAATTTTTTAAGAGAAAGTATTTGTTATTTACTATTTAAATATAACAATTTGTTAGCGAGGAGAGATGCCCATGATGCTTAACGGGAAGGTAATGCTAACCGGAGAAGGCTTAAAAAAGGTTCAAGAAGAGCTTCATTATCTTAAAGGAGTAAAAAGAAAAGAGATTGCTGAAAAAATTAGAAATGCGGTAGCTTTTGGTGAAATCGCTGAGAATGCAGAATTTAACGCCGTTAAAAATGAGCAATCTTTTATAGAAGGAAGAATTTTGGCTTTGGAAAGAATTATTGAAAATTATGAATTGATAGATAAAGAAGAAAATCCGGATTGCGTATTACTAGGGTCAGAGGTGTTAGTTAAAGATATGAAAAGTAAAAAAGAGTGTAAATATACTATTTTAGATTATGTGGAATCTGAACCGGATTGTGGGAAGATATCTATTTCTTCTCCTATCGGAAGGGCTCTTTTAGGAAAAAAGAAAGGTGATTTAGTAGAAGTTAGAGTCCCGGCAGGGCATATTAAATACAAAATATTAGATATCAAATAGTTTATGCATTAATTTTAACAATCTAAATAGTTATTAATTGTAATAATGAACAAAGTTATTAAAAAAATTAAAATATAACAATACTTTGTTCATTATTTATTTCTAAACCTTTTTGCAAGATAAGCTAATTATAAATATAACTGGAATTTAAATTAGCCCAAGATACCTGCCGGACGGTAATGTTATAATAATTTCGCACTATATTATTAAACTTTTAGTATAATAATATCTATCAATAAGAGTAAAACGAGGTGGATCGGGTGGAGATAAAAAAGAGCACAACGGAAATTATATCTAATAAATGGAAAGAAATAGAAGAATTAAAAAGAGAAGGCATTGATCCTTTTGGGAATAGTTTCACCAGGACCTATAAAATAAAAGATTTAATAGAAAAAAATAAAGATTTACAAGTTGGCGAATGTGGCAAAGAAAAAGTTAGTATAGCCGGCAGGTTAATGGCTTTAAGAACACATGGAAAAGCCATATTTGCTAATATTGAAGATATAAGCGGAAGAATCCAGATTTACATAAAATCAAATAAAGTCGGAGAGGATGCTTTTAAACTTTTTAGTAAAATTAGTATCGGGGATATTTTGGGAGTTTCAGGTCTGATTTTTAGAACTAGAACGGGCGAAGTTACTGTGTTTGTTGAAGAATTTACTCTTCTATGTAAGTCTGTGCGTAGCCTACCTGAAAAATGGCACGGGCTTAAAGATGTGGAAATAAGATATAGAAAAAGATATTTAGATCTGATAGTAAATCCTTCAGTTAGAGAAATTTTTATTAAAAGGAGCAAGGTAGTACAATCTATAAGAAACTTTTTAGATAACAGGGGTTTTTTAGAAGTTCAAACTCCCATAATGCAGCCTATTCCCGGCGGGGCTACCGCACGACCCTTTATTACTCATCACAATACTTTACATAGGGATTTATATTTAAGAATTGCCACAGAATTATATTTGAAGCGTTTAATAGTTGGAGGCTTAGAAAAAGTTTATGAGTTAGGTTGTGATTTTAGAAACGAAGGTATTTCTACTAAACATAATCCTGAATTTACTATGTTAGAGCTGTATGAAGCGTATGGTGACTACCATAGCATGATGACAATTACTGAGGAATTAATAACATATGTAATTAAAAATGTTTTTGGCAGTTTAGAAGTTGAATATCAGGGCAATAAAATTAATTTTACCCCTCCCTGGAAAAGAATAAGCATGTGTAAAGTTATTGAAGAGGTGAGTGGTATTAATATAGAAAAAATACTTCAAAAGGATTTTGATAAAATTATAAAGAAACATGGTTTGAAGATAAAGGGAAAAATAAACAGAGGTGAAATTACTAACGAACTTTTCGAAAAATATGTAGAGCCAACTTTAATTCAACCAACTTTTATTTTCGATTATCCTCTCGAGATTTCCCCTTTATCAAAACAAAAGAAAGATAATCCGGAATTAGTGGAGCGTTTTGAACTGTTTGTCAATTCGATGGAATTAGCTAATGCCTTTACTGAATTAAATGACCCGGCAGAGCAGAAACGCCGGTTTGAAGAACAGGTTGCCAAAAGGAAGGCAGGAGATATGGAAAGTCATTTCATGGATGAAGATTATATTGAAGCCTTAGAATATGGTATGCCTCCTACTGGTGGTTTAGGCATAGGTATTGATAGATTAATTATGTTGCTTACTAACTCTGATTCAATTAAAGAAGTTATTCTTTTCCCTCAACTGAAATCAAAAGAATAAAACGGTATTCACTAACGACTAACCTAATTGGAGAATTGGCTAATTGGTGAAAATATGCGATTAGATAAATTTTTAAAAGTAAGCAGATTAATAAAAAGAAGGACAGAAGCAAAAAAAGCCTGTCTGGCTAAATGCATTAGGATTAATAATCGAATTGCCAAGGCAGGGGATGAAGTTAAGATTAGCGATGAAATAAAAATTAATTTTGCTAACAAAATCCTACAAACAAAAGTATTAGATGTCCCTCTGAAGAATATTCCAGCAGAGAAAGCAAGTTCCTTGTATGAAGTAATAAAAGAAATTAAAAAAGAAGAAGGCTAAGAAATGAAATTCAGAAACCAGAAACTAGAAGCCAGTATCCAGAATAATAAAAATAATTAAATGTAATAATGTTGATATATTGTATTGAGTATCCTTCTGACTTTTGACTCCTGGCTACTGAATTCTTTATATAATAATTAAAAAAGCTATGAGTGTTAAGTTATATTTTTGATTTGCAAGTTAATAAAAGAGGTTTTAGGCAAATGGAAGAAAAAACAAAAGAGTTGTTAGAAAAAATAATAAGGCTATTGAAAGAGAAAAATATTCAGGAAGTAAAAGAAATTATTAATGACCTCTATCCCACAGAGTTTGCCGAGTTAACCGATTATTTACCATTAGAACAAACTATTGAAATATTTAAATTAATTAAAGATGATGAGAAAATTGCGGAATTGCTTTCAGAATTAAATTCAGAGTTACAAGCAAATATTATGGATGCTCTGGGTAAAGAGAAGGCTTCCGATATCTTAGAAGAAATGGATACTGATGAAGCAGCTGATTTTTTAGGGGAGATAACTCCTGAGGAATCCCGAGAATTGTTAGATTTGATGTCCAAAGAAGAGGCGGAAGAGATCAAGGAACTATTAAAGTATGAAGAGAACACTGCCGGAAGCATAATGAACAACGAGTTTGTTGCTCTTCCTGAAAATCTTACTGCTGAGGAAGCAATAAACAAAATAAGAGAACTTAGCCCGGAAGCAGAGATGATTTTTTATATTTATATTGTAGATAAAAGAGAAAAACTAATTGGAGTCATTTCTTTGCGATATTTAATTATGGCTAATCCTAAAGCTAAAATATCAGAATTTATGGAAGAAGACGTAGTCAGCGTTTTGGACACAGAGGACCAGGAAACAGCAGCTAGAATAATTGCTGATTACGATTTTCTAGCCCTGCCAGTTACCAATAAAAAAGGAACTTTATTAGGTATTATCACCGTTGATGATATTATTGATGTATTACAAGAAGAGGTTACCGAGGATATTCATACGATGGTCGGTTCATCCGAGGTATATGAAGATAAACTTATAAAAGCAAGCCCCTTGACGAGAGCGAAGGCGCGATTTCCCTGGTTACTTGTGTGTATGGCGGGAGAAATACTTTCCGGTTCGGTTATAAAGCTTCATTCTAATACCTTGCAAAATGTAATGGCTATGGCTTTTTTTATTCCTATAATTATGGCTATGGGTGGTAATGTAGGTGCTCAATCTTCAACCATCACAGTTCGTGGATTAGCCACCGGCCAACTCAGGATAGATGAATTATGGAATAATATTTGGACTGAAACCAAGGTCGGTTCTTTAATAGGGATAGTTGTTGGAATAATTATAGCTTTAGTAGCTCTGGTTTGGCAGGATGATTTTGTATTAGGATTGGTAATCGGACTATCGTTATGTTTAACTATGATAACTGCAGCTACTTTTGGTACTTTATTGCCATTGATTTTTACTAAGATTAAGATTGATCCGGCAATTTCCGCGGGTCCTTTTATCACTACTATAGTAGATGTAGGTAGTTTATTAATATATTTTAGTTTGGGTACCTTTTTATTTAAATGGTTCAGCGGATAGAAATTATTTGTTTAAACATTATTTAAATAATGTGCTAAGATAGTAAAAAAGAATTTTTAAAAAATAAATGAAAAAGGGAGAAAATTAAGATGAGTGAAATATTTGATGTATATGCGAGAGAAATTTTAGATTCCAGGGGTAATCCCACTGTTGAAGTGGAGGTAGAACTGGAAAGCGGAGCATTCGGCATAGCTCAAGTTCCTTCAGGAGCCAGTACTGGAGTACACGAGGCTATTGAATTAAGAGATGATGACCCAAAGAGATATTTGGGTAAAGGTGTTCTTAAGGCGGTCGAGAATGTAAATGAGATTATTGCTCCTGAAATTATCGGATATGATGCCACAGATCAATTAACGATTGATAAACTACTAATTGAACTTGATGGGACTCCTAACAAAAGTCGGTTAGGAGCCAACGCAATTTTAGGCGTATCTTTAGCTACCGCAAAAGCAGCAGCTGATTTTTTTGGCTTACCTTTGTATTCTTATATTGGAGGTGTAAATGCTAAAGAACTTCCTGTACCTATGATGAATATATTAAATGGAGGGAAACATGCTGATAGTGGAGTGGATTTACAGGAGTTTATGATTGTTCCAGCTGGTGGAGCTAATTTTAAAGAAAGCCTACGAATGGGTGCTGAAACATTTCATACTTTAAAAAAAGTATTAAAAGAAAAAGGATATAATGTGGCAGTAGGAGATGAAGGCGGGTTTGCTCCCAATTTAAAATCTAGTGAAGAGGCGATTCAGCTAATAGTAGAAGCAATCAAAAAAGCAGGATACGAACCAGGCAAAGATATTTTTATAGCTTTAGATCCTGCAGCTTCAGAATTATACCAGGATGGAAAATATGTATTATCTCGAGAGGGAGTAACTAGAACTTCAGGTGAGATGATAGATTATTATGCTTCTTTGGTAGATAAATATCCTATAATTTCCATAGAAGATGGTTTAGCGGAAGATGATTGGGAAGGATGGCAAAAACTTACTCAAAAGCTAGGTCATAAAATACAAATCGTAGGAGATGACCTCTATGTTACTGACAAAAAGAGACTTAGCAAAGGAATTGAATTAAAGGCTTCTAACTCAATTTTAATAAAATTAAACCAGATTGGAACTTTAACCGAAACTTTAGATACTATTGAAACAGCAAAGAGGGCGGGTTTTACTGCGGTAATTTCTCATCGTTCCGGAGAAACAGAAGACACTACTATTGCTGATTTAGCTGTGGCAACTAATATTGGGCAGATTAAAACCGGTTCTCTTTGTAGAACGGACCGAATTGCCAAATACAACCAATTACTGCGTATTGAAGAACAATTAGGAGATCCATCAATTTATCGCGGAAAGGCAGTATTTAATATAAAATAAAATGATATCAATTAGGTCAATATTTCATTCTAAAATAGTTTTAGCTGTAATTTTACTTTTAATATTTTATATAGTTTTTTTATTTTCGGATAAATATGCCCGGACATTGCAATTAAAAGAAGATATTAAAAGATTGGAATCAGAATTAGAAGAGCTAAAATTAAAAAATAATAATTTATCAGAAGAAGTGGAATCACTTCAATCTGATAAATCTATAGAAAAAATTGCCCGAGAGGAATTAGGTCTTACTAAACCTGATGAAATATTGATTAAAGGTATTGAAAAATGAAATTCTTATATCGAATATCGCATTTAGTATATAGTGAAGAGAATAATAAAAACTAATAATTAGTGTGTGATAAGTAACGAGTTTCGGGTTATAAGTACAAGTTAATTAAATTGACTGGTAGATTGACTAACTAATATAATAGGTAAATTGGTAGATTGGTGAATAGGTTAATTGATAAATCAGTCAATTGATTTAAATATAGTTACCTGGTTGATTAAAAATTTATAAACATAATTGTTTGTAAGCTATTGACGATTTAAAAGATTTATCATATAATGGATTGCAGTCTGCCGGAGTGGCGGAATAGGTAGACGCACAGGACTTAAAATCCTGCGAGCTGTAAGGTTCGTGCCGGTTCGATTCCGGCCTCCGGCACCTCTAAAGGTAATGATCGATTGGTAAACTTGGCTTTGTTTGAAAAAAATGTTAAAATTGTTATGTACAAAATAAATATTTTACAAATATCAAAATACGGCGCGGGGTGGAGCAGTCAGGTAGCTCGTCAGGCTCATAACCTGAAGGTCGGTGGTTCGAATCCGCCCCCCGCAACCAATTTTAAAAAACCTCTTAATCAAAAACGATAGAGGTTTTTTAGTAATACAATAAAAATAGTGAATAGTGAATAGGAAAACAGTATCAAGTATCGAATATATAGTATATAGTTAGGAAAAGATAAAATTCAAGATGCAAGATGAGAAGATAGTTTTCAGATATCGGTTTTCGGTTTACAGTTTAAAAATACAAATTTAAAGATAGACTAGTCGTTAGTGAATAGTATTTAGTAAAGAAAGAAAAGAGAAGCCAGAATTCAGATTAAACTGAAATTAATGACTTAAAAACTCTAAACTGAAACTAGTCTTGTATTTTTCATTTTATACTAACGACTAACTAACGACTATTTTAATCGGCAAACCGGGTAACCAACTAATTAGCAAACTCTTTTCTTGTTACTTATTACTCATCGCTTATCACTGTATTTTAAACGCTAAACGCTCCACGCTAGCTTTATTTGCTAACGATTTACTTTGGGCGGTGTAGCTCAGATGGCTAGAGCATGCGGTTCATACCCGCAGGGTCCTGAGTTCGAATCTCAGCACCGCCACCAAAAATATTTATCTCAAAATTAAAGGCCTTTCTAATTAGAAAGGCCTTTAATTACAAAAGGATAAAAAATGTTAGAAGAGAAGATTTTGCAAACTATAAAAAAGTTTGATATGCTCTCTTTCAATGACAGAGTCCTGATAGGTATATCAGGAGGTCCTGACTCAGTAACCCTTCTCCAGGTTTTATTATCTCTTAAAAAGAGATACAACCTATCGTTTTTTATTGCTCATCTTGATCATATGCTTAGAGGAGAAGAATCAGATGAAGATGCAAATTTTGTTAAAAATTTAGCCCAAGAGTCAGGTTTGCCTTGCGAAGTTAAAAGCTGTAATTTAACAGAGATTGTTCAGAAAGAGCATCTAAGTATAGAAGAAGCTGCCCGTAAATGCAGATATAAATTTTATTCAGAAACTGCTAAGAAATTTGAGGTAAACAAGATTGCTTTGGGTCATAATGCCGATGATCAAGTAGAAACTGTTATGATGAGATTTTTAAGAGGAAGTGGATTAGAGGGTTTGATGGGAATCCCTCCGGTGCGAGGCAAAATAATCAGACCTTTGATAGAGTGCAGCAGAGAAGAGATTGAAGAATACTGTAAAGAAAATAAAATAGAGTATAGGGTAGATTCGAGCAATAAAGAAATTGTATATTTTAGAAATAAAATTAGATTAGAGCTTTTTCCTTTGCTTTCCGAAGGTTATAATAAAAATATAAAAGATATTATACTGCGTCTCAGGAGTATAATTAGTGAAGTTTCGGTATATCTAAACCAAGAGACAGAATTGCTTTTTAAAGAAGTTGCAAGGCGAGAAAGTCCAGAAACGGTAATTATTGATTTAAAAAAATTTACCTCTCTCCCTCTGGCTTTAAAGAGGAGGATAATTAGAAAATCTATTGAAGTTGTAAAGGGAGATCTTTATTCCATAAGCTTTAGACATAACAATGAAATATTAAAACTTACTGAGTACCAGCTGGGTGAAAAAGAAATTTATCTCCCGGATAATTTAATGGTCAAGAAGATTTATAACAAAATAATGATTTACAAAAAGAGTGTTTCTAAAGATCAAACAGAAAGGATACCTATCCCTTGGGAATACGATATATTAATTCCAGGGAAAACAGAGATTAAATTTTTAGGGATAAAGGTTGAAATAAAAAAATTAGATTCTGCAGACATAAAATCTTCTTTATACTTTACTAAAAAAAAACCTAAAGGGGAATTTCTGGAATTTATTGATTATAATAAAGTTAAGCTTCCTCTTAAATTAAGAAATAGACGGAGCGGAGATAAATTTTATCCCTTAAAGATGAAGGGCTTAAAAAAAGTTAAAGATTTTTTTATTGATAATAAAATTCCTAAAAGTCATCGAGATTTAATTCCCATCCTGGTTGATAGCGAAGATCAAATAATTTGGATTATGGGAATGAGATTGGATGACCGGGTAAAAATTAACTCTAATACTAAAAAAGTGCTCTGCATAAAGATAAAAATAAAAAATAATTTTTTGCAGGAATATTTTTGATTTTAATAAGGAAGGAGAAAAAATGCTAAAGAATAATGAAATTGATGAAATTTTAATCACAGAAGAAGAAATTAGAGAAAAAATTACAGAATTAGGGAAAAAAATAACCCGGGACTATCAAGGCAAAGATCTGGTCTTTATAGGTGTATTAAGGGGAGCCGTAATATTTATGTCAGATTTAGCTCGAGCAATTTCAATTCCCATGATATTTGATTTTATGGCTATTTCCAGTTATGGGGCAGCTACAGAATCTTCGGGAGTAGTAAGGATATTAAAAGATCTGGATGAAAGTATTGCAGGGAAAGATGTTTTAATAGTTGAAGATATAGTGGATACCGGATTGACTCTTGATTATTTGTTTAAAATTTTGAAATCACGAAAACCTGCTAGCTTAAAGGTTTGTACTCTTTTAACCAAAAGTGTCAGAAGAAAAGTTAAGGTTAGAGTTGATTATTTAGGATTCGATATTCCTAATAAATTTGTAGTTGGTTACGGTTTGGATTATGCGGGTAAGTTTAGAAATGTTCCTTTTATTTTTACCCTTAATCCCAAAATATACAAGGGAGAGTTGAAGTAAACCGTTACCTGGTTACCCGCTTTACCAGTTGACCAGTCGAATTAGCCAGCTAGCTGGTTTTATATTAATTCTTCAACTAACCAACCAATTAACCAACTAACTAGCTAACTAAATTCAAGATACTGATTAACTAATCGGATAACCGGCAAACTGGCTAACCGGATAACTCTTTCTTAACTCGATACTTTCTCTTTATATGTTTGTTTTTATATACGAATTATGCTAAAATTATTATGCAATAAGAGCATAAAATAAACTTGTTATAAGAAATATTTGGAAAAAGGAGAAAAATTTCTTGGCTAAAATACCTAATTTTAATAAAAAAGATTTAAAAGGAAATAAAAATTATAGAAATATTGGTCTATATTTACTGATGTTAATTATTACAGTTTCAATTATAAGTTCGTTTTTTGAGCCCGCATCTATCACTCAACAAGAGCTTACCTATTCTGAATTTTTAAGAGAAGTTGAAACGAATAATGTATCTAAAGTTACCATTGTTGATAATTCCATTACTGGTAGACTCATAGATGGTACAGAATTTTCTACTTATTCACCTGATGATCCAGAGATGATAAATATCCTTCGAAGTAAAAATATAATAATAGAAGCGAAACCTCCTGCAAAGGTATCCTGGTGGATGCAGTTACTTTCATCTTTATTGCCCATGGTTTTAATCATTGGAATATGGTTATTTATGATACAACAAATGCAAGGTGGAGGCAATAAGGTTATGTCCTTTGGAAAAAGCAAGGCCAAGCTTTTAGGGAAAGAAACTCCCAAAATAACTTTTAAGGATGTGGCTGGAATTGATGAAGCAGAAGAGGAAGTTCAAGAAGTCATTGACTTTTTAAAAAATCCAGCTAAATTTAAGAAATTGGGTGCAAAAATACCTAGAGGGATTTTACTTTATGGACCACCAGGGGTAGGCAAAACTTTATTGGCTCGAGCTATCGCCGGTGAAGCAGGTGTATCTTTTTTTAGTATTAGTGGATCTGATTTTGTAGAGATGTTTGTAGGAGTTGGTGCTTCTCGAGTAAGAGATTTATTCAAACAAGCCAAAGCCAATGCCCCCTGTATTATTTTTATGGATGAAATCGATGCGGTAGGAAGACATCGGGGAGCCGGTTTAGGCGGAGGACATGATGAGAGAGAGCAGACCTTAAACCAATTATTGGTAGAAATGGATGGTTTCGAGCAAAATATAGGTGTAATAATGGTCGCTGCTACTAATCGTCCGGATATCTTAGATCCTGCACTACTGCGGCCGGGAAGATTTGATAGGCGGATTGTCATAGATAGACCTGATATAGTAGGCCGGGAAGGAATTTTAAAAATCCATGCCCGAGGTAAACCCTTAGCTAAAGAGGTGGATATTAAGGTTTTAGCCAGAAGGACTCCCGGTTTTGTGGGTTCTGATTTAGCTAATATGGTAAATGAAGCTGCCCTATTGGCCTCCAGAGAGGGTAAGAATGAAATCGGAATGGAAGAATTAGAAGCTGCTATAGATCGGGTTATTGCCGGACCAGAAAGAAAAAGTAGACTGATTAGCGATAAAGAGAAAGAGATAATTGCTTATCATGAGTCGGGACATGCTATTGTGGCTAAAATGTTACCTAATTGTGATCCAGTGCATAAAGTTTCTATTATCCCTCGAGGCAATGCTACTTTAGGTTATACCTTACAGCTTCCTACCCAGGATAGATACTTAGTTAGTAAATTAGAATTAATGGATAAATTAGCAGTTTTATTGGGGGGTAGAGTAGCTGAAGATTTAATATTTAAAGATGTCACTACCGGAGCGTCGAATGACCTGGAAAGAGCTACTAAGATTGCCCGTCAGATGATAACTGAATATGGAATGAGTGAGACCATAGGACCTATTACTTTAGGCAGAAAAGAACATGAAATATTTTTAGGCAGAGATATTTCTCAAGAACGTGATTATAGCGAAGAAGTTGCTAATAAAATTGATAAAGAAGTTAAAAAAATTATTGAAATTGCCTATACTCGAGCTAAAGATATTTTAACTAAAAATAAAAGCAAATTGAAAAAGATTGCTCGTAATCTAATTAAAAGAGAAACCCTTGAGGGGAAAGACTTAGATGATTTGTTAAATGGAATAAAGTTACCTAATCTGACCAAGTTTAAAGCAAACTTTTTATTTATTTGAAAATAATCATAATTAGTTGTTAGTATTTAGTGAATAGTAATCTAGTGTAGTGCGTCATAAATAACTTGACATTTAAAAGGATCTATGTTATGCTTATTTCAAATGAACATATCAGAACGTATTATTTTAGATCCCCAAGAACAGGCAACCATCCGACTCTGGGCTCACGGGAAAAGCTTCCCCCTGCGATTGGTACAACGCGCCCAAATCATTCAGATGGCAGCCGATGGAATCTTCAGCCACGACATAGCTTGCCGTCTGGGGATTTCCCGTCCT
>DASRMF010000007.1:0-5834 GCA_035648055.1 Atribacterota bacterium
CTTATTTATTTCAAATATGTGCTGAGCAACATAACTTAATATTTAATAATTTTTTATACACATGCAGCTATCTATTATTTAATTTATAAAACAATTTTTCACCTTCTCTTGATATTGTTGTTCCAGAACGTCCCCGTCTAACAATTAGTAAATTTAAATTATTAAGAACTTCTAATCGTAAGCGTAATTGTTGGTTAGAAAGCTTAATTCCTTTTTCTTCTTCGAGTAATTTTCTTAAAGCAATTCGCCCATAAGAGGTATACCTTTTTTTCCCTTCACTAAATATTTCAAGAATAGCTATACTTTCTTCTAAGAAACCATGCCTCTCTATTTCTGAGATTAATTTATCTTCATCTATTTCTTTAGAAATCTCTCGCATATCAATTTTTCCCCCTTCTTTAGTAGCCTTGATAAAAAAGGGTAAAGAATTAGGTCGAATAATTTTTTCGTCTATACACGCGAGGTAAGAAATTACATTAAAAAGCTCTCTCACATTTCCAAGCCAGCAATGCTGTTTTAAAATCTCCATTACATCATCAGAAATAATTAATTTACTTCTATTTAAATGTTTTTTAAGATAGGTATTTATTAAAGCTTTAAAATCTTCTTTTCGCTCTGACAAAGAAGGAAGCTTACAAATATATGAAGATAATAAATAAAATAAATCCTTTCTGAACCTTCCTTGTTCTACTAGACCCAACAGATTATTGCTGCTCGTAGTAATCATTCGCACTTTTACGGGTAAGGCTTCATTAGTTTTGATGATATTATTTTCCTCAATAGCTTGAATTAATCTTCTCTGAAGAATTAACGGCATTTCACCAATTTCTTCAATACATAAAGTTCCACCCTCAGCTATTTCAAACAAGCTGGGACAAACTTTCTCATCATTCTCTAATCCGAATAATTCCTTTTTTAAGGTGTTCTTTGTTCTTGCTGCACAATTGATATCAATATATGGACCATTACAATATTGAGACGCATTGTGTATGGCCTGGGCCATCATAGTTTTACCGGTACCAGTATCCCCAAAAATATGTACGGGCTTATCGGTTATAGCTATTTTTTTAGCAAACTCCACCGTATCTTTCATTGCCCTACTATAAGTAATGATGTCTGTAAAGTGGCATTTCGCATTATCTTTTTCTTTTATATTTTTCAAAGATAATAAAGTAAATGCTTTCTTTTGAGAATTACTTTGCCTTTTAGAGAGGTATGCAAGGGATTTTATATATCTTCCTACTATTAAAGAACGATCTTGCTCTAAATCGAAGATGTCAAATAATTCGTATATTGTTTCTAAACTAATCACCCGAGGACCAATATCAATAATATTCTTTATCCCCTTGGGAATTAAATATTTTTCTCCCGGTGTAACTACGTAATCAATATTATCCTCAATTGGCATGTCCGGGTAATAAGGATGGTAGTAATGTTCGAATACACTTTCTTTTAACTCTCGAATAGTTTCCTCTGTATTAATCTTCGTGTCATTAACCACAAGAATATGCTTTCCTTTTGGAAGTTTTAATAATTCTTTCATATTTACAAAGTTAAGGCTTCGTTTTGCAATGACGAAATGAGCTCTATCAGGTAAAAAACTTTTTACTATTTGCAGGATAAATTCTCCAGACAATAGAACCAGTTCATCTGTATGAATCGATTTCATTGCAATGTCTTTCACGGTTATTGCACGAATTGATAATACATCCCCAAAAATTTCTTTAATTTGATTAGAAATTATTGTTAAATATTCTTCTTGTATTGCTATAACTACTAACTTCTTATAGGCTTTACAAATCATATTTTACGACACCTACCTCACTAATTTAGTCAGTTCCGTCTATTCTGTTACCTTAATATCTACTATTAACCCCGATTAAAAGAAGTAATTTTAGGACATTATGGTAATCTTCTATGCTCATCATCTCTACCTGGCTGTGGGTATATTTAACCGGAATGCATAAGGGAATTGAATTTAATCCTGCCTCAAAGGCAGCAGCTGCATCAGTACTTCCGCCGGTTACAATCTCCTGAATTTTTATTTTATTTTTTTCAGCAACTTCTTTTACAAAATTCCTGAGTTTTAAAGAAGATACCCCTTTTCTATCTGCCAACCTAATTACCGGACCTCCTCCGGTGCGGGCCGGACTCTGATAAAAATTCCCCCAGGGAAGATTACCAGCCGAGATTGTATCCAAAGTATAAACTTCATCGAATGAATTATGAGCAGAAAAAGCTTGAGCCCCTCGTAATCCGGTTTCTTCCTGTATGGTCCATACTAAAGTTACGGTATTTTGGGAAGGATTATGAAGAAAATTTTCTAGAAGAAGTAGATTTAGTACACACCCCACCCTATCATCAAGGGCTCTGGTAACTACGTATTTTTTGTCAAGTATTACAAAATCTTTTTTTAGTCTGGCTGGTAAGACCGGAACAATCCCTCTTTCTATCGCTTCCTGATCACTTTCCACTCCTATATCTATATACAGGTCATCCCAGCTTAGTACTTTATCCATCTCTTCTTTTTTGGATAGATGAGGCGGTTTAAGACCGATTACACCGTAAACCATCCCTTTATCTGTTAAAATCTCTACTACCCGATTATAGACACCTCTGACATCCCAGCCGCCTATCGGTTTAAATCTCAGGTAGCCATTTTCCTCAACATAATTAATTAAAAATCCAAGCTCATCCATATGGGCCATAAAAGCGATTCTTTTTCCTCCACTCCCTATCGTAGTAGAAAGATTACCTACTTCATCCTCTTTAAATTCTACCTGGGGAAACAATCCTTTGATCTTTTCTCTTATCGGTCCCTCAAACCCACTTATACCGAAAGTATTTACTAATTCTTTTAAAATTTGTATTTTATCCACCTTTATCTCCTTTTTTCTGTTTAATAATTATTAAAATAATATAAAACTAAACATTCCATTGTTACATCTCCTTGTCACATTTCAATACTTCCTTGTAAACTCTCAAAAAATTCTTTCCAAGCATTAATTCTATTTCTTCGTGCTTATATCCTCTTTTCACTATTTCAGCTAAAAAATATTTAATCTCTTTATGACCTTTAAATACATCAAAAGATTTACGGGATGTTACCTTTAATTGTTTAGTAGGCATATACTTACGTATCTGATCACAAAAATCAAAACCAAGTCCTACATGCCCTGCCCCTACAAGTTTTGTAATATGGTCAACGTGATTTACCAAATGTTCTATGTTGGCATTTTTATCATCATCAGCTGTAAACTTGCTTGCAACATTGATACCGATGACTCCACCCTTAGAGGCCAATGCCTTTATCTGTTCATCAGTAAGATTTCTCATTGTGCCTGCTAAAGTCCTGCAATTAGAATGAGATGCTATAACCGGTTTTTTAGCTATTTTCATTACATCCCAAAACCCTTCGTCATTTAAGTGACTCACATCTATAAACATACCCAGGGCCTCCGCAGCTTCTATTAACTGTACCCCAAAATCTGTTATGCCTCCCTTTGTTCCTTCTCTAACCTTACTAAAATGACAGCCATCAGCTGCATAATTTCGCCTGCTCCATACCAACCCAACAATCCTTACGCCTAATTCGTAGAAAATTCTCAGTAGATTTAAATCATTGTATAATGGCTCAACCCCTTCAAAAGATAACATAATACCTATTTTACCTTTGTTTTTTGCGTCCATTATGTCAGCAAAACTTTTACAGAGCATTATTTTATCGGGAGATTCATCGATTTCAGCATATAAAGAACTCACCTGATCAAGGGCTTTTCTTAAAGCCATCTCTGGTAAGGACTCATCGTCTATGTAGATAGATGAGACAACTAAATTTAATCCTCCTTCAATAAATCCGGGTAAGTAATCAGTTTCGATAACTTTTCTTCGTCCATACTGCCTTTGTCTCACAATATCAAATAAAAGATCAAAATGTGCATCAATTACTGTTTCTTTTTTTAGTATATCGTTTATTTCTTTCATTTTATTTCCTCTTTCAATTTTAGTATTATAATTTAGACTACATCACAAAAACTAAGTGAAAATTTCCATTATAACTTTCTTCTCACAAAATTATTTCTTCCTAAATTATTTCATGTTTTTCTATATAATCTTTTAAGGAATATCTTTTATTTCCATCTCTCCCTATTGTAGTCTTTGCTGTGATAAGAGAGTTTAAAATAGCTTCTTCTGTAGATTCGGCTACTGCTCTAAAAATAAGATTTATATAATTTTCATTTAACCTCTTTATATTAACTATTTTATTTGGTTCGTAATGTAACACCTTATTTCCTGTGCTAAAAGCAATTACTATTTCTCCACTACCATTATCTATAAATGAACCCGTTTTGCTTGATCCAACTACTACTCTTTTTGAAATTCTTTTAAGCTGTCCGGGGGTCAAGGGAACATCAGTCGCTAAAATAATTATTAGCGAGCCTTTTGCTTCCCCGCCATTTAAATTATCTACATTATCTATTTCACATATCCTTTTCCCTACTTCTTTTCCTTTTATAATCAAGTCTTCTTTTTTACCCATGTTAGTTAAAACTAAAACTCCTACCGTGTATTCTGTATCATCAAGCATTAATATCCTTGATGAACTTCCTATCCCGCCTTTCAATTGATAACATGACATACCTGTTCCCGCTCCAATTGCTCCTTCTTCAAACATTTCCTGCGCATTTCCTATGGCTTCAAATATGTGCTCCTTTTTTACATGCCTACCCCTGATATCATTCAAATATCCATCATTACACTCACATACTATTGGATTAACAGTTCCAGTTGTCTTACCTATATCATCATTCGTTTTTAGCATATATTCTATCAAAGCATCACAGGCAGTACCTACACTAAGGGTATTTGTCAAAATAATAGGAGTTTCAATTGTTCCAAATTCTTCAATCTGAATAGTTCCGATAGTTTTCCCAAAACCATTTATTATATGATTTGCAGCAAATACTTTTTCCTTAAAAATATTTCTTTCATGGGGCAATATGACAGTTACGCCTGTTTTTACTTTATCTTCATCTAACGTAATATGACCTACCTTTACTCCTTTTATATCAGTTATTAAATTCTTCTCTCCTGTTTTCATATTTCCAATGACAATTCCATAATCTCTTATTCTTTTCATTTTTTTCATAAAGTACTCCTTAATATAATCACCTATTTCTTTAGATCCTTTCACCATTTTTCTTCTTTGATAATTAAGACGGTTGTTAGAGTTGCCGTAAAGCGGTGTGCGGGAGCTCCAAAGGTATTTACTTGATGAAAGTTATCAGTTGAATAGTTGGGATAATATTCAATAGAAATTCAAAGTATTAGAATCTCAATTAATTCATGGGGAAATGACACTTCACTAAATGACCCTTGCTTATCTCTCTTGTTTCAGGTTCTTCTTTGACACATTTATCTTTTGCATAAGGACATCTTGTATTGAATCTACAGCCTTGGGGAGGGTCTATTGGACTTGGGATTTCACCTTTAGGTATTACTTTCTTCTTTTTTTTGCTCGGATCAGGATACGGAATTGAATTAAGCAAAAGTACTGTATAAGGATGCATGGGGGTCAAAAATATATCATCTTTTGATCCAATCTCCATAATATGTCCGAGATACATTACCGCCATATAATCAGCCACGTAATCTATTACGGCCAGATCGTGAGTAATAAAAAGATAAGTTAAAGAAAATTCTCTCTTAAGATCCTTCAGCATTTTCAAAATAACGGCCTGTACCGAAACATCAAGGGCAGATGTTGGTTCATCTAAAACGAGGAATTCTGGTTTTAAAACAAGTGCTCTCGCCACAGCAATACGTTGACGTTG
>DASRMF010000008.1:0-15806 GCA_035648055.1 Atribacterota bacterium
ACGAAGTTTAATTTAAGTTTTAGTACTGTGGAGTGTGTGAGATGAAACCTGAATTATCATTGACACAAAAACAAAAATTAATTCTTACTCCCCAATTATATCAAGCAATTAATATATTACAATTAAATTTAGTTGAACTAAAAGGCTTAATTGATGAGGAATTAGTAGATAATCCCTTATTAGAAGTTAAACAAGAAACAGATTCAACAACAGAAAAAGTAAACCAAGAGGAAAATACTTTAACCCAAACCGAAGAATCTAACGAAAGAAGAGAAGAAAATAGCTTTGATGATTGGTTAAGTTATCTCAAAGAAAAAGATTATCGACCTTTGCCTAATAGACCTGTAGCAGAAAAAGAAAATAGATATGAAAATATTATTTATTATAAAGAATCATTACAAGATTATCTGCTAGTTCAATTAGGTACAGCGGTAAGCAGTGATATTGATTTTAAAATCGGTGAATATTTAATAGGCAACATAGACGATAACGGTTATTTAACTATCGGTTTAGATGATATTTCTCTTGATTTAAATATAAAAACAGGTAAAATAAAAAGGATATCATGTTTGATTCAAGGTTTTGACCCGCCTGGAGTGGGAGCAAGAAGTTTAGAAGAATGTTTATTGCTTCAAGCAAAATATTTGAGTATTAATGATGTCTTAATAGAGAAGATAATAAAAAACCATTTGAATGATTTAGCTCGGAAATCGTACTTAAAAATTGCTAAAGATTTACAAATATCAGTTTCTGAAGTTCAATCTTTAGCCGATGTAATCAAAAAATCTTTTGATCCTAAACCCGGCAGAAGAGTAGGAAACTCCAAGGAGATTAAATATATACTTCCCGATTTGGTAATAATGCGGAAAATAGGAGGAGGATACAGAGTAATTTTGAATGATAGTTATTTGCCTCAAATAAAGATAAATCATTGCTATAAAAGAATTTTAGAGGCCGGTAATAGTATTCCCCCTTATGGTAAAGGAAAATTAGATAAAAAGGGAAGCGTTTCTAACTATAAAACTAAAGATACTAAAAGATATATTGAGGAAAAATTAAATTCTGCTAAGTGGCTGATTAAAGGTATAGAGCAGAGAAAAAAAACTATATATCGTATTGCCGAAACTTTGGTAGAATACCAGAATGATTTTTTAGACAAAGGTATTTTATTTATAAAACCCCTGACTTTAGGGGAGGTAGCAGATAAATTAGATATCCATGAATCTACCGTATCCAGGGCGATTCATAACAAGATTGTGCAAACTCCCCGGGGACTCCTTAAGATGAAATTTTTATTTTCTAAAGGAGTGGACAAGAAAAGCGGAGAAACTGTTTCTACTGATAAAGTAAAAAAATTAATAAAAGAATATATCGATAATGAGAATTGTTTAAAACCATGGAGCGACCAGAAGTTAGCAGATTTATTGAGCGAAAACGAGGGTATAAATATTTCCCGGCGAACAGTTACTAAATACCGGGAGATATTGAAAATACCATCTTCTAATCTGCGTAAAAGGTTTGAAATAACCAGGTAACTAGCTAACTGATTAGTAATTTATTAAAACAAAAAAAGGAGAAAAAAAATGACAATAAAAGTAGGAATTAACGGATTCGGAAGAATTGGAAGGAATGTTTTTAGAGCTGGGTTAAATGATAAAGAAATAGACTTTGTAGCAGTAAATGATATAACCGATGCTAAAACATTAGCCCATCTACTAAAATATGATTCTGTCCATGGAAAATTACCAGGAGTAAAATTGGAAGATGAAGATATTTTAGTTGGAGAGAGAAGATTAAAAGTATTGAGCGAAAGGGATCCCGCCAATCTTCCCTGGAAAGATTTGGGGGTAGAAGTTGTAATCGAATCTACGGGGATTTTTAGAGATAGAGAAGGAGCTTCAAAACATTTAAGTGCCGGAGCTAAAAAAGTGGTTATATCCGCACCCGCTAAAGGAGAAGATATAACTATAGTAATGGGAGTTAATGAAGATAAGTATATACCTGAAGAACATCATATAATTTCTAATGCTTCCTGTACAACGAATTGTCTTGCGCCAGTTGCAAAGGTTCTAAACGATATATTTGGAATCGAGAAAGGGGTTATGACTACCATACATTCTTATACCGCTGATCAGAATTTAATGGACCTCCCCCATAAAGACTTAAGAAGGGCCAGAGCAGCGGCACTATCCATGATCCCAACCACTACCGGAGCAGCAGAGGCAACGAGTTTAGTAATCCCAGAATTAAAAGGAAAATTAACAGGTATGGCTTTTCGTGTTCCTACGCCCAATGTTTCAGTTGTAGATTTAGTAGTGATCCTAAGAAAAAAAACAAGTCCGGAAGAGATTAATCAAGCTTTTAAGGAAGCCTCACAGAAGAGTTTAAAGGGGATTTTAGATTATACTGAAGAACCTTTAGTTTCCAAAGATTTTAATGGTAACTCTTATTCTTCTATTGTTGATGGATTGTCTACTCTGGTAATAGATGGTAATTTAGCTAAAATTATAGCCTGGTATGATAATGAATGGGCTTATTCCTGCAGAATCTTAGATCTTATAAAATATATCTGGAAATAAATTAGTATATCGTATTTAGTATTTAGTATATAGCGAAGAGAACAAGTAAAAAGTTATGACTGATGTGTAATAAGTAACTAGTTTCGGGTTACAGGTTGCAAGTTACAGGTTTGCAGATAGAAAGCGGAGAGTTGATTGCTAGGGTTTATTTTTACTGAAAACCGATCCCCTATGTCTAAAAACCATAAACCATAAACCAAGAACAAAAAACTAAATACTAAAGACTAAAATAGACAGATGGGGGTTAAAATAATGCGTATTCCAGTAATTGCTGGTAATTGGAAGATGAATAAAAATATTGTAGAATCAGTATCTTTAGTTAAAGAACTAAAGGATTTTGTTCGTGGAATTGAGGGAGTAGATATTGTAGTTTGTCCACCCTTTACTTCTCTTTGGGTGGTAAAAGAGATAATTAATGGAACAAATATTCATCTGGGAGCTCAGAACATATTTTGGGAAACAAAAGGGGCATTTACTGGAGAAACATCTCCCTTAATGATTAGAGATGTGGGTTGTGAATATGTTATATTAGGGCATTCCGAGAGAAGGCAGTATTTTAAGGAAACTTCTGAAGAAGTTGCAAAAAAGACTGAAACTGCACTTTCAGTTAACCTAACGCCTATTGTGTGTGTAGGCGAAAATTTAGATGAAAAGGAAAGTGGTAAAACTGAGAGTATAATAGAACAGGAGATCAAGGCTTTATTCCCCAAAATAGATTCTATCTTAGCAGAAAAAATAATTGTAGCCTATGAACCTATATGGGCTATTGGTACAGGTAAGTCTAGCAGCTCAAAGGATGCCAATCTAACAATTAAATTTATTAGGAAACTATTTTACTCTGAATACGGAAGTAAAATAGCTGAGCGAATAAGAATTTTGTATGGGGGGAGCGTAAATCCTAAAAATATGGATGAGTTTATGAAAGAATCTGATATTGATGGAGCTTTAGTGGGGGGAGCAAGTTTACATGCTTTAAGTTTCTCTCAAATAGTAAAGGCAGCTAAAATACTATAAAGTTAACATAAACTTTAGCGGGGTAGTTAGATAAAAAGAAGAATACTACTTTTTTGCATCTTTTCTTCTTTTTCTTAACTCGATACTTTCTTTAATATCAGTCTTATCCAACGCAAGATGAGCCTGAAATAAGTCCCTAAAAGTCAAAACATTTGACCGGCCAGGGTCAAGAGTCATAATAGCTATATGATGATGGTAATTATGATGAACGACTCTAAATTAAACAGTATAGACCAAATAAAGAGCTTTTTGTCAGAATCAGGAGCAATAGAATTTAACAAGAGATCCCGAAAGGAGGCCTATTATTGGATAGAGGAGACACTGAGGAGATTTCATTATGTTATTCTGTCCAAGAAAGAAAAAGGGTTAATCAGGAGATACCTCATGAAAATAACCGGATATTCCCGGGCACAGCTTGCCAGACAGATAGCACAATACCGGAAAACCGGGCAAGTCAGGATAAAAGAATATGAGCGAAACAAATTCAAAAAGAAATACACACCCCAGGATATTCAATTACTTGCCCAGACCGCAAAATTACATGATTCTCCCAATGGGGCTGCCTTAAAGAAGACTCTGGAGCGTATGGTCACTGTATATCAAAAGGAGGAATACCAAAAAATAGCCAACATATCGGTATCCCATATCTATAACCTGAAGAAAAAAGTGTCCTACCTGCGCAGTGTATCTTTCTATCAGAAAACCAGAAAAGGCAAGGGAAGAACCATAGGTCAAAGGTGCAAACCGAAACCGGAAGGAAAGCCGGGATATTTAAGGGTAGATACCATGCACCAGGGGGACCAGGAGGGTAACAAGGGAGTCTACCATATCAATACGGTTGATGAGGTAGTACAATGGGAGGTGGCAGGAGCAGCAGCAAAGATCACCGATACCCATCTTATTCCTTTACTGGAAAAGATAATAGCCAGTTATCCTTACCGAATCATCAATTTCCATGCCGATAATGGTTCAGAATACATAAACAGAAAAGTGGCAGAGATGTTGAATAATCTATTGATCAAACTGACCAAAGGAAGACCCAGGCATACCAATGACAATGCCCTTGTGGAAACGAAAAATGGCTGGGTGTTGAGGAAATGGATGGGCTATAGCCATATCAGGCAGGAATATGCCCAGAGGATCAATGCCTTTTATTTCGGCTGTTTTAATGAGTACCTGAACTTTCACCGTCCCTGTGCCTTTGCTAGTGAAGTCATAGATAGAAAAGGAAAGACAACAAAGAAATACAGATACCAGGACTATAAGACTCCCTATGAGAAATTAAGGAGCATACCTGATGTGCAGATCTATCTCAAAGAAGGTATAATCCTGGAACTGTTAGATAAAATATCTCAAAGATATACCGATAATGAGATGGCTGAAAAAGTACAGTTGGAAAGAGATAGATTATTTGATAAAATATTAGCAGCATGACTCTTGCTTTCAGGCTCATATTTGGATTGGAAAAGACTATATCTTGAACTTGGTATATAATTGTGTTAGAATAAAAAACTGGAATTATTGATATAAATAAACATAATAAATTTAAGAATTTCAAAGAGATTACTCTTTGATTATTTAAATCTAATTTTTAAGAGAGGAGTTAAAGATGCCAGTAGCTTTAATGGTGATTCAAATTATTATAAGTATAGCTTTGATCCTGGTAGTGATACTTCAGGCGAGAAAGTCAAGTAGAGCTTCAGGTATATTTGGTGGAGGAACAACTGCTGATTATGGCGGGAAGAAAGGCAAGGAAGCATTTTTAATGAAGCTTACTACTGCCATAGCAGTGCTTTTTATGATATCTTCCCTTTTGCTTAGCTTAATTAAATAGAAGGAAAATCTTTAAAAGTATGAATAAACCTATTAGTTCGGTTAATGAGATAGAGAATTATTCAATCAACTTAGATAGAAAATTTTTTTCAGCTACCCATGAAGAAATAGAGAAAGGTTTAACTACTGATATATATTTTGTAAGAGCTCAAGAGATATTAAGATATCTTCAATTAGAGAACACTATAGTAACTGCAGAAATATTTCCCCGCGAGGACGGTGTATTTGCAGGACTTCAAGAAGTATGCAATCTTTTAAAAGACAAGAAGATAAAATTATGGTCTTTGGAAGAAGGAGAGAGGTTTAAGTTTAAGGACACAGTAGTAAGAATTGAGGGTTCGTATTCCGAATTTGGCGTTTTTGAGACAGTTATTTTGGGTATTTTAGCAAGTAGTTCAGCGTGGGCTACTGCTGCGCGCAAATGTAAAGATGCTGCCGGGGCAAAGAAAGTTATCTGCTTCGGTTCTCGGCATATTCACCCGGCTGTGGCTCCCGTTATGGAAAGATCTGCACTGATAGGCGGTATGGATGGAGCAAGTTGTATACTGGGAGCAAAACTGTCTGGGGAAATCCCCCAAGGAACTATACCTCACACTGTAATGATTATTTCGGGAGACACTATAAAAGCAGCCCAAGCTTACAATGTTTGTATGCCCAAAGATGTTCCTCGAATTATTCTTATCGACACATTTAAAGATGAAGCAGAAGAGTCCATAAGAGTGGCTCGTGCTTTAAAAAAAGACTTATTGGGGGTAAGATTAGATACTCCCAGCGAGAGAGGCGGGGTAACCCCTGATTTAGTAAAAGAGGTAAGAGCAAGGCTTGATCAAGCTGGATTTCCTTATGTAAAGATCTTTGTTTCGGGAGGACTTACTCCAGAAAGAATAAGTATATTAAGTAAAGAATCGGTTGATGCTTTTGGGGTAGGCAGCTATATAAGCGATACCAGCCCCATTGATATGACTTTAGACATAAAAGAAGTTGAAGGGAAGCCGATTGCTAAAAGAGGAAGAATCCCGGGAAGAATAGAAAATATAAAATTAAAACGAATTAAATAAAAAATAAATGAATAATCAATGATGGTTTTTCGTTTTTCGCTTTAAGTTTTTTAGTAAATACTAACGACTAATTTAATTATATTAAGATTTTGCCGGGATGGCGGAATTGGTAGACGCGCCAGCTTGAGGGGCTGGTGAGCTTATTGCTTGTGGGGGTTCAAATCCCCCTCTCGGCACCAATGAATATTTCATCAAAAAGAGGAAGAGATGACTTCCTCTTTTTGATGAAAGTTAGTTAGTTACCTGGTTATTTAATTAGTATCTTGTATCTCGTGAATCGTATCTCGCATGTATAATTACCCAGTTACCCGGTTAACCTGTTTTACCAATTAAAATACAGGTTACAAGTTGCAGATTACGAGTTTCAAATTTTAAAAAGCCTTTACAGTAAATTGAAAACTGATTTTCTTTATCTAAAAACTATAAATCATTAACTAAAAACCAGTTTTATATCTTGTATCTTTTTAAACTGTAAACCGAAAACCTGAATTTAATACTGTCGACTATTCAATATTCACTAACAAGTTTAGACAGGCGAGGCGCCTGTCCTACGAATTATTTTATTAAAATTGGTCAATCGGTCAATTTAGGAAAAAAACATGCACGAAGGTTCGATTGCACAAAATTTATTAACCATTGCCATAGAAAAAGCTAAAGAATGTAAAGCAAATACCATAACTCTCATCAGAGTAAAAGTTGGAGAATTTGCCGGAGTAAACCAATCTGCTTTGGAGTTTGCTTTCGATAATTTTAGCCAGGGCACCATAGCGGAAAAGGCATCTTTGAAAATAATATCGTCTCCCTTATTAGGGAAATGCCGAAAATGCAATGAAGTTTTCAAGATTAAAAAAGATTATTTTAAGTGTTCGAAATGTGATAGTTTGGAGATAGATATAATTTCCGGTGAAGATTTATATATTGAAGATATTGAAATAGAGTAAAAATTCAAAATACTTTTAAAAAAAACTTTACATTGAATAAAATAAAATGTTATACTTTATTTTGTTAATTTAAGTTAAAAAGGGGGAAGTGATGATAGATTTTATTATAACCTTTTTGCTTAGCATGCTTACCTATCTAGTTCTTACAGCCAGTCAGGGAGAAGTATGGGGGCTATGGAGCATTTTCGAAATTATAACCGGGATTGTACTTTCACTTATCGTAGCCTTTGTAGCCAATAAGGTATTATTTCAAAAAAGAACTTACAGAATGTTGAACCCACTTAGGTGGGTTATTTTTTTGGTCTATTTAATCGGACCATTTTTCTGGGCAATGGCTAAAGCAAATATTGACGTTGCTTATCGGGTAATTACCGGGAAAATAAATCCTGGTATTGTAAAAATATCTCCCGGGTTAAAAACTGACTTGGGGATTACTTTACTGGCGGATTCGATTACTTTAACCCCGGGAACACTCACCGTTGATATTGATGAAAAAAATAATGATTTATACATTCATTGGATAAATGTTACCACTTTAAAGCCTACCACTCAGCAGATTTGCGTTAATTTTCCTCAATGGATAAGGAGGATTGCAGAATGAACGAATTTTTTCAAATATTTATTATTCCTGGAGGATTATTGCTTTTATTTATGTTCTTATCTTTGATTAGATTGATTCTCGGACCCACTGTCCCCGATAGAGTAGTAGCTTTGGATACCATAAATACTTTAGTGGTAGCGGGAATGATCCTTGTAGGCGCAGCCTACGAAGAAGTCATTTACATTGACGTAGCTATTGTTTATGCTTTGTTATCCTATATTGGAACTTTATATGTGGCCAAATATTTAGAAGGGGGGCCTAAGGAGTAATGGGAACATTGTTAACTTTTTTATACATTTTTTTAGGAATAGGTGTATTTTTTAATTGTTTAGGTTCAATAGGTCTTCTTAGATTTCCTGATGTTTACACCAGACTTCATGCTGCAACTAAAGCTACAACTTTCGGCTCAATCTTTACTTCTTTAGCAGTTATTGTTTATAGTTTTTCCCGGTTGAACATTACCGGAGATTCAAAATTTATAGTTCTTGCTCTGCATACTATTGTGGCATTAGTCTGTTTAGTAATTACTAATCCAACGGGGGCCCATGCTATTGCCCGAGCTGCTCATCGTAGTGGAGTAATGCCTAAGCAAGCAGTAATTGACGAATTAAAGGAGGCTAAATTAAAATGAGTTCCTTTGTTGAGATAATCCATATTTTTACCTTAGTAATGATGATAATTGCCAGCTTTTTAGCGGTAGTTTTTAGAAAATTATTGCCCTCAATAATTGCTTTGTCGGTAGCCAGTTTGTTTCTTTCATTAGAATTTTACCTTTTACATGCTCCTGATGTAGCCATAGCCGAAGCAGCTATCGGAGCAGGATTGACTATGGCAATATTTATTTTTGCTATTAGAGGGACTAGATAGGGGGAAGATAAAATGAAAAAAATAATTTTCGGTATCGCCTTTATAATATTTTTTTCTTTCTTGATAGTTAGCGCCGTAAACATGAGGACATTCGGAGAACCTGCTTTTAGCGAGATGGATGATTACTTTATTGAAAATGCTCAGAGCGAGACTGGGGCAAACAATGTAGTAACCTCTATCGTTTTTGACTATAGAGGTTTTGATACTTTAGGGGAAGCTACAGTCCTTTTTACCGCAGTGGTGGGAATTGTGGCTCTGTTTAGGGGGGTTAAGAGATGAAAGAGATGTCCAGGATAGTAAAGACTGTTACCAATTTTGTGTATGGTTTTATTATTATTTTTGGTTTATATATAATAGCACACGGCCACCTTACTCCAGGGGGAGGATTTCAAGGAGGTGCTGTGGCAGGCTCCGCTTTTGCTTTACTATTAGTATCTTATGGTAGTTTGAATTCCAATAAATTTCTCAAAAAGGATATTTTTTCACTCTTTGAAAATTTTGGTTTAATCTTGTTTATAGTATTAGGTTTTTCGGGATTAGGAATAACCTTTTTTTATAACTTTTTAGCCAACAGCGGGAGCTGGTTCGGTAATGCTGCAGTGATTGGTGTTAATCCAGGTGATATGAATACCGCAGGAGTAATTCCCCTGATGAATATTGCCGTTGGATTAGAAGTTTTATCTGCTTTTGGGGTTATTGTTTTAACTATGGCTAGTGGAGCAGAATTTACTAAGAAGAAGGAGAAATCATAAAATGATAGGCAATTTACCTTATGTTGCAGTAGTAATTTTTATAGGATTAGGAATTTATACTCTTATGTTTAAGAAGAATTTAATCAAAATTGCAATTGGTATTGTTCTAATTGAAAATGGTGTAAATTTATTTTTAATCACTTTGGGGTACAGGAAAGGAGCAATTGCTCCGATTTATACCCAGGCACCATCCGGGCAAGCAATGGTCTTGCCAACTCCTCAAGCCTTGACTCTTACCAGTATAGTTATAGGTATCGCAACTACTGCTCTTATATTGTCGATCGCTATGATGATTTATAAACACTATGGGACCTTGGATACAGACGAGGTAAGGAGGTTGAGAGGATGAATCTATCGAACCATGTTCCTATATTAATAATAGCTATACCTCTATTGGCAGCTTTTTTAGTGCCACTTATCAATCGGATAAGTAAAAAAGCTACAGGGATTCTTAGCGCCCTTGCTTTAAGTGTAAGTTTAATTTTAACCATTGTATTAGCGGTTAAAATATTAACAGTTGGTCCCCAAGTTTATATTTTTGGCGCAACATCTCCATCTTTAGCTTTACCTTCTGGCTTAAAATTCCCTATTAGGATTATGTTCGAAGTAGATGCAATGGGCATATTTATGGGTCTAATTACTGCAGTTGTTTCTTTTTTAGGGGTAATCTATTCTTTATCTTTTCTAAAAAAATATGATGGAGTAGATAAGTATTATTCCCTTTTGTTACTTTTAACTGTAGGTATGTTTGGAATGGAGTTTACCGGTGATATATTTAACTTTTTTGTGTTTTTGGAAATTGCCTCCATTGCTTCTGTTGCCCTAATTTCTTTTAGAGGAGTTGATTATGGTGAACCAGCAGAAGCGGGTTTTAAATATATGGTGGTTAGTTCAATATCTGCCCTCATGGTTTTATTTGCTGTAGGAATATTTTATGGGCAATACGATCTTCTTAATTTCGCAGCTTTAGCCAAGATGATTAAATACTCCCAATTAGATAAGATTGCTTTAGGTCTTTTAATATCAGTGCTGGCCATGAAAGCAGGAGCGGTACCGATGCATATGTGGACACCAGATGCTTATTCGGAGGCACCTGCACCAATCACTATGATATTGGTTGCTGCCAGCCAGGCCAGTCTATATGCTTTGTTTAGAGTAGTTTTTTCTTTATATAATATTTCTTTAAATGCCTTAACCGTAGGCTGGATAATTATTATTTTTGGTCTTTTATCTATGTTTATCGGAGTTACTATGGCTATTGTTCAAAAAGATATAAAGAGGCTTATGGCTTATCATGCCGTCTCTCAGACAGGTTATATGCTCCTGGGGGTAGGTGTGGGTTTAGCAGTATTAGCTAACCCAGTAGCCTTACAAAAATATGGAATTACGGCTATGGAGGGCGGAATATTTCATATTATGAATCATGCTATGTATAAGGGCTTGCTATTTTTAACTGCCGGTGCTTTATTTTTCAGGACAGGAACAAGAGATCTTAATAAAATGGGTGGGTTAGCTCATTCGATGAAATATACTACCATCTTTTTTATTATTGGAGCAGCGGCCATTGCCGGGCTTCCGCCCTTTAATGGCTTTGCCTCTAAACTTTTAATTTACGAATCTGTGTATAGATTCAATCCCTTGCTTTCTATAATAGCCATGGTAGTTAGTATCTTAACTTTAGCCTCATTTGTTAAAGTATTTCATAGCGCGTTTTTAGGTCCGAAATTACCTCAATTTAAAGAAGTCAAAGAAGTCCCGCGCAGCATGGTCTTTGCTATGGCCGTTTTATCCTGTATCATAATATTTTTTGGATTATTCCCGGACCTGATAGTAAAAAATTTAGTGCATCCCGCAGTAATGTCTTTAATAGAACAATTGCAATATACCGGCACAGCATTAGGAGGTATGTAAAAAATGTTAGGATTATTAGAAACAGGTAGCGGTTTTTGGAGTGCAGTAATTTGGATAGTGCTTGTATTGGTCATTGGAAGTATCGTAATTTATATCAGAAATAAAGGCGAAGATAGTTATAAAAAAAATACCGAACAGGATAAACCTTTTATTTCCGGTAATCCCGAAGAAAGCAAGGAGAACTCCCATTTGAGTGCGAGCCATATTTATTGGGGATTTACGGAAGCATTAAAGGGTTATTATAAACCTTTGGTAAAAATGCATACCGGAAATATCAATGATTATTCTAGTTGGATAATTGTAGTAACTGTAATAATATTAATTATGGTAGGGGTGAGTGGATAGTGAGGTTAAATAAATATTTTGAAAGGTCTCTCTGGGTTTTTCACCTAAATACTGGTTCTTGTAATGGTTGTGATATTGAAATTGTAGCAGGTCTAACCCCCCGGTACGATTTAGAAAGATTTGGGATTAAGTTAGTAGGCAGTCCTAAGCATGCAGATGTATTATTGGTAACCGGTCCGGTGACCAGCAAGATGTACGATAAAGTAAAACGTGTATTTGAACAAACTCCTGATCCTAAAGCCGTGATAGCAGTTGGAACATGTGGAACAAGTGGAGGAGTCTTTTACAACTCATACAATATCTCAGGTTCTATTGACAAAGTTATACCGGTAGATGTTTATGTTCCAGGATGTCCTGCTCGGCCGGAAGCTATAATAAATGGTGTGTTGCAAGCCTGGATTAAGTTGGAAAAGTTAAGAGAAAGTATGAAAGCTGCTGCAGCGAAATAGTAGTTAGCGTATAGCGTACAGCGTAGAGGTAGTAGGAGCTCGATGAACCTGACTCCTACATTAAAAGTTATGTGATATGTATTAATAACCGTGAAACGAAATGTGACATACGATACACGAAATACCAGAAAAAAGGTGGTAGAGAATGGAACACATGAAGTCAGAAGAAATTATAAAATTATTTAAAGAAAAATTTAATGATTCAATTACAAATAGCAGGATAGAAATTAAAACAGCAGGATTAAAAAAGAATAGCTATAGTGTAATATGGTTAGAGATAGAACTAAAGGACTTTAAGGAAGCAGTTAAACTTTTGTGCACTATTCAATTTCCTCATTTTGCTATTATTTCAGGTAGTGATACAGGGGAAGAAATTAAATTAACCTATCATTTCTCCATTTATTATGGAGAGAGATCTAAAGAGATATCCTTAAATTTAACGACTAACTTACCAAAAAATAATCTTAAGTTACCCACCATTACTGATCTGATACCGGGGGCTCAAACTGCCGAAAGAGAGATAAAAGAGATGTTGGGAGTGACAATAAAGGGTCTTCCCGATTTACCGAATGTTTTCTTACCCAAGGATTTTCCAAAAGATGTTTATCCTTTAAGAAAAGATGAAACAGGAGCGGAAAAAATGGTTAATAAAAGAGAAGGGGTGAAAAAGGTTGAATAAAAAGACTTACTCTATACCCATAGGTCCGGTTCACCCTTCTCTGGAAGAACCGATGACTTTTAATTTTGAAATATATGGAGAGCGCATTGAAAAGGTAAATTTAGCACCTGGGGATAATCATCGAGGGATAGAATTTATGGGAAGGCAAAGGAATCCAATTCAAATTATCTATTTAGCTGAAAGAATATGCGGTATCTGTTCTGCTTCTCACCCTTTTGCCTTTTGTCAGGCAGTGGAGAATGCTGCTGGGATTGAAGTTCCCGAAAGAGGCCAATATATTCGGGTAATTATTGCTGAGTTAGAAAGAATTCATTCTCATATTTTGTGGGCCGGGATCGCCGGTCATGAACTAGGTTTTGATTCTGTTTTATATATATCCTGGAGAGCCAGGGAAGAAGTATTGGACCTTTTAGAATATCTTACCGGAAACAGAATTAATTACGGGATATTTATGATAGGGGGAGTAAGAAGAGATATTAGCGAAGAACAAATATCTCGAATTCGTAAGACTTTAGAATATTATAAGGATATCTACGGAAAATTAGAAGATATATTCTTAAAGGATCCTACCATTGCTTTAAGAACAAAGAATGTTGGTGTTTTAACTAAAGAAGATGCTCTCCGTCTATGTGCAGTAGGACCTACTGCCAGAGCATCGGGGATAAAAAAGGATGTAAGACAGGATCAACCTTATTCAGCCTATGCTGATTTGGAAGTGAAAGCCATTACTCCGGATGTATTAACCGGAGAGGTAAATGGTGATGTCTATGATCGGATAATTGTTCGGTTATTGGAAGTGGTACAATCAATACAGATTATTGAACAATGTTTAGAAAATATGCCTTCAGGGGAAATTGTAGCCGAGAAGAAATTAGTTAAATTATTAAATCAATTAAAGAAAGCTAAAGGTGAAGGAATTGGAAGACATGAAGCCCCTCGCGGTGAATGTTTCCATTATATAAAATTAGCAGAAGCAGAAGTGCCCGAAGTTTGGAAGGCTCGTGCCCCCACTTATAACAATTTAATGCCCTGGGCACCTATGCTTTTAGGAGAACAGATAGCTGATATCCCAATTGTGATAGCATCTACCGATCCCTGTATAGCTTGCATGGATAGAGTGACTATTTTAAATAAGGCTAATGGACAAAAGAATGTGTTAACCAAAAAAGATTTACATGAATTGAGTGTTCAAAAAACAAGGAGGATTACTCCATGACTTTTATCAGCTTATTTGGAATATTAGGGAAGATATTAGGGGCAATTATCATTGCTTTTTTAGGAGTAGCAATAGGTTTATTTTATAAAGGTATTGATAGAAAATTAGCAGCAAGGATGCAGGCTCGAGTTGGCCCGCCTATAAGGCAACCTTTTATGGATTTCTTTAAATTAATGATTAAAGAAAATATTGTGCCCCAAAATGCAGTTCCCTGGATATTCAATGGAGCACCGATTATGGCTTTGGTATCTTCTATTACAATTTTATTTTATTTACCCATAGGGAATATTCCTCCTCTGTTAAGCGGGTACGGGGATATTGTGCTAATTGTTTATCTTCTAACTCTACCAGCTATCGGAATGGTGGTTGGCGGTTTTTCATCTGGTTCTCCTTATGCCAATGTGGGAGCACAAAGAGAGATGGTAATGATGATGAGCTATGAACTTCCTTTAGTAACGGTAGTAGTTGCTTTGGGCTGGAAATTAAGCCAGGTTTACCCTCATCTCAATGTTTTCTCCTTGGCTGTGATCAATGCTCATCCTATTTGGGGGTTAGTGGGCCCATTGGGTTTCATCGGAGCAATTTTGCTATTTATTACTCTTGCAGCAGTTACACCGGGCGAGCTTTCTAAAGTACCTTTTGATGCACCGGAAGCTGAAACAGAATTAGCCGGAGGAATATTAGTAGAGTATTCGGGAAGGAATCTTGCTCTATTTGGCTTAACTGACGCGGTAAAGACCATAGTAATGACTTCCTTGACTGTGGCTTTATTTTTTCCTTACAATATATCTCACCTACTTGCTTTAAGTGGAGTATTGGCATTCATTGTAGATGTACTGTTCTTTTTGGTAAAAATGTTTTTAGTCATGTTTGTGGAACTAACTTTTATTAGAGTTGCAGTCGCACGTTTAAAAATAGACCAGGTTGCCTTTGCTTACTGGATTCCAGTATCGATTATAGGATTACTTGGCCTTGCATTGATCGTTTTAGATACTATTATAGTTTGAGGTGATAAAATGGCAACACCAATGGGATTTGAACTGTTACAACAATTATTTAAAAAACCAGCTACCAACCTATTTCCGGTTACTTATTACCCTGACTCGATATTAGAATTATTGGAAAAAATTGAAAAGGGAGAAGCAAAAATAAACCCTCCTGTGGAAATACCTAAAAATTTTAGAGGGAAGATTGTTTACGATAGAGAAAAATGCATAGGATGTAAATTGTGTATTAAAGTATGTCCTGCTGAGGCAATCGAATTTATTCCTGATAAAAAGAAGATTAAAATTCATCTCGATCGTTGTATTTTCTGTTCTCAATGTAATGATATATGTCCGGTAAATTGTTTGAGCATGAGCGAAGAATTTCTTCTTGCAGATACAGATAGGTCATCCTCTAAATTAATTGTAGAATAATTGATGAAGAATAAAAAATGGGTCAGGTCTCAACATTTGACATAACATTTTAGATTACTTTTTTAAGCTTAAGTTATGTCAAATGTTGAGACCTGACCCCTAAACTTTTATAATTTTTTGAGGAGTTTAAATTTTTTGTCTTT
>DASRMF010000009.1:0-8403 GCA_035648055.1 Atribacterota bacterium
ACGAGGGCGGTCTTCCGGAATTAAGGTTTGGAGGGAAGACAAGCCATTTTTTAATTCACTTTTAGTAAATCCCCAAATTTTTATTGCGGTTTGATTAAGGAAAGTAAAATTACCTTTTTTATCAATTTCATAAACAGCTTGTGGTAATTCATCTATTAATGTTTTTGTTTCTTTTAGTTCTTGTTTATTTCTATCTTCTGATTTTTTTAATTTAGTAATTTGTTGATTGAGTGTTGATATTTCTTTAATTAACTCTTTGTTCGTTTTGTCTTTATTTTCCATATTTCTCCCTTTCGATTATTGATATAATTTAATAGGGACACATCCTATTTTTTCTATGGTTTGGTTTCTCCCTTGGATTCTGCAGTCCCCTGCCCTATCAATTCAATCTCAAAAAGTTTTGGCCAAAATTTCCCGGTCACAAACAACCGGCTATTCTTTGGGTCATAGGCAATACCATTAAGAACATCAACTGTCTCACTATCATCTTCCGGACTTAAAATGCCTTTCAGGTCTATCCATCCGATTACCTGGCCGGTTAGGGGATCAATCCTGGCGATAAGTTCTGTCAGCCATATGTTGGCATAGATCTCCCCTTGAATATATTCTAATTCATTGATTTTAGTCACGGGAGTATCGTTTGCAGAAACTTCAATCTGACTAATTTCCTCAAAAGTTTCAGGATTTAAGAAATGTAATGTTGAGGTACCATCACTCATGATTAAATGCTTTCCATCATGGGTAATACCCCAGCCTTCATCCGGATAATTAAACTCTTGTAGTAATTTAAAACTGTATTTATCATAAACAAAACCGATATTAGATTGCCAGGTCAATCGGATAATCTTATCCCCATAGATGGTCACCCCTTCGCCAAAAAATTGAGGCAACAGTTCACAAATTTGTAAGATTTCTCCGGTTTCTAATTTCACTCTACGCAAGTTGGAATATCCACGAAGACCTGTTCCTTCATATAAAACACCATCTTCAAATACCAAACCTTCTGTGAAAGCACTTCTATCATGAGGATAAGTATTGACAACCTTATAGCTATAAACCGGAATAACATTAGAATTGGCGGAAGCTTCTAGATTCGAGTAATGATAAATAAAAAAAACTCCAGTTAATGTCAATAGCCCGATAACCGATATTTTGATAAATCGATTCATGGTAATTTCCTTTTATACCTTCTATCGCCAATAGATAACGGAAATAACGGGGGAGATTTAAACTGTTATTTATTTCATTAAATCTTCCGAACGATCAAAAGGAATCCGGTAGATTTCCAGAATTTCCTGATGTGTATTTTTTGCCATCTCCCGGTCAATCACAATTTTCTGGCCCCACTTATTCTCCAGTATGATATAATCATCCTGAATTGCTTCCACTTTTGCAACAAAATCATTCAAATTCCATATCTTTTCGCCATTAACAGTATCAACTACCCAGCTATTTACATTTTGATAGCCTTCATTGACATCGGCTGCCAAAGATTTTAATAAAACTACCACTTGCTGACCTTCTCTTTCGGGAATATTATTCTGCAAGTGATAAATTAATTCCGTGGGGGCAGACTGATACCACTGTGAACCCCAGATATGCAATAAATTACTACTTAAAGGACAAAAGATCAAACCACCATAGATATAATAGGAAGGCAATGTCTCATATTGTTCCATGGGAACAAGCTGATCTTTCTGTGAAGATCGATAGAGATTAACATCTAAGGAAATTTTTTCACCATTTCTTAAAATGTCCATTTGAATGTTTTCGCCAATCTGTTTTTCCTGAATGGCATAAGTCAATTGAGTCCTTTCGTGGGTTCTAAATTCGATGGTCCCATCATTGCCCACTTTATAATTTCCGATAGACAGTAAAATATCATTAGTCTGCAAGTTTCCGTCAGATGGTGACCCGGGAATGATTTGATTGATCAGAACACCGCTCATGTCATCCTCCATCTGATAATATTCTCTCAAACTCTTATTCTCCATATCCTGCAAGTTCACACCCATGCTGGGGTAACCGTCATAAGTACCATCCATTAAATCATCGAAAAAGTGACGGATGACCGTCACCGGTACCATATAACCGATATTTTGAGAAGTAGGAATACCCTGCATAACCACTCCGACGATCTTATCGTCCACCAAAACCGGACCGCCGCTATTTCCAGGATTGATGGCGGCATCGATTTGTCCGGCTAAAAATATCGAAGAACTATGGACATATGGCTGATGTTCAATTCGAGATATAATCCCCTTAGTGATGCTTAACATATCACCACCCATAGGAAATCCATAGACCAGAACTTCCTGCTGAGGTTCAGGTAGTTCTCCCAAGGTTAAAAAGGACTGATCTTTAAAAAATGCCGGGTCTTCTACTCTTATTAAAGCCAGGTCTGTTAAATGCGAAACAGCAACCACTTCCGCACGATGGCGCTCAGTTTCTCCGTATTTACGCACTTGAAGGAAAGTCTGATCACTAACCACATGGGCATTGGTCAATATAAGATTATTTTCAATTATGCAACCGGAACCGGAAGCACCCTGGGGTCCCTGCATACTCCAGGGATTATAATAATCCGGAGAATTGCTAACGACATATACTTTTACAATGGCTTCTCTGACATCTTGAACCTCACCGAATACCGAAGATGTAGTAAAAAATAAGAATATGGTGATAAATAAGAATATCAACATGTGTTGTAACCAATTTCCGAAAAGCAAAGGTGAACTCAAATTTCTTGATGTATTTTGTTTTTTCATAATAATAACTCCTCTTTTATTATAATAATCATTTATGGATACAAGTATCCGACTCTTTCAATTGTAACATGAATACCGGGCAAATCAAACCTCTGTTTGAATCAAATAGATTGTGCACCATTAAAGTTATTAAAATATCTAAGATGATTTTTTTTAGATTAGTGTAAAAAGTGAATGTGAATAGTTGGTAGCGAAAAACTATAACGGCAATACAAATATTTTAAAAACAAAAATATTTAAATAATTTTTTTACATCAGGTTAATCAAGAAAAGTAATATGGGGGTTTCGTTTTGATTATATTTTCCTTTTAAGAGAAGTTTTTAGTAATCGTTTATCTTTTTACAATTGGAAGTAATTAGAATTTTAAGGATTGATGGTGTTGATAAAGAGTTGAATTACTTTTGCTCCGCCGATAAACGTCCCTGCCATACTTCCCAAATTGGCAAGGGCCACTACCAGTAATATTTTAGTAACCCGATTATGAAAAAAGTCTTTAAGGTTAGTGATGTCCCCCAGCTGCTCGAAATCTTCTACCCGGGGACGCCTGATTAGGGCTTCCACAATACCGGCAAACCACCCAGCAGCTAAAAGAGGATTTAAAGAACTAAAAGGAGCTGCTACAAAGGCAGTAAGAATAGAGAGAGGGTGTGCCATCGCTATCAATGCCCCCAGAGCAGATAGGGAACCATTCCATAAAAACCATTGAGTAATTTGGTCAAAGCCGGCAGGGGGAGAATAGGCAAAAGTAGAAGCAATAATAGCAATTATGGCTAAAGGGATGCCCCAGACTAATAATTTTAGGTAATTGGAAGTAGGAGGTATTTTGGTGAGGGCAATTAAATCATGCTCTTTATCTATTTCTTTTTTAATTCCCGGTACATGTCCGGCACCAACAATAGCGATTACTTTATTGCCCGGAGCCAGTTTTATTTTTTCAGCCAGGTATTGATCACGTTCATCTATTAAAGTATTTTTCAATCGGGGGAATGAATGCGCTAATTCACTTAAGGCAGCGGTAAGAACATCTTCTGATTTTAGTCTTTCAATTTCTTCTTCCGAGATTTTTTCTTTGCCAAACATACTGAAGATTAACATAAAAAGTATGCGCATTTTTCCCCAGAAACTGAGCTTTTTCCAGACACGGGTAAAAGTGACCTGGATATCTCTATCGGCAAGAACCAGATGGGCATTAGTCTCTTTTGCTGATGAGATAGCTTGAATCATCTCCTGACCAGGGTTAATTCCTAATTGCTGGGCTAATCGTTTCTGAAAAGAAGATAAAATCAAATTAGCCAGGAGGAGTAGGGCTTTTTTTTGTTTGATTATGGTGATAATATCCATATTTTTCCATGTGTTCGGATTGTTTATACTGTTATAGCGGGCAGGACATAATTCTACGCAGACACTATCCGGCTTTTCTTGCTCAATTAATTCTTTCACTTCTTGAGCACTATCTTTAGAAACATGAGCAGTGCCTACTAATAAAATTTCTTTTCCCTCTTTTTTTAATATATGGATATTTTTGCTATTCAGTAACAATCGTTTATTTCCTCCGGGTAAAAATAGTGTGAATGCTCTATAAAATTGAATTAACATTATACCACAAAAGGAATTGTAAAGAATAATTTTTTTATGGAAAGGGGAAATTTTAATTTTTATTTAAAATCAGGCTTTACTCTATTGACATCCCTGAAAGTTTATTGTATAAGAAAGATAAATAAAAAATAAGTATGCGTTTTTTAATTAAAGTAAAATTTGTACAAAATTCTTAGAAAATATAGAGGAGAAACATGAATCAAAAAACTACATCGGACAAACCTCCCCAGCAAAGGAAAAATGGTAAAGACCGAAAAGTATTTTTAGGTCCTGTCCCTGACCTTGAAGAGCACGTTCGCCCGGACTGGTGGAGCCGAATCTTTAATTATCTTTATTTAAAAACTGATGGTGATGTCGTAGACGACTTGAGTATAACTGCAAGCGAAATTACCCAATTTTTAGATGTTCTGAAACTCTCACCTGAAGATAAAATTCTTGACTTGTGCTGTGGACAGGGTAGGCATTCCCTTGAATTGGCCAGGAGAAATTTTAAAAATATTGAAGGATTAGATCGCTCCCATTATCTAATCCAAAAAGCGAAAGCACGTGCAAAAAAAGAAGATATGAATATCAAGTTCAGAGAGGGTGATGCCCGCAAAATTCCCTCTCCACCCGATACTTTTGATGTTGTAACTATACTGGGTAACAGTTTCGGCTATTTTGAGACTATCCAGGATGACTTGAGGGTGCTAAAGGAAGTATTTAGAGTTTTAAAACCTTGGGGAAAACTTCTTATTGAGATTACCGACGGAGAATACTTAAGGAAACACTTTCAAAACAGATCTTGGGAGTGGATAGACAAAAAACATTTTGTTTGCAGAGAACGCTCACTTTCTCTTGATAAGCAGCGCCTCATATCCAGAGAAATTATTAATCATGTAGAAAAGGGCGTGATAGCAGACCAATTCTACGCAGAAAGACTTTACTCCAAAGAAAGTTTAACTCGTCTTTTGGAAACAGCTGGTTTAAGTGACATAACTTTTCATGGCCAAATTTCTCCTGATTCCAAGCGAAATCAAGATTTGGGTATGATGGAAAGATGTTTAATTGTTGCAGCGGTAACTAAAAAAGAATGGACACCTGTTAAAAAGAAGCTCAAAAAAAAGCTAAAGAATATTGTAGTAATTTTAGGAGACCCTCGCAAAGCAGACCCTATAAAGCCTTCTACCACCTTTGATGATGATGATTTTTACACTATAGATCAATTAAAATCAGGATTAAAGGAACTGAAAAATTTTCATTTTACTTACCTAAACAGTCACGATACTTTAATACAGGACTTAATGAAGATGAAAGAAAAGGCAAAAATCGATATTGCCTTTAACCTGTGCGATGAAGGTTACAATAATGACGCACAAAAAGAGCTTCACGTGCCCTCTTTGCTGGAAATGCTCGAAATACCATACACTGGTTCAGGGCCCCAATGTCTCGCTTACTGTTATGACAAATCATTAGTGCGAGGAATTGCAAGGGAGATGGAAATCCCGGTACCGGAAGCTTTCTTTATTAAGCCCGAGGACACTACCTTTGAATTGCCCTTTAGTTTTCCGGTAATTGCAAAACCTAACTTCGGAGATTCCAGTTTTGGAATTACCCAGATGTGCGTTGCAAATAGTTTTGAGGAACTGGTAAATGCTATCTCAGAGATCAGGGAAAAATTTGGTTACGATAAACCCATTCTGATTGAGGAACTTCTTACCGGAAAAGACCTTAGTGTCGGGGTAATAGGAAATCCTCCTGAATCCTATACGGTCTTACCTGTCATTATGGCAGATTATTCATTACTGCCAGAAAACTTGCCACAGATATGCGGTTATGAATCTAAGTGGCTCCCGGAATCACCTTACTGGAATATAAAATCTACTGCCGCTGATCTTTCGGAAGATGTAGAAAAATTTATTATAGAGTGTTGTTTGAAATTATCCGAGAGGTTGGAATGTAAAGATTACTGTCGATTTGACTGGAGAGTCGATGCTAATGGCACCCCAAAGCTCCTTGAAGTAAATCCTAACCCAGGATGGTGCTGGGATGGTCATCTGGTCAAGATGGCCGAGATTGCAGGGATATCATATGGCGAAACGTTAAAAATGATTTTACAAGCAACTGAACAACGATTTGGCAGGCATAATCTATAATTATCAAGCTATACAGACGTACTTTGTTAAGGAAATATCGGGAGGACGTCCTCTTTACATAGAAATAAAAACCTACCAGAGGGCAGTCCTCTGGTAGGTTTTTATTTTAAAAATAATTTCTTTTCAATAATTTTCTCGGCGATTTGGACGGCATTTAGGGCGGCGCCTTTTCGCAGGTTATCAGAGACGATCCACATTACCAGACCGTTTTCAGTAGAGATATCTTCTCTGATTCTACCTACAAAGACTTCATCCTTTCCCTCGGCAAATAAAGCCAGGGGATATTCTAATTTGTCCGGATTGTCAATCACTTTAATCCCGGGGAAAGAACTCAGTATTTCCCGAGTTCTCTGCACTGAAATTTTCTTTTTAGTCTCTACGTGGACTACTTCCGAATGAGCCCGGTAAACCGGGACTCTCACCGTGGTGGCAACTACTCGAATATTATCATCTCCCAATATTTTTCTGGTTTCGTCTAACATCTTTATTTCTTCAGAAGTATAGCCATTCTCTTGAAAATCACCGATATGAGGGAGTGTATTATAAGCTATCTGATAAGGATAGGCTTTGATTTCAAATTCTTCACCTTTAGCAATAGAAGCAGCTTGATTCTTTAGTTCCTCTATGGCTTCTTTCCCGGTCCCCGAAACGCTCTGATAAGTGGCTACTATAACCCTTTCTATCCCCACTTCATCATAAATGGGCTTTAAAGCCATTACCATCTGGATAGTAGAACAGTTAGGATTAGCGATTAAACCCTTGTGCCATTTTAAATCATCAGGATTCACTTCCGGAACTATTAAGGGAACATTGGGGTCCATTCGGAAATATTTACCATTATCTACTACTATAGTCCCCTGTTGAACAGCAAGGGGAGCAAAATGCTTACTTACTTCGTCTCCTCCGGAAAAAAGGGCAATATCTATTCCATCAAAAGAATTATCTTTTAATTCCTGTACTACGACCTTTTTTCCCTTAAATTCATATTCTTTGCCGGCCGATCTGATTGAGGCGAAGAGACTTAATTTTTCCACCGGAAATTTTCTCTCTTCTAAAACCAATCTCATTTCTTCCCCAACTGCTCCGGTAGCCCCTACAACGGCAACATTATATTTTCTCATTTTTCTTCACCTACTTTATTTGTTTTATCTAAACCAAATTCCTCATGGATTGCTTTTACCGCATCTTTTATGCGGGAAGAACCTATCAGGCAGGATATTTTAATTCCGGAAGTGCTGATCATATCTATATTTACTCCTTCTTTGGCCAGAGCCCCAAACATCCGGGCGGCTATAGCCGGGTCGCTGGTAATGCCTGCTCCTACAATAGAAACTTTGGCTACTTCCGATTCGGAGATTACCTCTTTAGCCCCAATTTCTTCTGCAATATGCTTAGTAATTTGAATAGCTTTATTAAAATCATTTAAAGCCACGGTAAAGGCAATATCATTAACCTGGTTGTGATGGGCGCTTTGGATAATCATATCTACAATTATCTCTTTTTCGGCCAGGGCTTTAAACAATTTATAAGCTACGCCAGGAACATCCGGAACCCCCCGGACTACAATTTTACCTACACTGGTCTCTTGGGTTACTCCTCTTACAATTACTTTTTCTAACATCGAGTCTACCTCCTTTATAAGCGTACCTTCTCCTTCAACAAAAGACGATTTAACTAAAATCTTTACTTTGTAATTTCTGGCAAGATCTATAGCTCTATAGTGCATCACTTTAGCCCCTAAACTGGCCATCTCGGCCATTTCATCATAGGAGATTACCGGAATTCGACGGGCCGTGCGGACAATTCGCGGGTCAGCAGTATAAACTCCCTCGACATCGGTATAGATTTCACATTTGTCTGCCTCCAGCTGAGCGGCCAGGGCAATAGCGGTAGTATCTGACCC
>DASRMF010000010.1:0-24346 GCA_035648055.1 Atribacterota bacterium
TTATTTAATTTAAACGAAGTCTACATGATAGGCCTTTCCAGAAAAGGAGAGATACTTGGTGAAGTGGTTATTCTATTACGCGGACAAAACGAAATAAAATATCCCGATTTTATAGAAACATTTATAAAACAGGCAGCAATAGCCCTACAGTAAAAAAAGCCGAAGAAGCTTTGCGTCAAAGCCAGCAGGAGTTTATCGGTATCTTTAGAGATAACCCTGAGGCAATAGTGTATGTCGACGAAAAAGGAAATATCTTAGATATAAATTTAAGATTCATTGAACTATTTGGTTATTCATTGAAAGAAACAAAAGGGAAGAATATCAATTTCGGGATTATTCACCCTTCTGAAAAGATTATAGAAGGGAAGGGCATGGATAACAAAGCTTTACCAAAGGGTTATATTAACTTTGAGACTATCAGAAAGAAGAAGGATGGCACTTTATTTCCGGTATCTATATCCGGTTCTCCGGTTATATTTGATGGAAAACCCAGAGGGATAATAGGAATGTTTGTAGATATTACTGAACGGAAAAAAAATGAAGAGCAGCTCAAAGAAAGTTTTAAAATAAGGGTGAATAAAATGAGAACTGTAATGATATTTTTTTTGATAATGATTTTAGCTGTCAGCTTATTCGGAGTGGATATTGTCTTGGCCGGCAATGATGAATTGACTGAACTTGAAGCCCAGCAGTTGAAGATATTAAAGCTTTCCAAAGTAGTAGAAGAACACCCTTCGACTATCGAGCTAAAAGAAGATTTAGAAAACTATAAAATGGGATTGGAATTTTATCAACATACTGATTATCAGCAGGCTATTTCCGAATTGTTAAAGGTAGAATATTCCACCCTTAATTTACCCCTTTATATTAAATCCCAGTATTTATTGGGGGATTGTTATAGAAAAATTGAAGATTGGAATAGGGCGATAGAAATATATAAGAACTTAGTAAGAGATGACCCAATTTTGACTGATTATTCCCTCTTTCATCTGGCCGAAACCTATAGACTTAAAGGTGAAAATCACGAATCTACAGCCACCTATAAACAAATAACAGAGAATTTTCCTCAAAGCCTTATTATTTCAGAGGTCAACTACCAGATAGCTCAGAATTATCGCGAGTTAAATGATACAACTTCTGCGGTAATTTATTATAAGGATATTCTGGAAGATTCCAAAGACAACCAGCTTAAAGCAAAAGTTTTGCTTGAGCTTTCCGAGATATACTGGCAGGGAAAAAAATATGTCGATTCTCTTAACTGTTTATATGAGATATTGGATGAAGGCTATAGACTTAAAAGGAAATCAGAACCGGAAGAGTTGTTGATTAGATATTTTAATAAAACTCAAGAAGATTTAAAAGAAATCGAGATTCCTTACCATATAATGGTAAAATGTGCAGATATTTTGTTTAAATATCGCCAGTATAATCTGGCTGAGGGTTTATATAGAGAAGTCATTGAAACTTTTCCCGAAGCTCTTGATATTGCGGAAGTTTACTATAAGAGGGCAAGGGCTTTATATAACAAACAGGAATATAAGGAAGCTGTTAATCAGTGTGAGGAGATTATAGCAAGATTTCCTCCCGGTGAAATTACTATTAAAGCAAATTATCTTGGGGGCAATTCTCTGCGTGTCTTAGGAGAGCGTTATTTGGCAATAGAGAAGTATGAAAAAATTATAGGTCAATATCCTGAAAGCTATTATGCCCGAGAGTCTTATCTGCGTCTGGCAGAATCTTATTTTCAGTTAAAAGAAACGGAAAAGGGGATTTCCCTGTGGAGAGAATTGATCAACAAATACCCTAATAGCTATGAATCAATGACCTCTCTATGGAGTTTAGCTCGATATTATACTAATAATAATTCTTACCCTGAGGCATTAGATTACTATCGAGAATTATCAGAAAGATTTTCACAAAGTAACCTGGGAGATGATGCCCTGTACTGGAAGGGAAAGATTTTAGAGAATATGGGCTCAGAGGAGGAGGCAAAAATTGCCTACGAAAAACTTATTCGGGAATATCCTTTAAGTTATTATAGCGAAAGAATTAGAGAACAAAGAAGTGATATTAGTTTTGTTTGGCCTGTTTCTGTTTCCAGGAAAGAGGATTTTATAAATTTAGAGGAATTTTTAAAAAAATATGATAAAATAGAGGGGAAGGGCCAGCTGTCATTGCTTAAGGCAGAATTATTCGAGGAGATTAGTTTTTATAAAGAATCAATAGTTGAATTAAAGGGAACATTAAATTACGATCCCGGAAATATCTTTTTATTATTTAAGCTAAGTGATATTTATAAAAAGAACAAGGATTATTACGATTCTTTAAATTATTCGGAAATAATTTTTAATTATTTAGAAGATAATCATCAATTAGAGGAATTACCTCTTGAATTATGGGAAGGTCTTTATCCTCTTTATTATGAGGATGCAATTAGAGAACGTGCTTTGGAATACGAAATAGATCCCTTACTTGTTTTGGCTATGATTAGGGAGGAGAGCAGATTTAACACCTGGGATGAATCTGCTGCCGGGGCCAGAGGATTGATGCAGATAATTTTTTCTACCGGGGAATGGATTGCCCAGAAGATAAATCTGGTAGAATTTAATGATGAAATGCTCTTTGACCCCAAGATTAATATTGATTTAGGCTGCTGGTATATTAATTACCTAAAAGAAAGATTTTCAAATGATTCAATATTAATAATTTCTGGCTATAATGCCGGTCCAGGTACAACCAGCAAGTGGTTAGAACAATACGATAGAACTGACCTGGATAATTTTGTAGAAAATGTTCCTTATTCTGAGACCAGAGAACATATAAAAAAAGTTATAAAATCTTATCAGATGTACAAAAGATTGGCACAAGTTTTGAGCGAAGAGTAAAAGGAATGGTTTTTGTTGGATTAAAAAAAGGAGGTAAAAGTTCGATACGGCGAACTTAAAAGGAAATGACGAGTAAAGTAGAAGCTCAACTTTTTTGTCTTCACTGCAATAAAGAAACCAATCATACTATTACCTATAAAGGTGAATATTTAGAGGATATTAAGTGTAATATTTGCGGAAACGAAATTAGAATTAACCGGGAAAAATTATTAGAAACCTACACGGCGGATTTTATAGATAGAGTGTTAACTAAACCCCATCGAATAACTGAAGAGATAAAAAAAGATCTGTCTCATTTCCTCAAGTCTATGCCTATCAGAATTTTAACCAAACCCTATCGAGTTGCCCAAGAGGTAGGAGATATACTGCATAAGGAAAAGGATAAAAAATAGTAAGCGAGAAATTAGTTAACCAATTGATCAATTTCCCAATTCACCAATTATTTAGGCGATATAAAAAAAATTGACAAAATCATCAAAAAACAATAATATAATATAAAGAAATCAGCATAAATCAAGTGAGGTTTATGAGATGGGAAAATATTTAACTATAAAATAAGTAGCAAATATTTACAAGTAAAACCTCTTGAGGAAACTTCTTAATTGTTTATTTTTTACTTCATTATTTGGTTATTAACTTATGAATACAGGAGGATAGAGGATGTATGTAACACAAAAACATCATAGAGATAAGAAAAATTCCATTATTTTTTTAACCCTACTTTTATGGTTTATCTTTTCTATTTCTTTTTTCTCTTTTGCCGATAATAATGATGAATTTATTACATATGAAGTAACGAATGGTGATACTTTATGGAGCCTCTCTAAAGAATACAATACGCCTTTAAAATTAATCTTAGATATTAATGATGTTGAAGATAAAGATACTTTATCCATCGGTCAGATAATTAAAATTCCTCAAGATAATCTTCAGGCTGATAATTATGCTATTCATATCGTAAAAAAGGGAGAGAGTTTATGGTCAATTGCCCAAGAATGTAATCTTTCCATAGGTCAAATTATTGCCACCAATAATCTGACTAATGCAGAATTAATTTCTATTGGACAGCAGATAGAAATTCCCTCTACTAAAAATATTACCCCCGAAACAAACATTACTACCCAGCCAGTTATTGATAAAAAGAACGATAACGTGAATAATAGTATCAGTCTGCCAGAAAAGGCAGAACCGCTTTTTTATACGGTTAAAGCAGGTGATAATCTGTGGAATATTTCCCGAAAATATGGCGTTTCAGCGGAAGTTATTATTAGTGTTAATAATCTTGAAGATAAAAATCTCTTATCACTTGGCCAAAAATTGGAAATCCCTGCAATAGGAGGAGGAGTATCTAACTCTAATCAGAAACAGGAACCAACCATTATAACTTATACTGTGATAAAAGGAGATAACTTGTGGAGCATATCCCAGAGATATGATGTAAAGATGAATACCATTATCTCTACCAATAACTTAAAAGAAATATCCCGACTATCTATAGGCCAAAAATTGAAGCTGACCATAACTAATATGGATATTGCCAAAGCAGAGGGATATAGCAAGGAAGCTGCAGCGGAAGAAATAATTTATTATGTAAAAAAAGGAGAAAGTCTCTGGACTATTTCGAGCGATTATAATGTAAAAATAGAGTCTATTATAGCAGCTAATAGTATTACTGATGCTTCCAAAATTTCTACAGGACAACAATTGAGAATTCCTAATGTACCCGGAGCCCGCAGTAATATAAGTAATTTTATCTGGCCGGTAAGAGGAAGGGTTACTTCTCCTTATGGGACAAGAGTCTTAAACGGAAGAAAAGTATTTCATACTGGTAAAGATATTGGAGCTCCTACCGGGACTGCTATAGTAGCTGCTGAGAGCGGCCTGGTAAGCTATGCTAGTTTTATGCGGGGATATGGCAATGTGGTTATCTTAAGTCATGATAGGGGATACTCTACTGTATATGCTCATTGTTCTGTGATATTGGTTAAGAAGGGCCAGCATGTGAACAAGGGAACTACAATTGCTAAAGTAGGGAGCACTGGAAATGCTACTGGTCCTCACCTCCATTTTGAAGTAAGATTAAGTGGCAAGTCGGTTAATCCTCTACCATATTTAAAATAAACAAATTGTTTTTAATATTATTTAAGTGTAATCAAAATTAAACTCGCGATCGTAATAGAATAAATATAAGAAAGAAAGGAGGAAAATTATTTAAAAATTAATTAGGTATTTTAATTAAAAAGTATTAGATTAGAAAGGAGAATAAATATGAAAAGTAAATTATTTGTAGTTTTGTTGCTAACATTAGGATTGGCATTTAGTGTAGTGGGTGCAGTTTCTGCAAGTAGTACTTTGGTATTCGGTAGTAGTGGTGATGTCTCGGGATTAGACCCTGCAGACGTAACCGATGGAGAATCAATCCAGAGGATGGATAACATTTTTGAGGGATTAGTGGAATTTGAATCAGGTTCTACAATGATAAAACCTTGCTTGGCTACCTCCTGGGAGGCATCTGCAGATGGGACAGAGATTGTTTTCCACTTAAGAGAAGGGGTTAAATTCCACGATGGCACAGACTTTAATGCCGATGCAGTAGTCTTTTCTTTTGCCCGCCAGTACGATACCGCCCATCCATACAATCAATATGGTGAGTGGCCCTATTGGGGATATATGTTTTATGATGTAGATAGAATGGAGAAGATTGATGACTTTACGGTAAAACTTGTTTTAAAAAGACCGAATGCCTCTATTATGACCAGTTTAGCCATGTTCACGGTTTGTATTGTAAGCCCGACCAATGCCGAAAAATATAAAGAAGATGCCTTTAAAAATCCCTGCGGAACCGGTCCTTTTAAATTTGTCGAATGGGTAAAAGATGACCATATTACCCTGGAAGCAAATGAAAACTATTGGCGGGAAAGGGCCAGTTTAGATAAATTAATCTTCAAAGTTATTTCTGACCCTTCAGCCAGACTGATGGCTTTAGAAACAGGTGAAGTGCAGGGGATAGAATATCCCAATCCAGCTGACTTAGACAGAATAAAGGCCAATAAAGATTTGACACTTTTAAGTGCAGCAGGTATGAATGTCGGCTATATGGCCATGAATACCGGATACGGATATGTAGATGCCAACCATAATGGAGTTCGTGATTTATTAGATGAACCTCTGGTTAAAACTCCGGGATATTTTGAGCCCCTTACCAAGAAAGAAGTAAGACAGGCAATCAATCTGGCTATTGATAAACAATCGATAGTGGATAATCTTTATATGGGGACAGCCATTAAGGCTAAGAATGGAATGCCTCCCTTTATGCTAGGGTACAATGATGATATAGTAGATTATCCCTATGATCCTGCGAGAGCTAAACAGTTGTTAGCTAAAGCCGGCTACCCGGATGGTTTTGAAGTGACTCTATATGTCATGCCGGTATCCCGGCCGTATATGTTCGATCCTCCCAAGATTGGGGAAGCGATTCAGAGCTATTTAGCGGCAGTGGGTATCACTGTAAAATTCTATCAGGTTGATTGGGCAACCTATCTCCAGGAAACCGAACAAGGAAATCACCAGATGTGTCTACTAGGATGGACCGGTGATAATGGAGATCCGGATAACTTTATGAACGTATTATACGGAGCTAATGCTTGTTCTATTGGTGCGGCCGGAAATTATGCTTTCTATACTAACAATACCAACCAGGAATTACTTTCAGCAGCTTTAGCCACCTATGATAAAGAAAAGAGAGCAGCATATTACAAGAAAGCTCAGGAAATGATTCACGAAGACGCCGGTTGGGTTTATCTGGCTCATTCAAATCAAAATATGGTCTTTAAATCAAATGTACATGGTTTTGTACTTAATCCCACTAGTAGATATTTTTTCTACCCGGTAGCGATAGAATAGAAAAAACTCTCTTAGTTTGAATTTTTCTAAATGGGAAGGGGTGACTGGGTCATCCCTTCCTGTAAGTATGATTTAGAAAATTTAATCTTATTTGAATAACATAAAAAAAATAACCCTCCTTGACTTTTAAAATAATAATTGTTATAGTATTTTCTAAAATAGATAATTAAATAAAGAAACAGAAGTGTGCCTAGGGTTCCGTCTAATTAATTGTTAGAGTCTGGACCAAGCGACACAATGTATCAAATAGATATTACACTTTTAGGACAAAAGCCTGAAGGATAGGTTCTGTATAAATAAACATTTCCTATCTTTTCAGGCTTTTTTTATTTAAGTTTATAAATAAAATTATTACTATTTTTTAGGACAATAATATATTAATTAAAATAGACGAATAGCGATTTCTTTAGATATAGAAATAGTGAAAGTTATTTACCGAGAGAACTTATATATAAGTAAAGGGAGAGAAAAAATATGTCTATTGATTTTAAAAGTAAAAATGAAAAATGTATAGAAGTAGTAGATAAAGATAAAGAAGTAATTGCACCTTTTTCTCGAGTACCATATTACCCTTTTGCAATCAAAAGAGGATATGGTTCAATTGTTGAAGATATGGATGGAAATAAATTCATCGACTTCTTATCTAGTGCCGGTGCCCTAAATACCGGGCATTGTCATCCAAAAATTGTAAAAGCAATCAAAAATCAAACAGAACAATTTATATTATACACTCCGGCATATATGTATCATAAACCCTTAGTTGATCTTGCTGAAAAATTAATAGAAATTACACCGGGCAATTTTCCTAAAAAGGTGTCTTTTGGTCTTTCCGGTTCAGATGCTAATGATGGTGTAATTAAACTGACTCGAGCTTATACGGGTAGAACCAAAATTATCTCTTTTATTCGTTCTTATCATGGTTCGACTTATGGATCTATTAGTCTTTCTGCGCTAAGTCTTAATATGACAAGAAAGATTGGTCCTTTACTCCCTGAAATTTATCACATGCCTTTCCCTGATACTTACCGCAATCCCTTAGGGGGAGCACCGGAAGATGCCGGCAAAAATTGTCTTGATTATCTAAAATATGCCTTTGTTAATTATCTTCCTCCCGATGAAGTAGCTGCTGTTATTATTGAGCCAATTCAGGGAGATGCGGGGTTAGTAGTGCCACCTTTAGAGTATATGGAAGGTTTATATAAACTTTGTAAGGATAACGGGATTCTTTTTGTATCCGAAGAAGTTCAACAGGGAATGGGGAGAACGGGGAAATGGTTTGGAATCGAACATTTTGGTATTGAACCCGACCTTATAGTGGTAGCCAAGGCCCTTGCTTCCGGATTACCCTTATCGGCTTTAATTGGAAGAGCGGAAATTATGGATTCTCTGGAGGCCCCAGCCCACCTGTTTACCACTGCCGGTAACCCCGTATGCTGTGCGGCAGCCTTAGCGACTATTGAAGTTATCGAAGAGGAAAAATTAATGGAAAATGCTGTAAAGCTCTACAATATCGCTCTAGAGCGTTTTAATACTATGAAGGAGCGTTTTCCGATTATCGGAGAAGTAAGAGGCTTAGGGTTATCTATAGGAGTGGATTTAGTTAAAGATCCACTAACTAAAGAGAGAAATAAGGAAGCAGCCGCAAAGATTTGTTATCGCGCCTGGCAAAAAGGATTGTTGCTATCCTTTTTTAGTAACTCAGTATTAAGAATTCAACCCCCTTTAGTAATAACAGAAAAAGAGTTCAATAAAGGGATTGATATCATTGAAGAGTGTATGGTTGATTTGGAAAAAGGGTTACTTGGTGACGATATTTTAAGGACAACTAAGGGTTGGTAAAATTTTAGTTAATTCTAAATAAAAATAGTTATGATTATCTAGCTTTTATTTAAAAAATATTACAAGGAGGATAAAATGAAGGTTTTTATTTCGGCGGATATGGAAGGAATTACCGGTATCGTTCATTTTGATCAAGTTCTTTCGGAAAAAAAGGAATACAAACAAGCTCAAAAACTAATGGTGGGTGATGTCAATGCAGCCATTGAAGGAGCATTGGAGGCAGGAGCAGAAGAGATTATTGTAAATGATTCACATGGTAAGATGACGAATATTATTCTTTCCCAACTTAATCCTGTGGCTCACCTGATTTCAGGATTTGACAAACCATTATGTATGATGCAGGGCGTTGAAGGATATGATGCAGCACTTTTCATAGGATATCATGCTAAGATTGGTACATTACATGCAATATTGGACCATACCTATTTCAGCTCTTTGGTAAATTGTGTGAGGTTAAATGGTACTGAAGTTGGTGAACCGGAAATTAATACGGTTCTTGCAGGCCATTTTAATGTTCCTGTTGTCTTTTTAAGTGGTGACGAGACTGTATGTCACGATGCTAAATCCTTTATAGGGGAACATCTTGAAACTGCAATAGTTAAGAAAGCTATTGGACGAGCGGCAGCCGAGTGTCTTCATCCAGACAAATCTCATCAGTTGATTAAGAAAGGAGTGAAGAAAGCACTTGATAGCCTTTCAACCGCGAAAACTCTTTATATAAATCTTCCCGTTACCTTTGAAGTAGAATTTTTTCTTACCCAGATGGCTGACCAGGCTTCCATCTATCCCTTTGCAGAGAGAATAAATGGACGAACTATTAAGGTGCAAGGAAAGACAGTTTTAGAAGGCTATCGGGCCTTTATGAGTATTTTGGAACTTGCTCGGATTTCGTGAGATGGAGAGCTTGATTATAACAAATAAAAAATTCTTTTAGTATGATTAAATTTAAATTAGGAAGCGTAACAAGATTACTAAGAGAAGAGATAAGGAGGGATAAAATTATAGAATAAAGAAGGAAAATTATTTAGCTGTTTAAACTAATTATTTCAATTAAAAAAATTAAGAAAGGAAGGTAAAAATGAAAAGTAAAGTATTTATGATTTTGTTTATAAGTTTGGTTTTAATGTTTGGGGCAATAAGTATTGCTTCTGCAAGTGGAACTTTTGTGTTTGCTACCAGTGGAGATGCTACAAGCTTAGATCCAGGAGATGTAACTGATAATGAATCTATGGAGAGGATGGATAACATTTTTGAATGTTTAGTTGGGTTTAAACCGGGTACTACAGAAATACAACCTTGGTTAGCTACTTCATGGGATATATCATCAGATGGAAAGGAAATTGTCTTTCATTTGAGAAAAGGGGTTAAATTTCACGATGGTACAGACTTTAATGCTGATGCAGTAGTATTTTCCTTTGCCCGACAATATGATACCAATCATCCTTATTATGAATATGGCGAATGGGCACTATGGAAAGCTCTACTCGGAGCTATAGAGAAGGCAGTAAAAATTGACGATTATACAGTAAAGATTGTTCTAAGAAGAAAAAATGCTGCAACAATAACAAGTCTTACAATGATGTATGCAGTTGCTATCGTGAGCCCTGCGAATGCAGAGAAATATAAAGAAGATGCCTTTAAGCATCCCTGTGGTACCGGTCCTTTCAAATTTGTAGAATGGGCAAAAGATGACCACATCACCTTGGAAGCTAACGAAAACTATTGGGGAGGAAAGCCTAAACTGGACAAATTAATCTTTAAAGTTATACCTGATCCTTCAGCCAGACTTATGGCTTTAGAAGTAGGCGAAGCTCAGGGTATAGAATATCCCAATCCCGCTGACTTTGAGAGGATAAAGGCTAACAAAGATTTAGTACTTATGAGTGCAGCAGGAATGAATATCGGATATATGGCGATAAATACAGGTTATGGATATAAAGATGCTAATGAAAATGGAGTACGAGACCCAGATGAACCTTGGGTTAAAACTCCGGGATACCTTGAGCCTCTTACCAAGAAAAAAGTAAGACAGGCAATTAATATGGCTATTGATAAACAATCAATAGTGGATAATATTTATATGGGAACAGCAGTTAAGGCTAAGAACGGAATGCCTCCCTTTATGTTGGGCTACAATGATGCAGTAGAAGATTATCCTTATGATCCAGAAAAAGCTAAAGTACTATTGGCAGAAGCAGGATATCCCGATGGTTTTGATGTAACTTTATATGTAATGCCGGTATCCAGAGCTTATATGTTTGATCCTCCTAAAATCGGAGAGGCTATTCAGAGTTATTTAGCTGCTGTGGGTATAAAGGTAGAATTCTATCAGGCTGACTGGGGAACCTATCTCCAAGAGGTTGAAGCTGGAAAACACCAGATGTGTCTTTTAGGAATTACCGGCGATACTGGAGATACAGATGACTTTATGAGTTATTGCTATGCACCAAACTCTGCGGCAATAGGAACAGCTTCCAACCAAGCCTTCTATAATAATGAAGAAGTTCAAAAATTAATTTCTAAGTCATTGCAAACTTACGATAAGGCCGAGAGAGCAGAATATTATAAGAAAGTGCAGGAAATAATACATGAAGATGCTCCTTGGGTTTATTTAGCTCATGCAAATCAGAGTTTAGTCTTTAGTGCGAGCGTACACGATTTTGTTCTTTACCCTACATCAAGAATGTTCTTCTACCCGGTGTGGATTGAATAGATAGGATTTTTCTGAATTGATTTTTTGTTAATTAGAAAGGGGTGATTTACTCGCCCCTTTCTAAGAGTAAGATACTAGAAAATCAAATCTGAATACAAAAAATGTGCTTTCTCAGTCACATTTTTTATATTTTATTATTGCATTATGATGGGTAAAAAGTATAATAGTATAAGTATAATTAAAAACAGATAGGAATTAGTTGATGAAGTGGTATATTACCAAAAGATTATTAATGTTAATCCCGGTGCTATTAGGAGTTTCCATCCTCGCCTTTTCTTTAATTCGTTTAGCCCCCGGTGACCCGGCAGTAACCATAGCCGGACAACATGCTTCTCCTCAGGTTATCAGTGCTATCAGAGAAAAATACGGGTTAAATAAACCTCTTACTACTCAATATTGGGTCTGGCTAAAACAAGTTTTACATGGGGATTTAGGGCGTTCTATAGTTTCGAATGAATATGTAGCTAAAGAGATATTGGAGAGATTTCCTAATACAGTTGAACTTACCCTGCTTTCTATGATCTTTGCTATAACCATCGGTTGTATTGCCGGAATTGTCTCTGCCTCACGGCAGTATTCGGTTTTTGACTACAGTTTTATGGGGCTTGCTATCTTCGGGGTGTCTATGCCCGTTTTCTGGTTGGGAATTATGTTGATGATGATTTTCGGGGTATGGTTGAGATGGCTGCCTATTAGTGGACGGATAAGTATGATGATATCTTTCCAGCGAATTACCGGTTTTTACCTGTTGGATAGCCTTATTACCGGTAATTTTGCAGCATTTTTTAGTTCGCTTCGTTATTTAATCTTACCTTCTGTTGCTCTGTCTACTATACCGATGGCTACTATTGCCCGGGTAACCAGGTCAAGCATGTTAGAAGTATTAAGGCAGGATTTTATTAGAACAGAGAGAGCTAAAGGATTACCAGAGAGAGTGGTAATCTATAAACACGCAGTAAGAAATGCCATGATCCCGGTAATTACTGTAATCGGATTAAATTTTGGTTTGCTATTGGCAGGTGCTATTTTAACCGAAACGGTTTTTTCCTGGCCGGGAATCGGAAGGTATGTGATAAACGCAGTAAATATGAGAGATTATCCTGTGGTACAGGGATGTGTATTATTTTTTGCTTTAATGTTTGTCATTGTGAATTTAATAACTGATATTATTTATGTTTATATTGATCCAAGAATTCATTACGGGTAGGTAAAAAAATGGAAAGAATAAGAGAAACTAAAACCCAAGAATTAATAAGAAGGCTTAAATATAATAAATCAGCAGTCTTTGGTCTGGCAATTGTTGTTATACTAATTTTATGTGCCATTTTTGCTAATGTTATTGCTCCTAATAGTCCTACTCCTTCTCCTCCGGAGCTTTCTAATGCTTTAAAACCAGGATTTTGGAGCGAAGATGGAATAGAAGGTATGCCCTTAGGGGCTGATGGCCTGGGGAGATGTGTTTTAAGTAGAATTCTTTATGGAGCAAGAGTCAGTTTAACCGCTGGTTTTGTAGCAGTGGGCATTGCCATGTTTCTGGGAATAACATTTGGAGTAATAGCAGGCTATTATGGCGGATGGGTAGATGCACTTATTATGAGAATTGTAGACATTATGTTTGCCTTTCCAGCATTACTATTGGCTATTGTAATTGTCACTGTTTTGGGACAAGGATTATCTAAGGCAATGATAGCAATAGGTATAGTCTATACCCCTCAGATGGCAAGGATTATTAGGAGTTCGGTACTTTATATTAAAGAGATGGAATATATTGAAGTTCAGAAGGCAATCGGGTCGAGCGATGCAAGAATTATCTTTCGCCATGTCCTCCCCAACAGTATCGCCCCGGTTATTGTATACGGCACCCTGATGTTGGCTACTGCCATTTTAGACTGTGCAGCTCTCGGTTTTTTAGGGTTAGGAGCTCAACCTCCCACTCCGGAATGGGGCGCTATGCTCGCTAGAAGCTATTCCTATATTGTAAGTGGCGCATGGTGGGCAGCAACATTTCCCGGAATAGCGATATTATTTTCTGTTATAGGTCTCAACCTATTAGGAGACGGTTTGCGGGATATCTTAGACCCCCGGCTTAAAACTTAAAAAAAGAACAGGGGACGGCTATCTGTTCCTCTAAATTTATGAAATAGGATAAAATAAGATAAGATATGAAAACATTACTGGAAATAAAAAATTTAAAAACTCACTTTTTTACCCATGAAGGTACAGTAAAGGCTGTAGATGGAGTTAGTTTCAAAATTAATCAAGGGGAAACTTTAGGAATTGTAGGAGAATCCGGAAGTGGTAAGAGTGTCACTGCCCTGTCGGTTATGAGATTAATTCCTCATCCTCCGGGAAAGATTGTAGGGGGAGAAATATATTTTGAAGGCAAGGACCTCTTAAAGTTAGATGATAAAGAAATTAGAAAGATGAGAGGTAAGAAAATATCTATGATCTTCCAGGAACCCATGACTTCATTAGACCCGGTATTCACTATCGGTAATGAAATTGGGGAAGTCATTCAATTGCATCAGGGGTTAAATAAAGAAGAAGCTAGAAAAAAGTCTATAGAGATATTAAAGATTGTAGGAATGCCGGATGTAGAGAAGAGAATAGATAATTACCCTCATGAGTTATCCGGGGGGATGAGGCAGAGAGTGATGATTGCCATGGCTCTATCCTGTAATCCTACCTTGCTTATTGCTGATGAACCTACCACTGCCCTTGATGTTACCATTCAAGCCCAGATTTTAAGATTAATTAATGAATTAAAAGGTGAATTTGGTGCATCGGTGATGTTAATAACTCATGATCTGGGAGTCATTGCTGAAATGTGTGATAATGTAGCGGTGATGTATGCCGGGCATATTGTAGAATATACCGATGTATATACACTTTTCAATAATCCTCTCCACCCTTATACTAAAGGGTTAAATAAATCAATACCCAGAATGAATGTTGAAGTGGAACATCTTGATGCAATTCCGGGTGTAGTCCCCAATCTCCTTGATTTACCTTCAGGATGTCCGTTTCATCCCAGATGTGATTTCAGTTTTAAAAAATGTGTTGAAGAGATGCCGGAGCTGATAGAGATAGAAAACTCTCATTTGGTGAGATGTCATTTACTCAAGAAGACAATAAGGAGCAAATAAGTAGAATGGAAAGATTGGTAGAAGTTAAAAATCTAAAAAAATGGTTCTGGTTAGGCAAATCACCTTTAGGCAAAAAAATAGCAGTTAGGGCTGTAGATGATGTAAGCTTTTATATAGAGAAGAAAGAAGTTCTTGGTCTCGTGGGAGAATCAGGATGCGGAAAGACTACCTGTGGGAAAACTATACTGCGAATATTAGACCCGACAGAAGGTAAAATATATTTTAATGGTCAGGAAATAACTCATACAAGAAAAAAAGAGATGTTAAAATTTAGAAAAAAAATGATGATTATCTATCAGGATCCCTTTGGTTCTCTTGATCCCAGAATGACCATAGGAACAACTATTGCTGAACCGATGGAAGTACATAAGATCGGTTCTAAAAAAGAACAAGAAGAGAGGGTAATTGAGATTATGGAAAAGGTTGGTCTTCTACCAGACCAGATAAGCAGATACCCTCACGAATTTAGTGGCGGCCAAAGGCAGAGAATAGGGATTGCCAGAGCTTTAGCAACTAACCCGGAATTTATAGTTGCCGATGAATGTGTATCAGCTCTGGATGTTTCCATTCAAGCCCAGATTATTAATTTATTACAGGATTTACAGAAAGAATTTGGACTTACCCTTTTATTTGTAGCTCATGATTTAAGTGTAATAAAACATATATGTGATAGAGTCGCAGTAATGTATTTAGGGAAGATAGTAGAAACTGCCCCCAAAAAAGAATTATTTAGTAACCCTAAACATCCTTATACCCAGGCATTACTTTCAGCCATACCTATTCCTGACCCCAAACTTAGAAAAAAAGGTCAGATTTTGATGGGCGATGTTCCCAGCCCCGTAAATCCTCCTTCCGGATGTCGATTTCATACCAGATGCCCTCATGTAAAAACTGTATGCAAAGAAGAAGAACCGGAACTGAAATGTTCTGAAAATAATCATTATATAGCCTGCCATCTGTTTTCCTAAATGGTTAGATAAAATTAATAACTTATATTATTAATTCTTCCCATCTATTTTTTGATAGATAATTGGCTAATATTATATTCTCTCTCCAATTCCTTCAGAATTATATATCTAATCCTATTTCCTAATCCTGTTAATGTAAACTTTCATTCCTTTTCTTCACGCGATACTCAATACTCAATACGAATTTATTCTGATTCTTGGGTTTTATTCTCTTTACGAGATACGATTCACGAGATAGCCCTACGTATTAATTATCCGATTCATCAATTGACCAATTGAATTTAACTTATTAGTTAGTCGTTTTATTTATAGTGCTTATTGCAATGTTCCCCTATTTCTTTTTTTAAGTTTTAAACTCGTAACTTGTCACTAATTACTCATTGCTTATCACTGTATCCTCTACGCTAAACGCTATACGCTCCACGCTACTCTTCACGCGATACTCGATACTTATTTGTTATCTCGATTTCACTTGCTGCCCGCAACTATACGCTCTACACTTTCTTTTTATAGGTTTGTGTTTTTGGTAAAAAAATGGTATAATCTAAAAAAGTAAAAAGATAGGAAGTGAGCAGCGGGTTTAATAAATCCAAAAAAATGTTTAAAATTGGTGATAAAATATCTCATCCTTCCTTTGGGGTTGGAGACGTTGAAAAAATAGAAGAAAAGAAAGTATTGGGGCAAAAAGAAAATTACTATATTTTAAAATTAATGGTAAACGAAATGACTTTGATGGTTCCGGTTAATAAAGCTGAAGAAATAGGTTTAAGGTATATTATTGACGCTAAAACTGTGCCAGAGGTTTTAAACGTGTTAGGTCATAAGATAGATGATGAAATGGATGGAAATTATAAGCAGAGGATAAGATCTCAAACAGAGATGGTCGATAGCGGAGATATCTTAAAAGTTGCTCAGGTAGTAAAAAATTATACTCATCGGGATACTCTGGAAAAACTATCTTCTACGGAACGTGGTTTATACGAGAGAGCTCGTAAGATTTTAGTGGGTGAAATTAGTATTGTCTGTAATATTGAAAAAAATAAAGCAAAATTTATAATCAAAGAAGCAGTTAACAAAGGGGATAGAAAAAGGCAAGCGAAAGGTCATTAAAAGTTATAAGTTTTTTAATATTTAAAATAAATATAAGATAGAATGGAAAGCCTATGGGAAGCCATAGGCTTTTTGTGTAAAAGACAATAAGAAATACTTTGATTTAAATATTTGATGATGATATATTATAAAATGAATACGTATTGATTAATTGAAAAATGCCCAAATTTAAAAAATATTTACAGGAGGGAGAGATATTTATCATGGCCAGGATTATTGATGGAAGAAAAATTGCTAAAGAGATTAATGAATCTTTAAAAGTAAAAGTAGAAGATTTTATCAAAAAAAATAAATTAACTCCCAAATTAGCAGTTATTATTGTCGGGGAAGACCCCGCTTCTTTATTCTATGTAAAGATGATTGCCAGATCCTGCGAAAGAGCTTCTATTGATTTTGAAAAACACAGTTTGCCTTCCGAAAATACCGAAAAAGAACTCCTTAAACTCATAGATAATTTGAATGAAGATAAAAAAGTAAGTGGTATTATCGTTCAAGTTCCCCTTCCTGGACACATTAACCAGGAACGGATTCAAGAAGCAGTAAATCCTTCCAAAGATGTAGATTGTTTTAACCCCATTAACATGGGAAGACTGGCTTTAGGCAAACCCGAGTTTTTGCCTTGCACCCCTTATGCAGTATATGAATTAATGAAAAGAGAAAATATCGTAGTAGAAGGAAAACATACCGTTATCGTGGGAAGGAGTAATATTGTAGGAAGACCGATGGCACTCATACTTCTCCAGAAAAAGCAGTATGCCAATGCTACTCTTACAATTTGTCATTCTCGAACCAATAATTTAAGCCACTTTACTCGTCAGGCAGATATTCTGATTGCTGCAGTAGGAAAACCAGAGATAATTAAGCGGGACATGGTAAAAGAGGGGGCAGTGATTATCGATGTAGGGACTAATGAGGTAGAAGGAAAATTGGTGGGGGATGTAGCTTATGAAGAAGTCTTAGATAAAGTATCTGTCATTACCCCGGTTCCGGGAGGGATAGGGCCGATAACTAATGTTATGCTGATGCAGAATACTTTAAAGGCAGCGGGAAAATAATTAATTAACTAATTCTCCAGTTAGGGCAAATGATAAAGACCAATTGAGCAATTAATTAACTAATAAAATTAGTAGGGGCAGACCTTGTGTCTGCCCTCCGTAGAACTCATTACTTATTACAAAATAGGATGGGGATATTACCCGTCCTATTTTTTTGTTCTTTTTATTTTTTCGATGTTTATCATTAAGGCGGCGATATCAGAAGGAGTTACTCCTGGTATTCTCTTGGCCTGACCCAAAGAAATTGGACGCACTTCTGAAAATCTCTCCTTACCTTCACGGGAGATACCATGCATATTAAAATAATCGATATTTTGAGGTATTTTATAATTCTCTGATTTTTTAAATCTTTTTACCTGAATTTCTTGTCGTTTAATATACCCAGCATATTTTATTTGAATTTCAACTTGCTCGGTTACCTCAGTAGGCAATTCCGGTCTATTAGAATCGATATCAGCAGTGTGACAATAAGTCACCTCTGGTCTGGTAAGTAAAATAGCTAAAGTAGTTGCTTCGGATAGAGGGGTAGTGCCAAATTTATTTAGTAATTCATTTACCTTTTGTGTAGAACGAATGATTACTTCCTTTAATCTTTCCTTTTCTTTTTCTACTAATGTTTTTTTCTTCAAAAATTTTTTATATCTCTGTTCTGAGATTAACCCCAACTTATATCCATAAGGAGTAAGCCTTAAATCCGCGTTATCCTGTCTTAATAGAAGTCTATATTCAGCCAGCCCGGTTCTTAAACGATAGGGCTCAGCCACACTTTTTGTAACTAAATCATCTATTTCTACAGCAATATAAGCTTCTGAACGGTCAAGGATTAAGGGCTCTTTACCTCGTGTCAGCTGTACTGCATTTATACCCGCCAACAATCCTTGCTCAGCTGCCTCTTCATACCCCGAGGTTCCATTAACCTGCCCGGCTAAAAATAATCCTTTAATTGCTTTAGTTTCCAAGGAGTATTTTAATTGATTAGGGTATATTATATCGTACTCAATAGCATATCCGTAGCGGGTAATCTTGCAATTTTCTAAACCTTCAATAGCATACAAGGCTTCCTGTTGGACATCAGCAGGCAAGCTGGTAAAAAACCCCTGTAAATATATTTCTTCAGTATTATATCCCTCTGGTTCCAGGAATATCTGATGGGATTCTTTCTCGGGGAACCTAATGATTTTATCCTCTACTGAGGGACAATATCTAATAGCTGCACTCTGAATAGTACCATTAGATAGGGGTACTCTATGGATATTATCCTGGATTATTTGATGAGTTTTCTGATTGGTTCGGGTCATAAATACTGAAAAATCCTTATATATTTCCCCTTTATTTTCAAAAGAAAAAGACAAAGGGATATCTGCACTCTTCTGTTCTTTCATCTTGGAGATATCAATTGTTCTCCTATCTATCCGAGGAGGGGTGCAGGTATTTAATCTTCCGACTTTAAAACCCAACTCTTTAAGGTTTTCTGCCAGACCAATCGAGGCAATTTCACCGGTTCTTCCCGCAGAATAGACAGTCTCACCGATATATATTAAGCCGTTTAAAAATGTTCCGTTAGTTAAAATTACCGTGGGAGAAGAAAATTCTAAACCGCTTTTTACCATTACCCCTTCTATCCGATGATTATTTACTATTAATTTTGTTACCATCTCCTGCTTTAAATCTAAATCTTTCTGGGTTTGGAGAGTGTGTATCATTTCCTGAGTATATAATCTTTTATCTATTTGTGCCCGTAAAGCCCACATAGCCGGACCTTTGCTGGTATTTAACATCCTTATATGAATAGTAGCTTTATCGGTATTTTTAGCCATTTCTCCGCCTAAAGCATCGATTTCCCGGGCTACATGCCCTTTGCCCGGACCTCCTATTGAGGGGTTACAAGGCATCAGGGCAATATTGTCTATATTGGAAGTAATAAGGAGTGTTTTTGCTCCCATCCTGGCAGCGGCCAGAGCAGCTTCACATCCGGCATGGCCGGCACCCACTACAATTATCTCATACTGATATTGCTTCACTTTTTAGTTTCTCCTTTATTTCTAACTGAAATTTAAAATTAAATTTGTCTAATTTGATTGTGTATCTTAATTTATTTTTGCTTAGTATATTCTAATATATTTTGCCATTTATGGCAAATCAGACATAATGCTTTTTCTTCTAACTACCCCACTAAAGTTTACACTAACAAAACGTAGTTTTTTCTTGCCTGAAAAAAAATATTATGTTATACTTTTAAGTGGAGAGATGACCGAGTGGCCGAAGGTGGTTGCCTGCTAAGCAATTGAGCGGGTTAAGGCCTGCTCCGAGGGTTCGAATCCCTCTCTCTCCGCCATTTTTTATAAGCTAAGAGGGCTGCCACATTGCATGATTTAAGAGAAAATCGCAGTATTTTTTATTACGCTATTGGTAAAACTAAAACAGATTATTCATTATTTATTCTAACTGAGGATATTAAAAATTGTCTCAACCTTTCATAAGGTTGCGGCATTTTTTTGTTAATAAGATGGAAAGTATTTAAAAACATTATCTAAAGGGAGGAGAAATTATGAAATTAGACAGAGGTGATTTCGAAACGGAAAATTTGATTGTTTGGGAAAAAGTTATCAGAGAATTATTTCCGACAGCTATCCCAAACAATTGTCTTTGGAAGGATACCGATAGTATAATTTCTATTCTTAACAAATTAGGTTCTGCAGGCAATTTAAATCATACTCTATTCCCCGCAGGTGGAGGTCATGATTTGACGAGCGCAAAAAAATCAACAGAGAAAAGGTGTATTGAATTTAATACCCCAAATTCAGTGAGGATTATTAAACCGAAAGTATTGGAATTTAATTATTTTCCCAATAATGCAGGTTGGGCTTATTTTCGCTTGGAAACTGCCGGTTTAAAGCCGATTACCCCTAATATTAACCCATCTTATATAAAAGAAAAGGTAACCGAATTAGAGCCCGGTCATTATACAGAAAAAGAAGTATGGGAGAAAGGTTATCTGGGATATAATGAAAAGGGCAAGAGAATTCTACTGCCTAAAAGTGCAAGAATAGTTTCCAGATATTTTAAAGGCTCATTTGTTATATTTGCAAAAAGTTCTCCTTATAATAAAAATCACGTTACTTATGATGCCAGGCACGACAGGATGAATAGTAAAAAATTTAGGCAATACATTGAAAAGTGTATAACAAAATTTAATGAAGAAAATTAAATTCTAAATAAATTCATATTTTATTCTATAGAAACTTAACATTTTTAAAAACAATTCCCATCAAATTAATTTATATTTTTTACTTTTTATAGAAAATTTTACATACATTTGGCAGCTTGTTATAATGTAAAAAGGTCATAATTTAATATATCTAAACAGGAGGATAAATAATCATGAGCATACACATTGAAGCAAAAGAAGGAGATATCGCCGCCAGTACAGTTTTACTTCCCGGAGACCCCTTGAGGGCAAAATATATAGCTGAAAATTTCCTTACCGATGCTATCTGCTATAATGAGGTGCGTGGTATGTATGGTTATACAGGAACTTACAAAGGAAAAAGAATTTCTGTCCAGGGGACAGGTATGGGAATACCCTCTATATCGATATATTTAAATGAACTTATTACAAACTACAAAGCAAAAAATTTAATCCGAATCGGAAGCTGTGGTTCTATGCAGGCCGATATAAAAATCAGAGACGTCATTTTGGCAATGAGTGCCTCGACAGATTCACATATTAACAAAATACGGTTTAATGGTATGGATTACGCTTCTACTGCGAATTTTGGCCTTTTAAAAAAGGCTTACGATATTGCCTTAGAAAAAGATATTTCGGTAAAAGTAGGGAGTGTTTTAACTACCGATACTTTTTATCACGATGACCCTAATTCCTGGAAGCATTGGGCAAATTACGGGGTATTAGCGGTAGAAATGGAGACAGCTGTCCTATATACTCTGGCAGCAAAGTTTAAAGTTAATGCCCTTTCGATTCTAACTGTTTCTGATAGTTTAGTAACCAAGGAAGAGACCACTTCGGAAGAACGTCAGAAGACCTTTAACCAGATGGTAGAACTTGCCCTGGAATTAGCAGAATAATAAAAAATTACTTAAAAAATCAAACCCAGTGAAGTGCATGCCTGCACTGTGTATAAGTAAAATTAAAGTGGAAGCTAAAAAAGCTAACCTTTATCTTTTTGGAAAGGTTTTATGGAAGAAAAAAAAATAATACAGCGATTTTGGGAAATAGATTTCTTGCGGGGTATTGCCATCATTATGATGGTGCTCTATCATCTACTTTATAATTTGCACTATTTTGCTCATTATAATGTCAATGTTTATTCTGGCTTTTGGATGTATTTTGCGCGGGTAACTGCTACGACATTTATTTTTTTGGTCGGAGTATCCCTTAGTGTCAGTTTTTCCAGGACTGAGAAAATTCATAAAGATAAAAATAAATTATTCACAAAATATCTTCGAAGAGGCTTGAAAGTATTTTCCTGGGGTTTAATTATAACCCTAGTAACTAGAATATTTTTAGGCAAGGCTTTTGTAATTTTTGGTATACTTCATCTTATCGGAATTTCCATTATTTTAGCTTATCCTTTTCTGAAACTCCGCTATTGGAATCTATCAATTGGTTTAGTTTGTATATTTTTGGGGGCATATCTAAAGGGTTTTGCTTTTAATTTTTATTGGCTGTCATGGTTAGGGTTTAGGCCAGCTCAATTTTATTCGGTTGACTATTTCCCTCTTTTACCTTGGTTTGGAGTGGCTTTAATGGGGATATTTTTTGGTAATTTACTTTACTCAGATTACTCTCGAAGGTTTCAACTTGCTGATATTTCTTTCTTTTCAGGGATAAAAATTTTATGTTTTTTGGGAAAACATTCCTTATTAATCTATTTGCTCCATCAGCCCTTAATAATTGCAGTACTCTATCTTTTCGGCATGGTGAATGTAAATTTACTCTAATTTTATCTGTTTTTTAACCATTTAGGTGTAAAAAGTTCTTCAATATCTTAATCTTATGAAAATTAAATTATTACAAATAGATTATTTGAGGTTTTTTACTATTTTATTAAATTGATCTCCCCGGTCAAATTCATTTTCAAACATTCCAAAACTGGCTGCTGCAGGGGAAAGAAGAACAAGGTCATTTGCTTGTGCCTGTTGCAGGGCTGCTTCTACTCCCACTTTCAAGCTTGAAGTAAAGATAATTTTTTCTGAATCAAGGTGTTTTTTTAAGGCAGAAAGCATTTTTTGGGAGGCATCATAAGCGGGATGCTGCAGGAGGATAATCTTTTTAATTTCTTTATTTTTCCCGATGGCTTCCCCAAAATTTTCATAATTTAATTTTTTATCTTTGCCACCCAAGAACAAAATAATAGGCTGTTCGGTGAAAGATTCTAAAGCGGCTAAAGTTGCCTCCGGAGTGGTGGCACAGGTGTCATTATAAAATTTAATTCCTCTAAATTCCCCAATAAATTCTAATCTATACGGAACTCCAGGAAAATTTTTTAGGGCTTTTAGAATAATACTTCCTGGGACGTTATGAATAAAACCCACCGTGCTTGCTGCTAAAATATTTTCCAGATTATGCGCCCCGGGTAGAGGAATATCGGATATTTTAGCAAAGGTCGTTTTATATTCTCCTGACTGAAAGACCAGCTTGTCATTTTCTAAATAACACCCTGGTTCTATCTTTTTTTTAGCGCTGAACCAGTAAATTGGTAACCCGGCTTCGTTTTTAATTTTAATAGTTTCCTCATTATCATAATTTACTATCAGATTATCATTTGGCTTTTGGAGCTTGAAGATTAATTTTTCTGACTGGATGTACTTTTTATAATTAGGATAGCGGTCTAAGTGGTCAGGCAGGATATTAGTTAAAACTGCGGTTTGGGGTTGAAATTTACGGTTTTTTATCCCCTCCATCTGCCAGGTAGATATTTCTAAGATTAGCCAGGTTTGAGGGGTGATTTTTTCCAGGATATCTAAAACGGAGATACCGATATTGCCGGCTAAAATTGTATCCTTTTGAGCTTCTTTGAAAATATGATAAATAAGTTGAGATACAGTACTTTTACCTTTTGTTCCGGCAACGGCGATTATATTTTTAGAAGGGCAAAGTTGGAGGAAAAAACCTAAATCAGTTTCTATGGGGATTCCATGGGTTCGAGCGATTTTTAAGTACTTTGAATTATGAGGAACAGCCGGGTTTTGAATTACCATATCTGTATTGATAAAATCTTCTTCCCGGTGTCGGCCCAGGATATATTTGATATTGAAATCTTTTAAATTCTCCAAAGAAGGTTCAAGTTCTTCTTTAGTTTTTAAATCTGTAATTAAAATTTTAGCACCGGCCTTTGCTAAAAAGCGGGCAACTCCCAAGCCGCCTTGATTTAATCCTAATCCCATTATAGTAATTCTTTTATCTTTTAAATCCTGGGGTTTTCTCATCATTCAAAATACAATTCCTTTTTAATTTATCTTTCTTTAATAAAATTAAAAAACTTGCTTACTAAATATAACAAAATTAAACGAATATTTCAATTAATTAATTTGACTAAGTATTTAAATTATAATAAAATCAATAGGGAACTTTTTATTTAATAGTGCGCCCGTGGCTCAATTGGATAAAGCGACTGACTACGGATCAGTAGACTGGGGGTTCGAGTCCCTCCGGGCGCACCAAAATCAATACTTCTGGGAAGTCTTCATTAAAAATATGCCAAAA
>DASRMF010000011.1:0-4332 GCA_035648055.1 Atribacterota bacterium
ACCGAAAGTGTGGCTGAGAAAATAAAAGAGGAACCCGAAAAAATAGTAGTTTTAGAGGCAGATGCAAATGTTCTTCACGGTAAGGTAATTAGAATAATGGATTTACTCAAAAAGGGAGGAGCGGAAAGAATTGCCATCGCCACCCAACCCGCGGAGAAGGAATAAGGAAAACAGTATCGAGTATATAGTATCGAGTGAAGAAAATAAGAATAAGAAAAGAGTAACGGGTTATAGTTTGCAAGTTGCAAATTATGAGTTTACAAGATAGAAGCCAGGAAACAAAATTCAGAAGTCAGAAGTGATAATCTTATGTAGAGTTTGGCATTCGGTGTGTAAGTTTATTACGAAATACGATATACGAAATGCTAACGACTAATTTAATTAGTCAATTGGCAAATCGGTAAATTGGCCAATTATTTAATTGGTAAATTAACATTGAGGTAAATAATTCGTGCCCATAAACAGATATAGAACAAAACGTTTAAAACAAAATAAAAAGAGTTTTTTAGGGAGATCGTTTTTAATCTCTTTCATACTTAATATTATATTTTTACTCGCTTTCGGAAATATGATCGCCTTTGATTTCACCAGACCCTTACCAGAAAAAGAGCTAATCTTGGTTAGCCTGGTGGAAATTCCTGCCCTAAAACAGCCGGAATCTAAGAAACCAGAGATTACCGAGGAGAAAGCCGTTGCTCAATTGGAAGTTAAACCAAAAGCTAAACCGATTTCGCCTGAGCCACCTAAGATAAAAGAAGAGGTAACCGAAACAAAAGTGGTAAGCAAGGAAGAATTAACGGAGGGAGCACCAAAAGTAGAAGTTAAAACTCCCGAGATTGAAACTGAACCTGTGTCAGCAGTTCCCACGGCTCAAACCAAAGAATCTTTAGGGGAGGATATAAGTGTTTCTACTGAATATTTTAAGCAATCTATAACCAGCAGGGAGGAAGTGAAGGGAGAGATATTCGAACCGGGTGAATCACAACTTAAAGTTAATTTAGGCGAAAAAGAAGAAGAAAATATTGAAGCAACTTACGGTACCGTAGTAAACCCCGGGGAAATTACTAGTTTACCGGAAGTAAAGGAGAAAGAATCTCCTTTTGGTAGCAGGCCCCTTTCTATTATGGTGGAAAATTCAGAAGGAGCCAGGCCGCAAAGCGGTTTGGATAAAGCTAACATTGTTTATGAAGTTTTAGCAGAAGGTGGAATTACCAGGTTTTTAGCTATTTATTATGACCAGGATGCAGAAGAAGTTGGACCGATAAGAAGTGCAAGACCTTACTTTGTTAGTAAGTCTTTAGAGCATCAGGCAATTTATGTCCATGTTGGAGGAAGTGAAGAAGCATATAATTTCATAAAAGAAGAGAGGATAGATGATATAAATGAGTTTGTAGATTTTGAACCTTTCTGGAGGACTACAGACCGAATACCACCTCACAATTTATATACCTCTACTTTAAAGTTGAGAAAGGAAGCTAACAAATTGGGTTATATTGAGATGATAAAAAAGCAGGAATATCAATTTGAAACTGATAGAGATGAAAAGTTAACCGGCAGAGAAAGTGATTCTATACTAATTCCTTATAACAGCATTTATACGGTTAGTTATAAATACCAACCTGAATCGATGAAATATTTAAGATTTATGAACGGCGAACCTCACATAGACTCTAAAACTAAAGAACAATTAGCAGTAGATAATATTATAATTCAATTTGCTGAAACCAAAATTATTGACGAAGAGGGGAGATTAGCGGTAGATTTCATCGGTAAGGGAAAAGGATTGTTATTTTTTAAAGGTGGTTCGGAAGAGATTATCTGGGAAAAACAAGATTTAAATTCAAAAACTATATTTATGTATAAAGAAGGGGACAGAATAGCCTTAACTCCAGGAAATATTTGGATTCAAATTGTTCCTTCGGATATAAAAATGCAGTACTAAAGAATGTAAACTTTGGTGCCTGGCACGAAAGTTGTCATAAAATGAAAAAATTAGAAGAAACCTTAGAATGTTTTTTAGATTATCTATCCATTGAAAGAGGTTTGGCTCAAAATACTATAATCTCTTATAGATATGATCTAATAAAGTATATTAATTTTTTAAAAAAGAAGAGGATTAGTTCTTTTAACCAAACTAATAAAGTTTCGGTTAAAAATTATTTTATTTATTTAAGGGGAAAAGATTTAGAAATTACTTCAATTTCTCGAAATTTAGCAGCAGTGAAGATGTTTTATCGTTTTTTATTAATGGAAGGTCTTATAAAGGAAGACTTCACCAGTTTTATCGAATTTCCCCGGGTGAGCAAAAAGCTTCCCTATGTTCTGAGTTTAAGAGAAATAAATCTTTTATTAGATGAGGCCAATTTTAAAGGTAAATTAGGGTTAAGAAACCGGGCTGTATTAGAATTATTTTATGCTACCGGTATGAGGGTCTCAGAACTGATATATTTAAAAATTAATGATATAAATATGGAAAATTGCATGCTAAAATGTCTAGGGAAAGGTTCTAAAGAGAGGATAATTCCTTTTGGAGATAAGGCACGCCAGTCTTTAAATTTATATTTGGATAGATTAAGGCCAAAATTAGTTAAAAACCCGAACGAGGATACTTTATTTTTGAATAATCGGGGAGAAAGGCTTTCCCGGCAGGGAGCATTTTATCTGGTAAAAGTATATGCTCACAAAGCAGGGATAGAGAAGAAGGTCACTCCACATACTTTAAGGCATACTTTAGCTACTCATTTAATAGAAAATGGAGCAGATCTTAGGTCAGTTCAAGAGATGCTGGGGCATTCAGATATTGCTACCACCCAAATCTATACCCATGTAAGTAGAAAATGGGTTAGCGAGGAATATTATAGGGCGTTTCCGAGAACGTGAATTAGTCGTTAGTGAATAGTGAATAGTAAGAAAGAAAGAAAAAAGCAAGAATAAGTAAGATAGTATCGAGTGAGATTAGTTAAGGGGTAGGATAGAAGTGGAAGATTTAAAAGCAAAAATCGCAGAGAGTGTAGAATTCATTAATCGGAAAAGTAAGATCAAGCCAAAAATAGCTATTATTTTGGGAACAGGATTAGGAAGACTAGCAGAAGATATTGAAGAAAAAGAAATTATCCCTTATAGTGAAATTCCTAATTTCCCCGTATCTACAGTTCAAAGCCATAGCGGAAACCTGGTTTTGGGAAAGTTGGGTAATAAAGAAGTAGTAGCCATGCAGGGTAGATTTCATTATTATGAAGGTTACAGCCTAAAAGAGGTCACCTTTCCGGTAAGGGTGATGAAAAAATTAGGTGCAGATATAATTATTATTTCCAATGCAGCAGGCGGGATGAACCGTTTCTTTAAGAGAGGGGATTTAATGCTTATTACTGATCATATAAATCTGTTTGGAGATAATCCTTTAATTGGTCCCAATGATGAAGAATTAGGACCAAGATTTCCAGATATGTCTGGAGCTTATAGCTATAAACTTATCGAGTTAGCTAAGAAAGTAGCCTTAAAAGAAAAAATTAAGTTGCAAGAAGGAGTATATGCAGGGCTAACCGGCCCTACTTTAGAGACTCCTGCTGAATATAGATTTTTAATAAATATTGGTGCAGATGCAGTAGGTATGTCCACTGTTCCAGAGGTTATAGTAGCTAATCATATAGGAATGAAAGTATTGGGAATTTCCTGTATCACTGATTTAGCCATAGATGGAGTGATAGTAAAAACCAGTGTAGAGGAAATTTTAAAAGCTGCCTCGGAGGCTGAACCGATTATGACCAAATTAATAGAGAAGGTAATAAAAAAAATTGATTAATGATGGTTTGAGAGTAGCTCTTCTATCTGCTTTGCCCATTAGCGAATTAAGAGGGGCTATTCCGATAGCCCTAACAATTTATAAAATGCCGGCTTTTTCGGCTTATGTATTTGCGGTATTAGGGAATATAGTTCCGGCAATTTTCTTATTGCTATTTTTAAAACCTTTTTCTGAATATTTACGTCAGTGGCATTATTTTGATATATTTTTTGAATGGCTTTTTATACGAACACGTCGGAATACTGAAGAAAAATTCGAAAAATACGGAGCCATATTTTTATTATTTTTTGTAGCTATTCCCCTGCCCGTAACAGGGGCCTGGACCGGTTCAGCGGCTGCATTTATCTTTGGTATAAGGTTTTGGTATGCCTTCCCTACAATAGTGGGAGGAGTTATGATAGCGGGAGTAATCGTTACCTTAGCCAGTCTGGGAGTGATTCGTTTTATATGAAAACTATCGAATGGAAAGACGGGAAAGTATTTCTAATTGACCAGAGAAAACTTCCTTTAAAATATGAAATAATTAATTG
>DASRMF010000012.1:0-4117 GCA_035648055.1 Atribacterota bacterium
CCTCGATATTTTTTTTTAAATAAACCTTCTATTTCTTGGGCATCTGAATCTGCGATTAGCAATTCCTTTCTAATTTGCTGATGCCAAAATTCTGCTAAGGCCTCGGCCATCGCCACCGTAAATCCATGCCAATAAAGGTAATCCTGATAGGCATTATCCTTAAAAAGAAGCCTACTTTTTTCGACCGCTTTTGCCCCCATAGTAACTAACATTAAGCAAATGACGTCTTTCTTGCCATTGGTGTATTTTTTAAAATAATCAACTATAGATAAGTGGGGTTTGTGCTGCTGCCGCGGGAAGCTTAATTCTGTTTTGGGCTTAGCAGTTTTTGGGTCAAAAATAAGCAGAGAATTTCCCTTCGACTGAACAGGAAAATAACCATAAACTACTTTTGGCTGCAGAGATGAATCTTTAAGAGCTTGCTCTTGCAATCTCTTCAGTATAGTCTCCCCCTCAACTTTATTAGAAGATAAGGAATTGTGCTGTTTATTCGATTTTAATTGCCATTGTTTAAAAAATAGACTTTTTTTATTGATATAAGGGAAAAGTGATGAAAGAGAAATATCTTTTACTATTTTCGTGCCCCAAAAAGGCGGATTAGGAATGGCAGCGGGTAAAATTTTTTCCTCTTTAGGGGAAGAGCTTTTTTGGGACGAAGGGATAACTTCTGGTGAAGATACTGTCTTCTTCCCCGTCATCTCCTGCATAATCTTCAATCCTGCAAAAGCGTCAGGGGCATAATAGACTTCTCCCGCGTAAGCAGGCTTTAATTGTTTATTGACATAGTCATGAGATAAGGCTGCTCCTCCGCAAATAACCGGAAGAGAGATCCCTCTTCCCTGAAATATTTCCAAATCTTCTTTCATAATCATGACGGATTTTACCAGTAGACCACTCAATCCTATACAATCAGGATGGTATTTTTTAATAGCTTGCATGATCTCTTCCGCAGATTGTTTTACCCCTAAATCAATTACTCTAAAACCATTGCTGCTTAAAATAATCCCCGCCAGATTTTTACCAATATCATGGACATCTCCTTGCACGGTAGCCAAAACCATAGAGCCCCTATAGCTTTTTTCTTTTTGCGGCATAAATTTTTCTAAATAACTAACCGCAAATTTCATAACTTCCGCCGATTTTAAGACAAAAGGAAGCTGCATCTCCCCGGACTCAAAGAGTTGGCCCACTTTTTGCATTCCATCTAACAAAAAATGGTTAATAATTTCTAACGGAGAATATTTTTTCAAAGCTTGATCCAGGGCTTTTTCTAAATTACATTTACTGCCTCTTATAATGTGCTGTTGTAGGGATTCTTCTGGAGGGAGGGAAGTAATTTCTCTAATCTTTGATTCTTTACTTTCTCCGGGAGAAGAACAATTTATCAATTCTTGCAGGGGATCATATTCGGAGTTACGATGATTAAAGATTAAATCTTGACAAACTTTCATCTGAGAAGGAGAAACTTCGTTTAAGGGAACAATCTTTCCGGCATGTAAGATAGCTGCATCTAATCCTGATTCCAGAGCGAAATGAAGAAAAACTGAATTAAGAATTTTTCTGAGTGCTGGCTTTAATCCGAAAGAAATATTACTTATTCCCAATATAGTATAAATCTGAGGAATATCGATTTTTATTCTGTGGATGGCTTCTAAAGTATTTTTTCCTGCTTCAAAATATTGCTTATCCCCTGAGACCAAAGAGAAAGTAAGTGTATCAAAAAAAAGGTTGGAGGCCTCCATTCCTTCTTTAAGAGCCAATTGGAAAAATCGTCGGGCAATCTGTATTTTTCTTTCCACCGAAAAAGCCATACCTTTTTCATCAATAGCCAGACCTACTAAACCAGCCCCCATTTTTTTACATAAAGCCATCACCCTTCTAACTTTTTCTTCCCCCTCTTCAAAATTAACCGAATTAATTATGGCTTTTCCACCTATTCTTTTTAAAGCCTCCTCTACAACGGTAAAATTAGTGGTATCTATCATTAAAGGGATTTCTATCTCCTTGTTAAGACGGAGGAGCAGTTTATTCATATCCTCTTCTTCTTTTCTCCCGGCCAAGGCTACGTTGACATCTAAAAGATGAGCCCCTTCTTTTTGCTGCTCGATGGCTATCTCCACCATCTCTTCCCAATCTTCTTTTTGGAGTAATTCTCGAAAACTTTTACTGCCTTGGGCATTGGTCCTTTCTCCAATAATTAAGGGTCGGGGAGTTACTGAAAAATTCTGAATACTATATAATGAAGAAGCAGAGGGTAAAAACTTCGGTATTCTCTTCCTCGGGGAGAGGCCTTTTACCGCCTCTACCAAAGATTTAATATGTTGAGGAGTAGTGCCACAACACCCCCCCACGACATTTACTCCCCAATCTTTAACATAGTGATAGAGGGGTGTAGTGAAATCTTCGGGTGATAATTTATAAACTAATTTACCTTTTATGTTTTCTGGCATTCCTGCATTGGGAATGACTGAGATATAGCGGGGTGAATTATGGGACAGGGTTCTAACGTGTTCATTCATAGACTGAGGACCTGTGCCACAGTTAAGGCCGATGATATCTATATCTAAAGGTTCTAGAACGGTTAAGGCAGTAAGCATGTCAGTTCCCAATAGAGTTCTTCCTTTTTCTTCCATGGTTAGTTGGACTATGACAGGAAGGTGCTTTTTTTTCTTTCTAAAAACTCGGAAAACAGCCCACAAAGCAGCTTTAATTTGTAATAAATCTTGGGCGGTTTCTATTTGAATCATATCCACTTGACCGTCCACTAACCCTTCTATTTGAACTGCGTAAGAAGCAGCAAGAGTATCAAAATCTATTTGGGCTAAGGTGGGAAGTTTATTTCCCGGACCTATTGAACCTGAAACGAAACGCGGATGAGAAGGAGTAGAAAAATCGCTTGCCACTTCTCGGGCAATTTCGGCAGCTTTCTTGTTTAAGGCATAGGTTTTTTCAGCAAGATCGTATTCCTGTAAAACCAACTTGCTGGCGCCAAAAGTATCGGTTTCTATCACGTCACAACCTGCTTCCAAAAAAGAAGAATGGATATCTTGAATAATATGTGTTTTGCTGAACACTAAGATTTCATTACATCCATTTCTACCCAGGAAGTCATCAGGGTTTAAGTTTTTAGCTTGGATACTAGTGCCCATAGCACCGTCTAATACTATAATTTTGTCTTTTAATAAAGATAAAAATTTATTCATAATCAAATTTTCTAAATACCCCTATAATTAATCTTCTATAAATTAGTTTAAAAGATTTCTTTAGCTACCTCCCACACGTCCTTGCCCTGACCAAAGGAGAAGAAATGAATACCGGGAACGCCAAATTTAAGCAGCTCTTTACATATATAAATAGTATATTCGATGCCGGCTTGTCTTGCTGCTTCCTTAGAAGAAGTCTGTAAAATTTCCTGAACTAAATTTTGCGGTAAAGAGATATGAAAATTTATCGGTAAACTTGCCAACTGTTTTCGGTTAGTAAAAGGCTTTATCCCGGGAACAATTGGTACATTTATGCCTATTGCTCGAGCTTTTTTTACAAATTCTTTAAATTTATTTGCATCAAAACACATTTGAGTTACAATATAATCTGCTCCTTGGTCGACTTTGTTTTTCAAATTAAGCAGGTCCTGTTCCATATTAGGTGCTTCCCAATGTTTTTCTGGGTAACCGGCTACTCCAATGCAAAAATGTGTGGGGTGCCCATTGTCCAGGTCTTCTAAATATTTACCCTGATTCATATCGCTTGCTTGTTTAACTAACTGGTAAGCATGCCTATATCCCTCTTTTTCTGGGATAAACTCTTTTTCTTCCGGTCGAGGATCTCCCCGAAGTACCAGCAAATTTTCCATTCCCAAAAAATTCAGGTCAATTAAAGCATCCTCAGTATCGTATTTATTAAAACCACCGCAAATAATATGGGGAACAGTTTCAATTCCGTATTTATGTTTAATGGCACTACAAATACCGACTGTGCCTACATTTTTTCTTTTCGGAATTTTCTTAATAAGCCCCTCTTTTTCGGCATAAACTATTCTTTGTTGATGATAGGTCACACTTATAAAATGGGGTTTAATCCCTTTGAGCATATCAATGGTATCAAAGATACTTTGAAT
>DASRMF010000013.1:0-16753 GCA_035648055.1 Atribacterota bacterium
ACTTACAAAAATTTGATAGAGTTATGCTAAAGTTACAAGATGCTGTCCAGATAGAATATACTTACGATATTTTTATCTTAGATACCAAAGGTCTGGTTATTGCCTCCAGCAACGAAGAAGATATGGGGAAAGACAAGAGTAAGGACCCTTACTTTCTGGGAGGAAAAGAAGGCATTTTTATTAAAGATGCTTATATCTCTTCTTCTAAACAAAGAGAGACGATGGCTTTTTCAGCTCCTATTTTAGATAAAAAAGATAATAAATTATTAGGAGTAGTGGTGCAAAGGGCAAACGCAGAAAAATTATTTAATATAACCACTGACTCTACCGGTTTAGGAGAAACCGGAGAAACTTATCTGGTAAACCAAGATGGTTATATGCTTACCCCCTCTCGCTTCATTGATGACGTTGTTCTCAAACAGAAGATTGAACTAAGACATCCAGAGCATTTTGAACCTTCCGAGACTCCCTTAAAAGAAGGGATAGATATCCTTAAGGATTATCGGGGTATTGAAGTACTCAGTGTAGATATCCACCCACCTGAGACGAACTGGTGTTTGATAGCTCAGATTGATACCAAAGAGTCTTTTGCTCCGGTCACTCAGCTCACTAACACCCTCCTTCTACTATTCGCTATTATTTTATTAATTGTTATATTTATCTCCGGTTTTATCTCCCGGACCATAACCAGACCCCTTAGAAGATTACACGAGGGGACTGAAGAGATTACCAGGGGAAATTTAAATTATCAAGTGGGGACTACCTCCTCTGATGAAGTGGGACAATTATCCCGAGCCTTTGACGAGATGACAGTTCGCTTGAAAATATCCAGGGAAGAGTTGGAAGAATACAGTAAAAATCTAGAGAAAAAAGTAGAAGAGAGAACCAGGGATTTAGAGATAGACATAGAGAAAAGAAAAACAATAGAAGAATCTTTACGTATAAGTCAGCAGGAATTTGATAGTCTCTTTAGAAACAGTCCTGAAGCCTTAGTCTATCTGGATAAGGAAGGAACATTTTTAGACGCCAACCTTCGTTTTTGCAAACTTTTTGGCTATTCTCTTGCAGAAATTAAAGGCAGGAATATTGATAACGGGTTCATTTATCCTTCTGATAAGATAGAAGAAGGCAAAAAATTAAGTATAAAAGGATTAGAAGGTTTTCTTAGTTATGAAACTATGAGAAAAAAGAAAGACGGAACCTTATTTCCTGTATCTGTATCTACTACGCCGTTAGTAATTGATGGACAGACCAAAGGTGCCATAGGAATATATCTCGATATTACTGAACGTAAACAGTTAGAAGAAAAACTGGAAAAATTTGCCCGCATAGATTCCTTGACCGGCTGTTATAACCGGGGATACGGATTGGAGTTGCTGGATAGGCAGATGAAACTATCCCATCGTAGCAAGTCTCCCCTCTTACTGGCTTTCCTGGATGTAGATAATTTCAAAGGTATCAATGATACTTTTGGTCATGGAGAAGGCGATCAGGTTTTAAAAGAAACAGTCAACCTTTTCAAATCTACATTAAGGGAAGTGGATATCATCTGTCGTATGGGAGGAGATGAATTCTTATTAATATTTCCGGATAACTCTTTAAAAGAAGCACCCTTAATTAAGGAAAGATTGGATAGAGATTTATTTAAATTAAACCAAAGTCTAAAGAAACCTTATAAGATAGATCTCAGTATAGGCCTTTCGGAATATAATCCTGCTACTCCTCTCACCATGGATGAATTAATCCGGATAGCCGATCAGAAGATGTATGAAGAGAAGAAAAAGAAAAAATAAAAAAAAGAATAGTTTTTTGGATAAAATAAAATTATTTCAAAACCCAATATATTGAAAATTTCATAAAATATTGATAAAATTTAAATAATAGTATGCTTTTCATATCCTTATTTACCTTAGGCATAAATAGGAGGAGAACAAAATGAAAGACGAAAGCAAGACAAAAGAAGAATTAATAAAAGATTTAAAAACATTACGGAAGAAAGGAGAAAAAAGTGCAGTAAATAATATCATTGAGCGTAAGCAGGCAGAAGAAAAATTGCAGGATTCAGAAGACTATTTAAAGATGTTATTTGATTATGCACCCGACGCTTATTATATCAGTGATTTAAAAGGTAATTTTATTGATGGGAATCTGGCAGCAGAAAGATTGACTGGTTATAAAAGAGAAGAATTAATCGGAGAAAACTTCTTAAAATTAAAATTATTTTCACCTATTAATATACCTAAAATAACTAAACTATTAGTTAAAAGTCTTGAGGGACAACCAACCGGACCGGATGAATTTGTATTGAATCGAAAAGATAATAGTAAGGTGGCCGTTGAGATCTCCACTTATCCGGTAAAAATCAAAGGGGAAACTTTAGTATTAAGCATAGCAAGGGATATTACCGAGCGGAAGAAAGCCATAAAAGAAATAGAGGAACTCGCAAAATTCCCTGCCGAGGATCCCAATCCCGTGCTTCGTATATCCAAGGATGGAACCGTACTTTACCACAACCACTCGAGCGAATCGTTGCTTGAACACTGGCATTATCAGGAAGGGAAAGCGCTCCAGGATAGGTGGATCCAGTTGGTGATTGATGCCCTTCGCGATGATGATATTAAAACCGCAGAAACTGAAATGGATGATAAGCTCATCTTCCTGACCTTCGCTCCAATTGCTGAAAAAGATTTTGTAAATGTCTATGGATCGGATATCACCGAACTTAAGCAGGGAGAAGAAAGAATTAAACATCTTAATCTTGTTCTTCGTGCCATTCGTAACATTAACCAACTGATTTTTAAAGAAAAGGACCGTGAAGGATTAATAAAGGGTGTTTGCAATAGCCTTACCGAAACACGCGGTTATTATAGTACTTTCATAGTGCTATTTGATGAAGAGGGGAAGATTGACACCTACGCTGAAGCCGGTTTGGGGAAAGACTTCTTACCCATGCTTGAACGATTAAAGAGAGGTGAGCTGACTACTTTCGGTCAGATAGCCTTAAAGCAAGAGGAGGTTGTAATCATCAAAGACCCGGCATCTGCCTGCCCTGATTGTCCGCTGGCACAGGTATGTTCCGATCGGGGAAGTGTCATGACCGTCCGGTTAGGACGTGATGGAAAGATCTACGGTGTGATGTCTGTCTCTATCCCTACCCATTTTATTACTGATAAAGAAGAACAAGACTTGTTTATGGAGGCCGCAGGAGATGTGTTCTGGGTTTACACAGTATTGAAATGGGACAAAAACTGGATAAGCAAACCCATGATCTCCAGGAAAGGGTCAAGGAATTGAAAAGAGCTATGGATGCAACCATAGAGACCATGTCCAAGATAGTAGAGGTCAAAGACCCCTATACTGCCGGTCACCAGCAGAAGGTTTCTCAATTGGCCACAGCCATAGCTAAAGAGCTAAATCTTTCTCAAGATAAGGTTGAAGGGATAAGAATAGCCTCTCTCATCCACGATATCGGGAAGATTGGCCTGCCTACTGAAATCTTAAGTAAACCCATCAAATTATCCGATATAGAATTTAGTCTAATCAAAGAACATCCTCAAATAGGATATAATATCTTACAATCTATCGATTTTTCCTATCCCGTAGCCCAAATTATCTTGCAACATCATGAAAGGTTAAATGGTTTAGGATATCCTAATAATCTAAAGGGCGACAAGATTCTGCCTGAAGCTAAAATCATAGGGGTAGCTGATGTGGTAGAAGCCATGTCCTCTCACCGTCCCTATCGGCCAGCCCTGGGTATCGATAAAGCTCTGGAAGAAATTTCCCAGAACAGAGGTATCCTCTATGACCCGGAAGTAGTGGACGCTTGCTTGAAGCTCTTTAAAGATAAAGGATTTAAATTTTAACAAACTTTCTGGCTAAATTATCTTAAACTTATTTTATGCTTTTATTATTTTATTATATAAATCAAAGAGAACCCTGGAAAATCTTTTTTTCCAGGGTTCTCTTTTTGTCTAAAGTATTAGATTTATGTTTTATGATTTGAAAAAGTAGTTATTTTTTTGGAGTACTTATCTGTATATAGAAAGTCATACAGTTTCGTTTCATTCTTATAAACTAAAATAAGGTTGTTTTTTAGGGTAGTTTTTTATATACTTATTGTATGATTTTATACTGCAGAAAGACACAACAATTTATTTACTATGTTATCCGATTAAGTCTGTAGGGGCACGATGCATCGTGCCCATAGTAAACGGAAAAATATAAAACAGGAGGGGCACAATCCATTGTGCCCCTACAAGGGAACGAATATCATTACAGTAATTTGTAGGGGCGTATTGCATACGCCCAAAGAAAATTTTTTTAAAATAACCCGGGTCAGATAAATCCGATTACCCTCAACTTTACCCTGTGCAGTAATTTACTCTACTGCACAGGGCAGGCCCTCTCCCCTTAAGGGCGAGGGAATAAAAAAATAAAGGAAAAAAAATGGTCCATAATTCTGACAATCATGATGATATTGTAAAAAAAATAGAGGAATTACGAGAAAAGATTAGACACCATAATTATCGCTATTATGTTTTGGATGATCCAATTATCTCTGATGCTGAATACGACCAATTAATGAAAGAATTAGAAGAATGGGAAACAAAATATCCTCAATATATTAACTCTTCTTCTCCCACTCAAAGAATAGGAATAGAGCCAGTTTCTGGATTTACTACAGTAAAACATGTTACTTCTATGTTAAGTTTGGCAAATGCCTTTTCAACCGAAGAGCTACAAGCTTTTGACCAGAGGATAAAAAAATTAAATTCTCAACAAAAATTAGAATATGTGGTAGAGCTAAAGATTGACGGACTGGCAGTTGCTTTAGTCTACGAAAACGGTATCTTCATAAGAGGAGCAACTCGGGGGGATGGGGTAAACGGAGAAGAAATAACCTCCAATCTTAGAACTGTAAAAAGTATTCCCTTAAAATTATTCGGTGAAAATATACCTCCTCGTATCGAAGTATACGGGGAAGTTTATATGAAGAAGAGTGATTTTAAGAAGTTAAATGAAGAAAGAATTAAAAAGGGAGAGAGTCTATTTGCAAATCCGCGAAATGCAGCAGCTGGTTCAGTAAGGCAGCTTGACCCTCGAATCACTGCTCGAAGACATTTAGATACTTTTATTTATAGAGCAACTTTTCCTGAGGGCAATAACTTAAATGTTCATATGGAAGTTTTAAATTATTTAAAAAATATTGGATTTAAAGTAAACCCCCATATTAAACTCTGTCAGGATATAGGGGAAGTTGTAAGTTACTGCCTGCAATGGATAGAAAAGAAAGCAGAATTGGATTATGAGATTGACGGGATGGTAATCAAGGTTAATTCCTTAAGGATGAGAGAAGAATTGGGATCAACTACCCGGAGTCCCCGCTGGGCTATTGCATATAAGTTTCCTGCCCAACAAGTGACCACAAGAGTTCAGGGCATTATCGTTCAAGTAGGGAGAACAGGAGCACTCACCCCGGTAGCTATACTTGACCCGGTTAGGATATCCGGTTCTGTGGTGCAGAGAGCGACTCTGCATAATGAAGATGAAATTAGAAGAAAAGATATTCGAATTGGAGATGTTGTCTTAATTCAAAAAGCCGGAGAAATTATTCCGGAAGTGGTAAAAGTAATAAAAGAGAAGAGAACAGGCAAGGAGAAGGAGTTTCTTATGCCCACTCAATGTCCGGTATGTGGGACAAAGGTATTCAGGCCGGAAGGCGAAGTTGTCTCTCGCTGCAATAGCCTTACCTGTCCAGCTCAAATAAAAGAAAGAATCAGACATTTTGCCTCTCGAAATGCTATGGATATTGAAGGGTTAGGCCCTGCCATAATTGATCAATTAGTAGAAAAAGGTCTAATTAAGGATATTTCGGATTTATATTTTTTAAAAAGAGATGATTTAATTTCTCTTGAACGGAGGGCGGAAAAATCTGCAGATAATTTATTAGATGCTATTGAAAAGAGCAAGAAAAAATCTTTACCCAACTTAATATATGGTTTAGGTATACGTTATGTGGGAGTTCATACCTCAGAAGTTATTACCAGATACTACCCTACTTTAGATAAATTTAAAACAGCTAGTTTAGAAGAATTGGTTGGGATTAAGGAAATTGGCCCTAAGATTGCAGAAAGTATAATTCTTTTCTTTAAGGAAAAGAAAAATTTAGCTATTATTGAAAGATTAAGAAGTGCTGGTTTGAATTTTGGTCAAGAAGAAGAGAAAATAAAGGAAGAAAAAAGAGTTCGGATATTAGCTGGAAAGCAATTTGTTTTAACCGGTACTTTAAAGGATTTTACGCGTACCCAGTCTACAGAAATAATTAGTGAATTAGGGGGTCGGGTTACTGGAAGCGTAAGCAAAAAAACCGATTATGTTGTTGCCGGCGAAGACCCGGGCTCCAAATACCAAAAAGCACAAGAATTATGTGTGCCTATAATTAATGAAGAAGAGTTTAAAAAAATAATTAACAATATAATACGATATACTAAAGAAGATAGAGGAAAGAGGGGATAATATGACAAAAAAGATAATAACTAAAAAAGAAGTAGAGTATGTGGCTAAATTAGCTAAATTAGAATTTAATGAAGAAGAAAAAGAAGAATTTACTTCTCAGTTAAATTCAATTTTAGACTATTTCAAAAAATTAAATGAGCTTGATACTGCAAAAGTTGAGCCTACTGCTTATGTTATTTCCATGCCTAACCTGCTAAATGAAGATGAGGTTAAACCTTCTTTGCCACAAGAAGAAGTTCTTTCGAACAGTAAATATATTAAAAAAGGTTATTTCAAAGTTCCTAAAATAATGTAATCTAAGGGAATATTAATTATAAAAACATAAGGAAGAGAAATTAATTATAATTTCCCGTAGGGCACGATGCATCGTGCCCAAAGAAAAGGAAATATAAATAATGCAGAAGAAGGGCACAATTCATTGTGCCCCTACAGGAAGCGATTAAAGTAAGAGGAGGAAAGATAGGTGATTCTAAACCAATTGACCGCGCATGAAGTAGTTGACTTAATTAAAAAAAAGAAAATTACTGCCTATGAGGTTATGCAGGATATTTTTAACCAGATAGATAAAGTAGACAATTTGATCAAAGCCTTTTTAGTTATTAACCGAGAAGAAGCCTTAAGGCAAGCCAAAGAAATAGACACAAAAGTGAAAAACGGAGAAGAACTTCCTCCCTTAGCCGGGGTAGCAGTAGCTATAAAGGATATTATAGCTACTCAAGGAACGGAGACTACCTGTGGCTCTAAAATATTAAAAGGTTTTATACCGCCCTATAATGCTACAGTAATTAATAAATTAAAGGAAGCAGGAGCTATAATAATAGGGAAAACCAATATGGATGAATTTGCTATGGGTTCATCTACTGAAAATTCTGCTTTTGGTCCTACTCATAATCCCTGGGATTTAGAAAGAGTGCCCGGTGGTTCCAGCGGTGGTTCAGCTGCCGCAGTGGCAGCAGATGAGACTTTTGTTGCTTTGGGCACAGATACGGGAGGCTCTATACGTCAACCCGCATCTCTCTGTGGAATGGTGGGATTAAAACCGACTTATGGAAGGGTCTCCAGATATGGTTTGGTTGCCTATGCCTCTTCTTTAGATCAGATAGGGCCCATAACCAAAGATGTGACCGATTGTGCTCTAATGATGAATGTTATAGGTGGACATGATAATATGGATTCCACTTCCGTAAATTTAGAAGTTCCTGATTATTTAAAACCTTGCCAGGCAGGGATAAAGGATTTGAAAATTGGTGTTCCTAAGGAGTATTTTATTGAAGGAATAGACCCGGAAGTAAAGAGTGCCCTGGATAGAGCTTTAAAAATATTTGAAAAATTAGGAGCAAAGATTGAAGAAGTATCATTACCCCATACGGAATATTCTCTGCCTACTTATTACTTGATTGCTACCGCAGAAGCAAGTTCAAACTTAGCGCGATATGATGGGGTTCAATATGGTTATAGAGCAGAAGAGTATGAAGACCTGTCCTCTATGTACCAGAAGACCAGAAGTGAAGGTTTCGGAAGTGAAGTAAAAAGAAGAATTATGTTGGGTACATATGCCTTGAGTTCAGGTTATTATGATGCTTATTATTTGAAAGCCCAGAAGGTTCGTACTTTAATAAAAGAAGATTTTGATAAAGCCTTTAATAAATACGATATCCTTGTTACCCCTACTTCTCCTACCCCTGCTTTTAAGCTGAACGAGAAGGTATCAGACCCCTTAACTATGTATCTCTCTGATATTTATACTATCCCTATTAATTTAGCCGGCCTACCTGCAATCTCTATTAATTGTGGATACAGTAAAAGTAATTTGCCCATAGGTTTACAAATTATCGGCAGGCATTTTAGTGAAGAAACTATACTTCGAGCAGCTTATAATTTTGAACAAAATAATGATGTAGAAAAGAGGAAGCCATCGATAAAACCAACAAAACATAAGGAGGCAACAGAATGAAAGAAGAAGTAGCAATCGGTTTAGAAATTCATATCCAATTAATGACTAAAGCAAAAATATTTTGTCAGTGCAGTACTGATTATATCGGCAAAGAGCCCAATACCAATACCTGTCCGGTGTGTTTAGGTTTGCCCGGTTCACTTCCTGTACTTAATAAAAAAGTATTAGAATTTGCCGTAAGGACTTCAGTAGCTTTAAATTGTAAAATTAATCAGGTAAGCAGGTTTCACCGAAAAAACTATTTTTATCCCGATTTGCCCAAAGCCTATCAGATTTCTCAGTATGATGCTCCTTTAGGGATAAATGGATATATGGAGATTTACCTCCCCGAAAGTAAACAAAAGTGTAAGATTAGAATCACCCGGGTTCACATAGAGGAAGATGCGGGTAAATTGGTTCATGAAGGGGATATTACTTCTTCATCTTACTCTCTGGCAGATTATAACCGTTGCGGAATTCCTTTGGCGGAAATTGTAACCGAGCCTGATTTTTGTTCTCCTGAAGAAGCTCAAATATTCTTGGTAAAATTAAGAAGCATAGTCCAGCATTTAGGAGTATGTGATGGAAATATGGAAGAAGGTTCGATGCGTTGTGATGCTAATATTTCACTTAGAGATGCGAAAACCAGTGCTTTAGGTACGAAGGTAGAAATAAAGAATATGAATTCTTTTAAGGCAGTTAAGAAAGCCTTGCAATTTGAGGTAGACCGCCAAAAGAAGCTCTTAGATGAGGGAGAAAAAATAATTCAGGAAACCAGGCACTGGGATGAATCAAATAATATTACTGTCTCTATGCGGAGCAAAGAAGAAGCTCATGATTACCGTTATTTCCCTGAACCGGATCTCCTGCCTCTTAAGATAGATTTAAAAATGGTTAATGAGATAAGGAAAAACCTCCCTGAATTACCTGAAGCAAGAAGAAAGAGATTTATTAAAGATTATCAAATTCCTGAATATGATGCAGAAATATTAACTTCGAGTAAAGTATTAGGTGACTATTATGAAAAAGCTGTTTCTTCATATTCAAATAGTAAAGTTTTAAGTAATTGGATTATGGGAGAATTAATTCGACATTTAAACGAAGAGAAAGTAGAAATAAAAGATTCTCCTGTTTCTCCAGAAAAATTAGTTGGGATGTTAAAATTAATGGATGAAGGAATAATTAGCGGTAAGATGGCTAAAGATGTTTTTGAAAAAATGTTTAAAACTGGGAAAGATGCCTCTCAAATTGTAAAAGAAAGCGGAATTACCCAAATTACTGATGAAAATGAATTAATAAAGATAGTTGATAAAGTAGTCAATGAAAATCCCAAATCAGTTGAGGATTTTAACGAAGGGAAAGAAAAGGCTTTAAATTTCTTAGTAGGGCAAGTAATGCGCTATACCAAAGGAAGAGCAAAACCAGATTTTGTTTTTGAAACTATAAAACAAAGGATTAAAAAAATATAAAATAGGAAGGGCATAATTCCTGTCTGCGTGCGGATACGCACAGGCAGGCATTGTGCCCCTAAAAAAATTATAAAACAGAAATTTAGCATCTTATTATTTTTTTTTAAAGAGACTAAAAAATCTATCCTGATAATATTCGAATAATCCCCAGTTATCCAGTTCTTTTTTTAATTTAATTGGTTCAAGATCTCCCTTTTTTACCAATTTAAATAATTTTTCTATTTCTTCTCGAGCAGCCACCGGAACACCGTGCCTATCTTTAGTGATAGTAGCTTGACCAGTCTGGTTTATACCTAAAAATCCTCTACTTGTAAAATCAGGTATCTGAGCCGAATACACACTTCTAGCCATCATGTCTAAAATAAACTTAGAAAGTGAGACATCCCAGAGACCAGCTACTCCTTTAATAACAGTACAAAGAGAATCTCCCTTTTTGTTAATTTCATTATTGATATTTTCTGCTACGGTTAACAGGGGACCGGAAACGAAATTCATTTCATCAAGTTCCTTATTTACTTTAAACTTATAAAGAATTCCTGCTAAATCAGGATATTGGCTGGCCAGGGTTTCAAATGCGTTTTTAGCTTCTCTGCTAAACCCCTCTATCCTAAACATATATGTAGGAGTAAGTAATTTTGGTTGATACCAACTGACCTTTCCCTCCCTTACCACAGTTTCTAAATTATCCCTGGTAAATTCAGAATATACTGGTTCGGTTAGCACATAATAATGAATTACCGAAGTACCAAAGGTGGATATTAACTGTTTGGGTCTTTTTAATATTTCAGTATGTTCAAAGGCGTACCTTATTCTTTCATCCATGTTTTGTAATCCTTTCAGGTTTCTTTTAATATCATTTTTTATATTTTATGTTCTCTGTTACAGCAGCGAGAATCAAATATAATATTTGCATAAACATTTTACCATTAAAAACTAATTTTTGCCACCTTTAAAACAGTATCGAGTATCCGTTTAGTTAGCTGGTTAGTTGGTTACCTGGCTAAGAAAATAAGAAGTCAAAATTCAGGAAGTAGGGGCACGATGCATCGTGCCCACAGTAAAGCAAGGACGAAATCAAAAAAATGTAGAGGCGTATTGCATACGCCCAAAGAAGAACAAAAGATAATAAAACAGAGAGGGCACAATTCATTGTGCCCCTACAAAAATAAAAAACAGGAATACGAAATAAGAAAGTAACTGTTGCCTCACATAAAAATGTACTTGAAAGTATTGACATAGAAGTATAAAAGGCGTATATTATATGCATATAAAGGAGGTAGTTAGAGAATGATAAGAAAAAGTAAAATAAATATTACCCTGGATAAGGATTTGATAGAATATGCTAAGATTTATGCCAAAAGCGAAAGAACAACCGTATCCGAAATTATAACTCAATTTATTTTAAATTTAAAACGTTCTAAAGATGGTGATCCGACTGAAATAATACTCGCAGATTCAGATTTTAGGGATAGCTTACTGGAAACTATTTCAAAAATAAGATCTGGAAAAATTAAATGGCATAAGTATGAAGAGATTTTCTAATGGAACTTCTATTTAGTGATATTTTTGTAAAATCTTTAAAAAAGTACCAATCATTAAAAAAAGCTATTAAGCTGAAAGTAGATATGATTGCAGAAAATCCAATTGCCTTAGGTGAACCACTTAAAGGTAATTTTAGAGGTTATTATAGTTGTCCCGTTAGAAAGAATTTTCTTATTATTTATATATACTGCAAGATATGTCGGAAAAAAGGCGACGATAAAATAGTCTTATGTAATGAATGTAATACTTATTCAGATAATACTATTAAATTTATTAACTTAGGCCCTCACGATCATACTTACAGGAAGAAGTTAGATAAAGTCTAATTAGTTTTACATTTAAAGTTAATTTAAAAAATATTAAAAAGTGATTTTGATAAGGAAGTTGAGAAATATGACTAAGGTATTAATGAAAGTAGACGGTGCCTGTTATCCCAATCCGGGGAATATGGCAATTGGAATAGTAATTTATAAAGATGGAGAATTATTTAAAAAAATAAGTGAAGCAATTGGCTATGGAACTAATAATATTGCTGAATATAAAGCCTTAATTAGAGGATTGGAAGAGGCAAAAGAAATAAATCCGGAGAGAATAGATGCGTATTGTGATAGCCAACTGGTAGTTAAACAATTAAACAAAAAATATAAAGTCAAGAATAAAGGAATAATTCCATTGTTTAATCGGGTTGAAGAAATCATTCGAACCATTCCAGGGAAAGTATATTTCATCTGGAATAGTAGAGATAACAACTTCATGGCTGATGACTTAGCCAAAAGAGCTTTGACCGAAGAAGAAATAAGCAAGAGGGGGAAGTCTGCTAAAAATTTAAAGGTAGAACAAAAAGATGATTATTTTTTGGTAGGCAGTTCAAAACCAGGAAAATCCTATAAAGTTGATATAAATATCCCTCAGTGTGAATGTATAGATTTTTTAAGGAGAGCTCAAAAATTAAAACTCGAGTGCAAGCATATAATGGCAGTCAGAACTTTTCTACAAGAAAAGGAAAGAAAAAAAGAGACCAAAAATAGGTCAAAGATGAAAGTTTTGATATTGAGTAAAATGGTAAAATATCAAGTATGGGAAAAGACTTTTAATGAATTAAATAAAAAAGTAAAACTTAATTTAGAGTTCATTATCCCTGAAAAAGATGAAAGAGAAACTATTAAAAAATATCTCAAAGAAGTTGAAGTGGTGATAGGAGGAACTTTTACCAAAGAAGACCTTGAGCAAGCTAAAAAATTAAAATTAATTCAGATTCCTTTCGCAGGAGTGGATAAATTAGATTTCAGCTTGTATAAGAACTATCCAGATATATTTATTTGTAATATCCATACCAATAAGAATGCAGTTGCCGAACACGCTTTTGCCCTTATCTTAGCTTTAGCTAAAAATATTGTTGTTAATGACAGAGATTTAAGATTAGGCAGATGGCATGGGTTTTCTACTAAAGAGCCTACTATTCAACTTCAGGGGAAAAGTTTAGGAATAGTAGGTCTGGGTTCAATCGGATGGGAGATTGCTAAAATAGGTCATGCCTTAGGTATGAAAGTATTTGCTTTAAAAAGGAAGATAGAAGAGAAGGATTTAAAAAAGAAAGATATTTTGGCATTTTTGGGAGAGAAAAAGGACTTAGAAAAAGTGATTAAAGAATCAGATTTTATTGTTGTAGCTGTTCCTCTTACCAAAGTAACCAGTGGGTTGATTGGAGAGAAAGAGATAAAGTTAATGAAGGGAAAATATCTTATAAATATTTCCCGAGGCGTGGTAATAGACGAGGAAGCTTTATTTAAATCTTTAAAAGAAGGTAATCTTACTGGTGCAGCAATAGACACCTGGTATCAATATCCTTCATCGGAACAAAAAGAAATGTTGCCGAGTAGATATGATTATCAAAAATTAAACAATGTAGTGATAAGTCCTCATACAGCAGGCTACACCGATGGAGCATTAGAAGAAAATATAAAATCTTTTTTTGATAATATAGTGAAGATTTATTACGGGGAAGAGCCAGAAAATCAGATAGATCCTGAATTAGAATATTAATTATATTTTATAGGGGCGTATCGCAATACGCCCCTACTTTAACGACTATTCACTAGTTCATGGTTTAGTTAAGTATTTCAAAAATTCAGAATCAGTAGAAAGCAAGACAGTAGTTTTGTCTATAAAAGTTAATCTATAAGCTTCTAAAGTTCTATAAAACTTATAAAATTCAGGATCTTGATTGAAACTCTCAGCATAGATTCTGATAGATTCTGCCTCTCCTTCACCTTTTAAAGTTTGAGCAGTCTTATAAGCTTCCGCTAAAATAACTGTTTTCTCTCTTTCGGTTTCTGCAATAATTTTAGCTGATTCCTCTTGACCTTCTGCTCGATATTGCTTAGCGATTCGTTCTCGTTCCGCTCTCATCCTATCAAAGATATATTTTTCATTTTCCGGAGGTAAATCTACCCGTTTAATCCTTACATCTACAATTTGTATTCCATAGGTATTGGCTTTTTCATTACTTACCTCGGTGACTCTTTTCATAATACCTTCTCTTTTTACGGAAACTATTTCGCTCATGTCAAACAAGCCTAAATCAACTCTTAATTCGGAATAAATGATATCATCCAATCTTGCCTGGGCACCATTTAAATCTCTAACAGTTTGTAAGAATTTTAAAGGATCGACAATTTTCCAACGAGCATAATTGTCCACAATTAGAGTCTTTTTGTCTTTAGTAATGATTTCGGTCGGGGCAGCATCGTAAACTAACAGGCGGTCTTCAAAAAATACTACATTTTGAATGAAGGGAACTTTCCAGTTTAAACCAGACTCTTTAATCTCTCTTATCGGTTTACCAAATTGTAAAACGATTGCTTGTTTAGTTTCGTCAACAATAAACAAACTTAAATTAGCTAAGAACAAGATTACTACAATAAGTATTATTAATAGCGTTCCTTTTTTCATTACTTGGTCACCTCCTTAGAAGTAGCATTGAGGATACTTGAATCACCTAAGGGCAATAAATTTATTAAAGATTGATTTTCCTTTAAATCGACTATTACTTTATTCATATTCGGTAAAATTTCTTCCATAGTTTCCAGATAAAGGCGAGCTTGAGTTATTGATTCACCCTTTTTATATTCGGTTAAAATACTATTGAATTTTGCAACATCACCCTCTGCTTTTTTTATTCTCTCAATCTTATAACCTTCAGCTTCTTTGGTCATTTTTACTGCTTCTCCGCGAGCTTTTGGAATTAGATCGTTTTTATAACCCTGAGCCTCGTTAATATACTTACTCTTATCTTCTTTTGCACTGGCCACATCTTTAAAAGCGTCTTGAACTTCATTGGGAGGGTTAACATCTTGTAATTGAACTGCCGCTACGAAGATTCCCGATTTATACCAATCTAAAAGAGTTTGAAGTAGTTTTTTTGTTTCCTCTTGTATTTCATATTTTCCTATAGTGAGGGCTTCATCTATCCCTCTCTCTCCAATTACCTGTCTCAGGGCAGCTTCTGCGGCATCTCTTACTGTCTCTTCAGGTAAAATAATATTAAAGAGATAGCTAACCGGGTCTTTTATTTTGTATTGGATGATCGCTTCTGCACTGACAATATTTTCATCCCCGGTTAACATCAGTGCCTCTGCTGGAATTTTTTGATAACGAGTAGGCGGACCAACGGCAATGGTGCGGAATCCTATTTCCACTCTTTTTACCCGAGTAACTGCTGGAGTAACCACTGTTTCTATAGGATAAGGTAGATGATAATTAAGTCCCGGACTTTCTATCCGAACGAATTTACCAAATCTTCTAACTACTCCTTGTTCTTCAGGGGCAACTACAAAAATTCCACTGGCAAGATAGAGAGCGATTACTAATACTAAAATAATACCGAATGATATTTTACTAAATTTTAATTTCGGTATTTTTTCAGCAAGATTAATAATTTTCTCTTTTTCTTCATCATAATAATCTGGCATGATAATTTCCTCCTTTGATTAATATTTGGTATTAAAACTATATCATCAATTCAGATTATTCTCAAATATATTAATTAATTTATTGGAAAACTTCCTTGAAAAGAAAAATTAAAAAAGCTATAATAGTTAAAATTTAGAAACTATCAGATCAAAGTAGAAGACGTATATATTTACAGATAGTTAACTACTAAAAAATATTATAAATAAACAAAGGAGAAAAAAGATGGCTTTTGTAACCACTAAAGAAATGTTAAAAGATGCTCAGAAAGGGAGGTACGGTATTGGGGCATTTAATGCCAATAATATGGAGATAATTCAGGCTATAATAGAGACTGCCGAAGAAGAAAAAGCACCGGTTATATTGCAAGCCTCTCAGGGAGCTATAAAGTATGCGGGATTAGATATGATTGTAGCCATAGTTAAAGTTATGGCTGAAAAAGCAAAGATACCTGTTGCCCTACATTTAGATCATGGAACAGATTATTATCAAAATATAAAATGTTTAAGAGCAGGATTTACTTCTCTAATGTATGATGGATCGAATTTACCATTCGATGAAAATGTAGAGATGACTAAAAAAGTAGTGGAAATGGCTCACGCTTGTGATATTCCAGTAGAAGCAGAATTAGGACAGATTGGCAAGATGGGCGATAGCGATGAACCGGGGGTGGCGTTAGAGAGAGTAAAAGAGAGTATGGCTGTTCCAGAAGAAGCTGCAAAATTTGTTGAGCTAACCGGGATAGATTTTTTAGCTGCAGCTGTAGGGACAATTCATGGATGCCGTACTCCTTTTGCAAAGTTAGATATCTCTCGTATCGAGAGAATAAGAGAATTAACCGGGGTTCCTTTAGTTTTGCATGGTGCCTCCGGGGCCAATGATGAAGAAGTTAAGAAAGGCATTGCTGCAGGAATATGCAAAATTAATATTGATACACTCATCAGGATGAAATTTACAGAAAAAATGGGGGAGATAATAAGAACGAATCCCGAAGAAATAGACCCTCGTAAAATATTAGGACCAGCAAAAGATGCAGCCAAAGAAATCATAAGAGATAGAATGAGAGTCTTTGGTTGTAGCGGAAAGGCGTGATAATATGATTAAGAAAATTGGTATTTTAACCGGTGGTGGAGATTGTTGTGGATTAAATCAGGCTATTAGAGGGGCAGTCTATAGAGCTAGGGATTTTGGTTACGAGACATTCGGTATTCACGATGGGTGGAAAGGTTTAGTTGAAGGATTAGTTTCCCCTATTACTCTTAGTGATGCGGAAGAATTAGTAGATAAAGCAGGAACTTTTATAGGTTCATCTCGGACAAAT
>DASRMF010000014.1:0-6044 GCA_035648055.1 Atribacterota bacterium
GATATTGGCTTTTTTAATCATGAACGGGACAATGAACATGGTAGGGAAATTGCGAAAGAAGATTATTTCCATTAAGGGAAGATGACCTTCCTTTTTGACCAATACCGCCATTAAGGCAAAACCTAGCGAAGCCAGGATGATTAATAAAATCCCTGCTTTATAATTATCTTGAATATTGATTCTTACTTTTATTGCTTTACTTTTATGAATAGATGTATTCCCCTATTTATATAGCATTTAATATAAAAAAGATATTTAGCTAATTAAATTTATTAAATAATTTTCACATTTATCAGTTATTATACTATATTTTTAAAAATTTCTCTTTATGATTAAAAATATTTAATCAACCACAATAAATAGTTTATGCTTTATTATGTTAAACCCCACTTTTCTATTTAATATCTGTAATATATGATTAGAATAAGAGTAGGGAATACACTTATTGATAAATAAAGGATTATAAGCAATTAAACATGATTTATAACACTTACAGGAATACTAATTAAATCCTTTAATTTATAGATTTTTCGTAATTCTTCTATAATTTCACCCCAACAAAAAGTTCTGAACGCGTCCAATAGGGGGAGCTTGCTAATTCCAGCCATTTGGCCTTTGTTGAAGTGTTTTTTATTTTAAAATATTTTACGAAAAAAGAAGGATTTTTAACCTAAAAAGTCGAACATAATAATAAAACTTTCGTTATTATTATTCTAACATTTATATATAAAAATAAAAAAAACTCTTAGCTTTAAAGGTAAAAAAGTAACTAGTATTTTTTTACCCTAAATTCGTATTATAAGGAATACCTTCAAAATTCCTCGATGTTGTCCTGGAAGAAAAGAGGAGAGAAATAATAAAAGAGTGGATTAAATCCGGAAAAATTGAAGATATAAATAACAAATAAAGAATATTATAAGGAGTAAGATGAAAAAGAAAATTAAAATACAAGAAGATAAGCGAACTCTAGATTCTGCAGTAAGTTCAAGTATATTAAATCTTATAAACAATCTCCCTTTTTATGTTATGCTGGTTGATGCAGATCACCACATCCTGCTGGTCAACAAGGCAATTAAAGAGCATTTGGATATAGATCCGGATCAGATCATTGGCGGATATTGCCCGAAAGTAGTACATGGGCTCAACGGACCCTTCCCTGGCTGCCCTCTGGAGGAAGCAGTAGAAACAGGTCATGCCGTGGAACGGGAGCTTTTTGATCCCAAATCCGGACGGTGGGTAACCTCATGCATTTATCCGACTGAACTTAAGACTTCTGATCATCGGGCAGTTTTCTTCCACATGATTCAAGACATTACCGATAGGAAACAAGCAGAAGAGAAACTACTTTCCAGCTACCATACCCATACGGTTCTCAGTAAATTGTTGAGCATCTCCTTATTGGATACTCCTCTTAAAAAACAGTTACAGCTTATCTTAAATCTTATCATATCTATCCCCTGGCTTGAGCTGAAAAGTAAAGGGAGTATTTTTTTAGTGGAAGATGACCCGGGGGTGTTGGTTATGAAGGCTCATTCCGGACTTGCTCCACAACTATTAAAGATCTGCAAGCAAGTTCCCTTTGGCCGCTGCCTTTGTGGCAGAGCGGCATTATCCGGTCAAGTAGAGTTTGCTGACTGTGTGGATGGCCGTCACGAGAATCAATACGAGGGGATTTCCCCGCATGGCCATTATTGTATCCCTATCCTATCTGCTGGCAAGGTGATTGGCGTCATTTACATCTACATAGAAGAGAAACATAAGCGAAATAAAAGAGAAGAGGAATTCCTTTGTTCAGTAGCTGATGTGCTGGCAGGAATCATCAGGAACAAACAGGCAGAGGATGAAATTCGACAGAATCTGCATGATTTACGTCAAGCGATGGAGGGAAGTATCGAACTCACTACCTTAATGGTGGAAGCGAGAGACCCTTACACTGCTGGTCACCAACAGCGGGTGTCTCTTTTGAGTTTTGCCATAGCCAAAGAAATGAACCTTTCGGAAGAGCAGATTGAAGGAACCAAAATAGCGGGACTTATTCATGATCTGGGCAAGATATCTATACCGAGTGAAATTCTCAATAAACCAGGACGGATAACTGATATCGAATTCAGTCTAATTAAAAACCACGCTCAGGCTGGTTATGACATACTGAAGAAAGTAAAGTTTCCCTGGCCCATTGCCCAAACCGTGCTTCAACATCATGAAAAAATGGATGGTTCCGGGTACCCCTCAGGTCTATCGGGTAAAAATATTTTGATAGAAGCAAGGATCTTATGTGTAGCTGATGTGGTCGAGGCCATGTCTTCTCACCGGCCTTATCGACCGGCTCTCGGAATTGATGCAGCCTTAGAAGAAATTTCTAAGAATAAAGGAATCTTTTACGACTCTGAAGTTGTAGACGCCTGCTTAAAACTATTTAAAGAAAAAGGATTTAAATTTGAATTATAGAAACATATCGAGAAACGAAAAAGAAGCAAGTTATTTGTTTTTATTATAGCAGTTCGACGTGCTGTGCTGAGCATTTAACCTCAAAAGGAAGATAAGGAAAAGAATAATGAAAATACAGAAAAGATTTTTCCTAATCAGTTTATCACTATTAATCATGGTAGGAATAATCTGTATTTTAATTAGCAGAAATATATCTACCAATATCATCAAACAACAAATCACCAACAATCTAATCAATATCACGAAATTCAGAGCAGAACAGATAGAAGAATTTCTCAATTTAGAAAAAGAAGTAGTTAAACAATTAGCAGTTAATATGACTATTGAAGAACTTCTCTTATCAGAAGAAGAAGATTACTTACAAAAATTTGATAGGGTTATGTTAAAGTTACAAGATACTGTCCAGGTAGAAGAATATGCTTACGATGTTTTTATCTTAGATACCAAAGGCCTGGTTATTGCATCCAGCAACGAAGAAGATATTGGGAAAGACAAGAGCAATGACCCTTACTTTCTGGGAGGAAGAGAAAGCACCTTTATTAAAGATATTTATATATCTTCTTCTAAACAAAGAGAGACGATAGCTTTTTCAGCTCCTATTTTAGCGGAAGAAGATAATGGGTTTTTAGGGGTAATGGTACTCAGAATATCTCCTGAGGCATTATTCCAGATAACTACAGACCATATCGGTTTGGGAGAGACCGGAGAAGCCTATCTGGTAAACCAAGATGGTTATATGATTACCCCCTCGCGGTTTATCGATGACGTTATTCTCAAGCAAAAGATCAACCTGATGCACCCAGAGCATTTTGAGCCTTCCGATACCCCCTTAAAAGAGGGGATAGATATCCTTAAAGATTATCGAGGTATTGAAGTACTCAGCGTAGATATCCATATACCCGAGATAAACTGGTGTCTAATAACCCAGATAAATACTGCAGAAGCTTTTGCTCCGGTCACTCGGTTGACCTACATCTTTATTTTGATATTCATCATTATCTTATTTATTGGCATGTATATCGCTAATTTTGCCTCAAGGACTATTACCAGACCATTAAGAAGATTACATGAAGGGACCGAAGAGATAACCAAGGGAAACTTAGACTACAAAGTTGGCACTACCTCCCCTGATGAAGTGGGGCAATTATCCCGGGCTTTTGATGAAATGACTGCCAAATTGAAAAAATCCAGAGAAGAGCTGGAAGAATATAGTAGAAATCTGGAGAAAAAAGTAGAAGAGAGGACAGAAGAGCTTTCATATATTAACCATAATTTGGAAAAGGAAATCACTAAACGTAAACAAATAGAAGAATCCTTGCGTATAAGTAAGAAAGAATTTGATAGTCTCTTTAGAAGCAGTCCTGAAGCCTTAGTCTATCTGGATAAGAAAGGAACATTCTTAGATGCCAATCTTCGTTTTTGCCAACTTTTTGGCTATTCTCTAACCGAAATTAAAGGCAGGAATATTGATGACGGGCTCATTCATCCTCCGGATAAGATAGAAGAAGGAAAAGAATTAAGCATCAAAGGATTAACCGGTTATCTTAATTTTGAGACTATGAGGAAAAAGAAAGACGGCACCTTGTTCCCGGTATCCATCTCTACTACTCCGCTTTTAATTGATGGACAAATTAAAGGCGAGATAGGAATATATATTGATATCACTGAACGTAAACAGTTAGAAGAAAAACTGGAAAAACTTGCCCGGATTGATTCATTAACCGGTGGTTATAGCCGGGAATATGGATTGGAACTGCTGGACAGGCAGACAAAACTATCCCACCGCAGTAAGTCTCCTCTCTTGCTGGCTTTTCTGGATATAGATAAATTTAAGCCCATCAATGATACTTACGGTCATGATGAGGGAGACAAGGTCTTAAAAGAGGTAGTAAAATTATTTAAATCTACCTTACGGGAAATTGATATCATCTGTCGTATGGGAGGAGATGAATTCATATTAATCTTTCCGGATAACTCCCTTAAAGACGCATCTCAAATAAAAGAAAGATTAAATAAAAATTTAATTGAATTAAACCAGACCCTAAAGAAACCTTATAGCATAGACCTCAGTATTGGTTTTTCGGAATATGACCCTGATGCTCCCATTGCCATGGGTGAGTTAATCCGGATAGCCGATCAGAGGATGTATGAAGAGAAGAATAACAAAAAACAAAAAAAAGAATAGTTTTTTGGATAAAATAAAATTATTTCAAAACCCAATATTTTGAAAATTTCATAAAATATTGATATAATAATCTCTAGAAATTTTATTGAATATTTTGTTCGGATTGTGGTGGTAAGTTAGAAATTGTGGAAGAGGAGAAAATAACAAAGTAGAATGTTAAAAAATTTATAAGATTTAAATAACAGCACATTATTTATTTATTTATCTAATACGATTAATAAAGGGGGTTAAGTAAGTGGAAGACAAGGGCAAGACAAAGGTAGACTTAATAAAAAATTTAAAAACATTACGGAAGAAACAAGAAAAAAGCACAGTAAATAATATAACCGAGCGTAAGCAGGCAGAAGGAAAATTGCAGGATTCAGAAGAGTATTTAAAGATATTATTCGATTATGCACCTGATGCCTATTATGTAAATGATTTAAAAGGTAATTTTACCGATGGCAATAAGGCAGCGGAAAGATTGACTGGTTATAAAAGAGAAGAATTAATCGGAGAAAACTTCTTAAAATTAAAATTATTTTCACCTATTGATATACTTAAAATAACTAAACTATTAGTTAAAAGTTTTGAGGGACAACCAACAAGACCGGATAAGTTTATATTGAATCGAAAAGATAACAGTAAGGTGACAGTTGAGATCTCCACTTATCCGATAAAGATTAAAGGGAGAACTTTAGTGTTGGGCATGGTAAGTGACATCACCCAACGGAAAAAAGCCATATAAAGAAATAGAGGAACTTGCAAAATTCCCTGCCGAGAATCCAAATCCCGTGCTTCGTATCACAAAGGATGGAACCGTACTTTACCACAACTACCCCAGCGAACCGCTGCTTGAACACTGGCATTATCAGAAAGGGAAAGCGCTCCAGGATAGGTGGATCCAGTTGGTGATTGATGCCCTTCACGATAATGCCATTAAAACCGTAGAAACTGAAATTGGTGATAAGGTCATCTTCTTGACCTTCGCTCCAATTGCTGAAAAAGGTTTTGTCAATGTCTATGGATCGGACATCACCGAACTTAAGCAGTCAGAAGAAAGAATTAAACATCTTAATCTTGTTCTTCGTGCCATTCGTAACATTAACCAACTGATTTTTAAAGAAAATGACCGTGAAAGATTAATAAAGGGTGTATGCAATGGTCTTACCGAAACACGCGGTTATTATAGTAGCTTCATAGTGCTGCTGGACGAAAAAGGGAAGATTGACACCTACGCTGAATCCGGTTTGGGAGAAGACTTCTTACTCATGCTAAAACGATTAAAGAAAGGCGAGCTGACTACTTTCGGTCAGATAGCCTTAAAGCAAGAGGAGGTTGTAATCATCAAAGACCCGGCATCTACCTGCCCCGATTGTCCGCTGGTGCAGGTATGTTCCGCCCGGGGAAGCGTCATGACCGTCCGGTTAGG
>DASRMF010000015.1:0-14686 GCA_035648055.1 Atribacterota bacterium
TTTTAGTTTTTAGATAAGGAAAAGCGGTTTTCAGTTTTTAGATTTCGGTTCACTGTAAAGGCTTTTTTTAAACTTACAACTCGTAACCTGCAACTTGTAACCAGTATTTTAACTGGTAAACTGGCTAACCGGATAACTAATTCTTAACGAGATACTATTCACTAACTACTAGCGACTATTCACTAGTTATGTTATCATAATAAAAAATATTTAACAAACTGAATAATATATATAAATTAAAAGAAAAAAAGAAGGATTTTAAAAATATTTGTAGAATAATTAAAGTATAGTAGTATATAATGTAAAAAATATGATACAAACTTTTATCTGCCCTGTTAAGCCTGTCCTCGACCTGATCGGGGATGAGCATCTACTAAACAAGGTCTATCCAAAAGTTAGTATAGGAGTATGATTTAATATGAGAAAAGCTAGTAGGATTTATAAGAGGAAAAGCAGAAGCAATCTGGAAACTTTTATAATTTTAATAGGCGCGATAATAATTTTAGGTGTGGCTTTTAATTTGGCCAGGGATAGGAGTTATATTCCTCCTGAAGAACCGACAATTGTGGAAGAAGAAAAGGTGGAATCTCCTGTAGTAAAAGCGCCTGTTGAGTTACTCCAAAAGGAAACAGTGGAAAAGGTTGAAGAAAAGGAGAAATCCCCTGAGGAAGAAATAAAAAAAGAGGTTACTCCAGAAGAAAAGCCACCACTTACTGAGCCGAGCGTGATTAAAACTCCAAAAGTAGAACCAGAAGTAAAGATAATAGAGGAGTCTGAAACAGTTTCAGATAAGAAGGTGTATACTGTTCAGGTAGGAGCTTTTTCAAAAGAAGAAGGTGCCCAGAATTTAGCCAAAGAGATAAGAGGTAAAGGATACCAGACTTATGTAATTAAGGGGAAAACTCTTTACAAGGTTCAAGTAGGGGAATTTAAAACTTCAGATGAGGCTAAAGCAATTTCAGAGAAATTGAAGAAATTTGGTTATGAAATATGGGTAACAACTAGATAGGAAAAGGAAATATAAGTTTGAAGAGAAAAAATATCCCTTCCGTTACAATAAACAGGCTATCTATATACCATCGTTGTTTAGAAAAGTTAATTGAAAATATAAATAAAAGAAAACCAAAATATATTTCTTCTTCTGAAATTGCCGAAATGACCGGAATAAATTCAACACAAATTCGTAAAGACCTGGCTTATTTTGGAGAATTTGGCAAACGAGGAATCGGATATCCCTTAACAGATCTTAGCAGAGAATTAAAAAAAATATTAGGATTAGATAAAAAATGGTCAGTTATCATTGCCGGAGCAGGGAATTTAGGCAAGGCCTTGGTAAATTATAAAGGCTTTCAGAAAAGAGGCTTTATAATTAAGGGAATTTTTGATAATAATCCCTCGAAAATTGGCAAAAAACTTGACCATATTTTTATTTACGGTACAAAAGAGATAGAAAAATTTATCCAAACGGAAAATATAAATATTGGAATATTAGTAGTACCAGCTGATTCAGCCCAGGAAGTGGCAGATAAAATGGTTGCGGGCGGGATTAAAGCCATTTTAAATTTTGCCCCCGTCCATATTACATTGCCCCGGGAAATTAAAATACATAATGTAGACTTATCTATTGAGCTTGAAGGGTTGACATACTATTTAAACTTGTGATAAAGTCTTTTTATGTTATTTGTGATTTATTTCACAATTAATTAATAAAAGTTAAAATCGTATTTACCGTAAGGTTAAGAAAGATAATATAAAATAACATATATAGATGTATTTTAGGAAAGGGCTATTATGAAAATTAAAGATTTAATTCGCGTTTTAGATGCGGAAGTTTTATGCGGTGAAGATTTTTTAGATCAAGAAATCACAGACTTCGGCGCAAGTGATCTTTTGAGCGATATCCTGGCTTATTCCAAGGATGAATATGTACTCTTAACCGGTTTAACCTCTTCGCAAGTTGTTCGTACAGCCGAATTAACTGGAGCTATTGCCATTGTTTTTGTGCGAGGTAAACTACCTCCTCAAGAAGCAATTGGTTTGGCTAAATCTCACCATATCCCCCTTTTAAAGACAGACAACCTGATGTTTGCTTCTTGTAAAAAAATTGTTAAGGAATTAATAAAAGAAGAGAAGAATAAATGAGCGCTAATTATTCCAAAGAAAAGTTAACCTTAGTTAATGAGCTGATTTACGAAATAAAAGTTAAAGAAGCTATGTCTAAGAAAGTAATCTTTTTTAAGGAAAATACCACCTTTCGAGAAATTCAGTTAAAACTTAAGGAGAAAAAAATTTCCGGAGTTCCTATCCTTAACAACGTAAAAAATATTATAGGCATCGTAAGTATCGATGATGTTATCACTGCCTTTGATAAGGGCTATGTAGATAATAAAATTACTGATTATATGAGTAGAGATGTAATTACCATACCTCAAAATATTTCAGTAGTTTCGGCAATTCATAAGTTAGAAAGATTTGGAGTAGGGCGGCTTCCGGTTACCGAATCTTCAGATAGTAAAAGAATTGTTGGTGTAATAACCCTGAGTGATATTTTAAATAGATTGCTGGTTGTAGTTCAGTCAATTGCCGAAAAAGTTGAAGATAAAGAAATAAAAAATACCCAAATTTCCCATGATTTAATTAAACATATTGTTAAAAAACGGCTTCGTTTCGAAGTTAAGGGAGATGATTTTGATAATGCCGGCAGAGTGGCCAGCATAACTAAAAAATATTTTCAGAACCTGGGAATCAGTAAAGATATTATTCGTAGAATTGCCATTGTCTGCTATGAGGCGGAGATGAATATTTGTCTTCATTCCCTGGGGGGTAGTATGACTATCCAGGTTAATGATGATGATAATATGATAATCTATGCTCATGATAAAGGTCCTGGGATTCCAGATGTTAAGCTTGCCTTAAAGCCGGGATTCACCACAGCATCGGAAAAGATCAGGGCTTTGGGTTTTGGTGCCGGAATGGGACTTCCCAATATCGAACGTTATGCCGATAAATTAGAGATTAAATCTTCTTTAGAGACCGGAACAGAGTTAAAAGCAATAATTAATTTGGGGGTAAAGAATGAAATTAAGTAAAATAATTGATGGATGCCGATTGGAAAAAATTGTTTTTTGTACTGATTGCAAAATTGAAAACGGTTATTGTGGAGATTTGATGTCTGATGTTATGGCACATGCAGAGCCGGAATGTATCTGGGTTACTATTCAAGCTCACAAGAATAGTATTGCGGTTGCTCTTATAAAAGATATCAAGTCAATAATATTTACTAATAATGTGACTGTTGAGAAAGAAGTAATTAAAAAAGCCAAAGAAGAAAAGGTTAATTTACTCCGAACCGATAAAGATTCTTTTACTATATGCGGAGAAATATATTGTATGATGGAGGCTGAAACTGCAAAGGATTGATTTACATATCCATTCTGCTCTTTCGGCTTGTGCTGATGATATGATGTCACCTCAGCTCATTTTAGAGCAGGCTGTTCAGAAAGAGATTGATCTTATATCTATTACTGATCATAATACTGTTCAACATTCAATTTTAGCTTGTAAGCTGAGCGAAGGTATGCCTATTCGAGTAATTCCGGGGGTTGAATTAACCAGTAGAGAAGAAGTTCACCTCTTGGCTTATTTTTCCAACATTGAAGCGCTTTTAAAAATGGGGAAAGAAATAGATAAATACTTACCCGGGAAGAAGAATAATTCCAGAGTTTTTGGGAACCAGCTATATTATGACCTAAAGGGTGAAATTATTGGGATTGACGATGTCTTAAGACAGGTAGCTTTAGATATAGGATTAGATAATTTGATTGATTTTATACACAACATAGAAGGAATTGCCATTCCTGCTCATATTGATAAAGATAGGTTTAGTCTACTTAGTCAATTAGGGTTTTTGGATCAAAAAGCAGACTTTGATGCTGTAGAAGTTTCTAAATTTAAGTGGAGAAAAGATAAATTTCAGTTAGGCAATATCTGGGATGGATTTCCGGTGATAGCCGGTTCAGATAGTCATGGGGTTGAAGATATAGGGCTCTTTTTTATGGAAGATAACAGGGAAGTGATTAAGAATTTTATATCTTTGAAAGATTTTTTAAAAAGAAGTAAACAATGAAAGATTTAGCAGATCACCTATTTGATATATTAGAAAATTCTGTAAAAGCCGGAGCCACAGAAGTTAAAATTATCTTGGGAATTAAAGATAATCTTTTTTTTTGTAAGATAGAAGATAATGGGATGGGAATTAAAGATAAAGATGTTACCGACCCTTTTGTAACTTCTCGAAAAACCAGAAAAGTTGGGTTAGGACTTCCGCTTTTAAAGAAAGCAGCAGAAGGCACAGGGGGTTACCTTAGAATTTTTAACTTGGGGAAAGGGGGAGCTTGTTTAGAATTTAAGATAAATATTTCCCATATCGATGCTAAACCCTTCGGAGATGTAGCCAGAGCTTTTGTTGATGCTATCTACGGTTGGCCAAAAATTAATTTTGAAATTTTTATTCAGAAGAAAGGCAATAAAAAGATATCCATTTTTAGTGTTAAAAAGATTAGAGAAATTGTCAGTTATTCTGAGATGCAACAGAAAGAGGTTCGAGATTTTATTTATGTTTCAATAGATGAAGAGCTAAAAAAAATTGGAATTGATTCACAATTCGGAATATTTTAAATTTATAGAAATCTTTTGAAAAGGCTTTTTGTTAAACGAGGTACTAAATTTATCATATTAATATTTAATAATACAAAATAAAGGGGAGAAAAATGAAGAATTTGGAAGAACTAAAAAAAATTAAAGAGAGAGTTAAAAGGGATCTCGAGTTACGTACTGGTGAGCACCGGATTAAAATTGTGGTTTGTCTTGGAACCTGCGGTATTGCTGCCGGTGCAAGAGAAACTATGAACACCCTGGTTGAACTTATTAATAAAAGTAATAGAAGCGATATTATCGTAACTACTGCAGGATGTGCTGGTTTTTGTGAACAAGAACCTATGATTCAGGTTTACATGAAAGATAAAAAACCGGTAGTATATGGAAAAGTTGATTCAAAAGCAGCCGAAGAAATATTTGAGAAACACATATTAAATGGAAAAATTGTAGAAGAATATCTTTTTTCAAAGGGGAAGTAATTATGACATGTATTTGTAATGAGAAAGAGCTTACTGATGAGCAAAAATACAAACAGCTTAAAGAATTTATCGATGAAAATAAAGTTAAAGAAGGTTATTTAATACCTATACTGCATAGAGCTCAAGCAATTTTTGGATATCTTCCATCAGAAGCACAGAAATTCGTAGCTAAAGAGATGAATGTTTCAATAAGTATGGTTACCGGAGTAGTTACTTTTTATTCTTATTTTAAGACTTTTCCTACAGGTAGACATACTATAACAGTGTGTTTGGGAACCGCTTGTTATGTTCGTGGTGCGAAAAAAATATTGGAAGCGCTCGAAGAAAAACTCGGAATACACATCGGAGAAACAACTGAAGATAGAAGATTTTCTATGGGAGTGCAAAGATGTTTAGGGGCTTGTGGATTAGCACCGGTTATTATGATTGATAAAGATATTCATGGTCGGATGTCTGTAAAAAAATTAGAAAAAATATTAGAACAATATAAATAGATAAGGTAGGGAATATTAATATGTACAATTTTAGAACTCACATTTTACTTTGTTACGGGGGAGCTTGCATTTCTTCTGGTGCAGACAGGGTTAAAGAAGCAATGGAGGAAGAAATTGCTAAAGCAGAACTTCAAAACGAAGTTGAAATTGTAACTACAGGGTGTATGGGAACTTGTGAATTAGGACCAATTATGGTTATATATCCGGAAGGAGTATTTTATCAGAAAGTAAAACCGGAAGATGCTAAAGAAATTGTCCAGGAACATTTATTAAAGGGTAGAGTTGTCAAGCGTCTCTTCTATAAAAAACCGAAAACAGAAGAGATGGTAGAAGTTTTTAATAATATAGACTTTTTCAAACTACAGAGAAAAATAGCTCTCCGAAATTGTGGAATTATAAATCCACTTAATATTGAAGAATATATTGCCGCTGATGGATATATGGCTATAGGTAAGGTGTTGACTGAGATGACTCCCCAACAAGTAGTAGAGGAAGTTAAAAAATCAGGATTAAGAGGAAGAGGAGGAGCAGGCTTTCCTACTGGCCTAAAATGGCAGTTTACTGCTGCTGCAAAAGGTGATAAGAAATATGTTTTATGTAATGCTGATGAGGGTGATCCCGGTGCCTTTATGGATAGAAGCATTTTAGAAGGAGACCCTCATAGTGTAATGGAAGCTATGATGATCTGTGGATATGCCATTAATTCGCATCAAGGATATATATATGTTCGTGCCGAATATCCTTTGGCGATAGAAAGATTATCAACTGCTATCGGACAGGCAAGGAAGAATGGTCTTTTAGGAAAAGATATTTTAAGTACTGGTTTTAATTTCGATATAGAACTAAGGATGGGTGCAGGTGCTTTTGTCTGCGGAGAAGAAACGGCTCTTATGCGTTCTATTGAAGGAAAAAGAGGACAACCCCGTCCCAAACCGCCCTATCCAGCTCAAAAGGGATTATTTGAACTTCCCACAGTATTAAACAATGTAGAGACCTATGCCAATATACCCTATATAATTTTAAAGGGAGCAGAAGATTATGCTTCTGTGGGTACTGAAAAAAGTAAAGGGACAAAAGTATTTGCCCTGGCTGGAGACATAAATAATACCGGTCTTATTGAAGTACCCATTGGGATGCCCCTGGGGACAATCATCTATGATATTGGAGGAGGTTGTCCTAATAATAAGAAATTAAAAGCAGTACAAATTGGTGGCCCTTCGGGTGGATGTATACCTATTCAACATCTAAATGTAAGTGTTGATTATGAATCCTTAAAGGAGCTTGGGGCTATTATGGGTTCAGGTGGATTGATTGTAATGGATGAGGATACCTGTATGGTCGATTTAGCCCGTTATTTTATGGAATTTATACAGGAAGAATCTTGCGGTAAGTGTACCCCTTGCAGAGAAGGTACCAGAATAATGTTGGAAATTCTTACCAGAATTTGTCAGGGAAAAGGTAAGATGGAAGATTTGGATACACTGGAAGAACTGTCTTACCAAATAAAAGATACTGCTCTTTGTGGTTTGGGACAAACTGCTCCCAACCCAATCTTATCTACTCTTAGATATTTTAAAGATGAATATATTGAACATATTCGGGATAAAAAATGTCGAGCTGGAGTATGTGCTGAACTTGTCTATTCTCCTTGTTCAAATGCTTGTCCTGCATCAGTAAATGTGCCGGCTTATCTTGCTTATACCAAGGAAGGTAATTTTAAAAAAGCTTTAGAAACACATTTAAAGAATAACCCGTTTCCGGCAGTTTGTGGAAGAGTATGTCCTCATGCATGTGAGGCTAAGTGCCGGAGAAATGATCTTGATTCAGCAGTAAATATTCGTTCCGTAAAAAGATTTATGGCAGATTCTGTTGATGATTATTTAGAATGTTTTCCCGAAAAACAACCTTCAAAGGGAATAAAAATAGCGGTAATTGGAGCCGGTCCATCAGGATTATCCAATGCTTATTTTTTAACTATGCTGGGATATGAAGTTACAGTGTTTGAATCTGAAGTAAAAGCAGGCGGAATGCTAACTTATGCTATACCTTCTTATCGACTACCCAAAGATATGGTAGAAAAAGAAATTAAAGCCTTAAGTGAATATGGTGTGAAAATAAAAACGAACATCAAAGTAGGAAAAGAAGTAAGTATTAATCAATTAAGGGAACAAGAATTTAAGGCCTTTTATGTTGCTGTGGGAACTAAAAATTCAATTATGCCTTCTATTAAAGGAACAGAAAATGAAAAAGTTATTGGAGGGTTAGATTTCCTCTACAAAGTAAATAATGGAGAAAAAATTGATGTAGGTAAAGAAGTAGTAGTTATCGGAGGAGGAAATACCGCTATCGATGCAGCGAGAACAGCTAAGAAGCTTGGCGCGGAGGTAACCATTGTATATCGCCGAACTAGAGAGGAAATGCCGGCAGAATTGGAAGAGATTGAAGAAGCAGAAAAAGAAGGAGTAAAAATAAACTTTTTACAGAATATTAAATCTGTTAAATCTAAAAGTAATAAATTAGAAGTTAAATTCGTTGAAATGAGGTTGGCTGAATTTGATAAATCGGGTAGACGCAGACCGGTGGAGATAGAATCTTCTTTGTTTACCAAAGAAATTGATCTTTTAATATTAGCAATTGGACAAAAAACTTCTCTTGATAACTTATTTGAAGAGGAAATGAAGATTAATAGAAACGGGACTATCTGTTGCAGTAATTATAAAGGTGAGACCATATGTAAAGATATATTTGCCGGCGGTGATGTAGTAACCGGACCTGCTACTGTAGTAGAAGCAATCGGAGAAGCTCAGAGAGCTGCAGAAGCTATGGATAAGTACTTAACCGGTGGAAGAGAAGAATATCCCTGGAATACAATGGACCCAATTGAAGTAGCGTTTGACCCGGAAGAAGAACCGGTAGATTATGAACGTGCAAAGAATATATTAGTTCCGGTAGAAAAAAGAGATGCCTATACTGAAGTTGAAAAGACCTGGGATAGAACAACTGCTTGTAAAGAATCTGAAAGATGTTTACGTTGTGAGTATAAGAAAGAAGAGGAGGGATTATGATAGCAAAGGTAAAAGAAATTATTAAAAAGCATGGGAATAAAAGAGAAAACTTATTACAGATTCTGCATGACGTACAAAATCAAAATCAGCAGAATTATATTAGTGAAGAGAATATCAAAACTTTAAGTGAAGAAATGAAGATACCAGTATCTGATATTAAAGGGACTGCTTCTTTTTACAGTATGTATAGTTTTATTCCTCGCGGTAAATATATAATCAGAATCTGCGAAAGTCCCCCCTGCCATATATTAGGTGCTCAAACTATTTTCGATGCCGTAGAAAAAAAATTAGGCATTAAAGAGGGAGAGACAACCAAAGATGGTCTCTTTACTTTAGAAGCAACAAGTTGTCTGGGAATTTGTGGGGTAGCTCCGGCAATGATGATTAATGATGAAGCATACGGAAATTTAGATGAAAAGAAAATTAATGAGATATTAGAGCAAATTCAAGAAAAGGAGAGGAAATAGTTATGACAAAAAGACGCATTGCCCAAATTTTAATTGGTATTGATGGAAATACTGTCCTTTCCGGAGCAAGAAAGATAAAAACAAAATTGATTACTGAAATAAACAAGCAGGGCCTTTCTGAACAAATCCAGGTAATTGAAACCGGAAGTATAGGACCGGTTAATAAAGGGGTAGTTGTAGGCATTTATCCTACCGGTGAAATGTATGGAAATGTAACAGAGGAAGATGTAGTCGAATTTGTTCAAGAAAGGTTTGTTAAAGGTAGACCTTATAAAAAATTGCTCCTTATTGAGAAATTGCAGCCAGGAATAGATTTAACCGACAATGATTCCCGAAAAACGCAGTATCATGGAAGAATTGTTTTAGATAACTGTGGTAAAATTAATCCGGAAGATATTGAGGAATACATCGGAGTAAGCGGTTATGAGGCATTGGGAATGGTTTTAAAAGAAAAAATACCCCAAGATGTTGTACAAATAGTAAAAAATTCCGGACTACAAGGGAGAGGGGGTGCAGGTTTCCCTACCGGTTTAAAATGGTCTTTTGCCGCAAAAGCTAAAATAACTCCAAAATATATTATTTGTAATGCTGATGAGGGAGAACCCGGTACTTTTAAAGATCGTTTAATTATGGAAGGTGACCCTCATAAAGTTTTAGAAGGAATGGCTATCTGCGGTTATGCCATCGGGGCTAATATCGGTTATATTTATATTCGCGGCGAATACCAGCTATCTATTCAAAGGTTAAAAAAAGCAATAGAAGATGCTGAAAAATTAGGTCTTTTAGGAAAGAAAATATTTGGAACAGATTTTGATTTTGAGGTAAAAATTAAAATCGGAGCAGGATCTTATGTCTGTGGAGAAGAAACTACTCTTTTAAATTCAATGGAAGGTTTTAGAGGGCAGCCAAGATATAAACCGCCTTTTCCTGCTGAATCTGGATTTTTAACTAAACCTACCAATGTAAACAATGTAGAGACTTTTGCAAATATTGCCCCGATTATTTTGAATGGTGCCGAATGGTTTAAAAAATATGGGACGGAAAATTCCCCGGGCACTAAAGTTTATGCAGTATTAGGACATATAAACCGTCCGGGTGTAATCGAGGTTCCTATGGGAGTTACTCTAAGGGAGATTATTTACGATTATGCAGGTGGAATGTCTTTCGGGAATTTTAAAATGACCCAAATAGGAGGCACTGCTGGTAATATTGTTTCTTCGGAATTTTTAGATGTCCCCCTTGATTTTCAATCTCTGAAAGAAGTAGGTTATAGCCTGGGGTCCGGTGCAATATTAATTATGAATGAAACAGTTTCAGTTGTAGATTTTATGAAATGTTGTATGAAATTTTTTGTTCATGAGTCCTGTGGGAAATGTACTCCCTGCCGCGAAGGTACCAGATATATCTATGAAATATTGGATAAAATTAGTTTGGGGAAGGGCAAAGCTGACGATATTGAAACTTTAAAATTGTTAGGAGAAAATATGAAAGATACTTCTTTCTGTCCACTGGGTCAGAGTGCTCCCAATTCTTTATTAAATTCATTAAATATTTTTCCCGAAGAATATAATAATCTATTAATAAAGTAAATATTCTTTTTACAAAAAATAAAAAGTTTAGAATAATTTTTGAAAAGTATTATAAAAGATAAAAATTAAAAATCTTAGTTAAATGAAAGAAGGAGAATAAATCAATGATGAAAGAAGTCAAAATAACTATAGATGGACAGGAGGTAATGGCACAAGAAGGCAAGACTATATTAGAAGTTGCTACAGAAGCAGGCATTCAAATACCCACATTATGTGCCATGCCCGAACTTGGATTTACTCCTGGTTCCTGCCGGGTATGTGTGGTAGAAGTGGAAGGTGCTCCTACTTTAGTTGCTTCTTGTGTTTTTCCTGTAAGAGAGGGTCTAATAATTCATACACATAGCGAAAGAGTTCTTAATGCCCGTAAAATAGTATTAGAGTTATTGATAGCCAGTCATCCTTTAGATTGTATGACCTGCGAGAAAAATGGTTCTTGTGATTTAGAGAATTTAGCTTATGAATTAGGAGTTAAGGAATCAAGATTTGAGCGAAGTAAAAAACAAATACCTCTTGATGAGAGTAACCCTTTTATAGTAAGGGATTTAAATAAATGTATCTTATGTGGCCGATGTGTAGAAATATGTAATGAAATTCAACAGACTCATGCTATCGATTTTGGGTACCGAAGTTCACAAACAAAGATTATCGCTGATGGAGATGTTGGTTTAAGATATTCCGAATGTGTCTCTTGCGGGCAGTGTGTGGCGGTATGTCCGGTTGGTGCTTTAATTGATAAAGCAGCTATAGGGAAAGGGAGAGCCTGGGAGTTTACCAAAGTCAAGACCACTTGTAACTATTGCGGGTGTGGATGTAATTTTGATTTTAATATTAAAGATGGAAAAGTAGTAAAAGTTACCTCTAATCCAGAGAGTGTAGTAAACGGAATTAATCTCTGTGTTAAAGGCCGTTTTGGTTATGACTACATTCATAGAGACGATCGTTTGACTACTCCTTTAATTAAGAAAAATGGTAAATTTGAGAAAGCCAGCTGGGATGAAGCTTATCAATTAATTAGTGACAAATTTAATCAGATTAAGAAAGAAAATGGCAGTGATAGTTTAGCCGTTCTTTCTTCTGCCAAGTGTACTAATGAAGAAAATTATCTGTTGATGAAATTTGGCCGAGCGGTATTGGGGACTAATAATGTAGACCATTGTGCCCGTTTATGCCATTCCGCAACTGTGGCTGGTTTAGCTCAAGCCTTCGGTAGTGGAGCGATGACTAATTCTATAAAAGAGCTTGCTGATGCTTCAGCAATTTATTTAACCGGTTCTAATACGACTGAAAATCATCCTATAATTGCCCTGGAGATTAAGAAAGCGGTTACTAAAAATGGTGCGAAGTTAATTGTGGCTGACCCTCGGGAAATCGAACTAACTAAATATGCTACTATATGGTTAAGACAGCGCCCCGGTACGGATGTAGCTCTATTTAACGGGCTAATGAATGTTATCATTACTGAAGGTTTAGAAGATAAGAAATTTATTGCTGAGAGAACTGAAGGGTATGAAGAAATGAAAAAGACTGTTCTCAAGTATACTCCTGAAGTGGTAGAAAAAATAACCGGTGTGCCAGCTGAAGATATTAGAAAAGCAGCCCGAATTTATGCTACTGCTCCCACCGTATCTCTAATTTACTCGATGGGAATTACCCAGCATACTACCGGTACAGATAATGTTTTATCTACCGCTAATATTTCCATGATTACCGGTAATGTAGGTAAGGAAAGTACCGGAGTCAATCCTCTACGTGGACAGAGCAATGTACAGGGAGCCTGTGATTTAGGGGCATTACCTAATGTTTATTCCGGATATCAAAAAGTTGTTGATCCGCAAGTTAAAGAGAAATTTTCTAAAGCCTGGGGAGCAGAACTATCCGATAAAGTCGGATTAACCGTGGTAGAGATTTTAAATGCTGCTTATGAAGGAAAGATTAAAAGTGTATTTGTTATGGCAGAAAATCCTGCTATGTCTGATCCTGATCTAAATCATTCTCGCGAAGCACTAAAGAGAGTAGAATTTTTAGTAGTATCTGATGTCTTTATGACTGAAACTGCTGAATTGGCAGATGTAATTTTACCGGGAGTTACTGTTGCGGAAAAAGACGGAACTATAACTAATACTGAAAGGAGGGTTCAGAGAATTAGAAAAGCTGTTGAACCGATAGGCGAATCTAAACCGGAATGGCAGATTATCTGTGAATTGGCTCAAAAGATGGGTTATAATATGAGTTATAATGGTCCGGGAGAGATAATGGAAGAGATTGCCTCTCTTACCCCTATTTATGGTGGAATGTATTATAATCGATTAGATAATGGTGGATTACAATGGCCTTGTCTTGATGCCAATCATCCGGGAACTAAATACCTGCATAAAGATAAGTTTAGCCGAGGAAAAGGAAAATTCTCTGCAGTAGAATTTAAAGAGGCTGCCGAACTGCCGGATGAGGAATACCCGTTACTCCTGACCACAGGAAGAGTACTGTATCATTTCCATACCGGGACCATAACCCGAAGGTCTAAAGGATTAAATGAAATTTACCCAGAAGCATTAGTAGAAATTAATCCACGGGATGCAGAGGAATTAAAGATTAAAGATGGAGAATTTGTAGAAGTATCCTCTCGTCGAGGAAAGATTAAAGCTAAAGCTAAAGTTACTGAAAAATCAGGAAAAGGAGTAGTGTTTATGAGTTTTCATTTTCATGAAGCTGCTGCAAATTTATTGACTAATGCCGCCCTTGATCCAGTATCTAAAATTCCTGAATATAAAGTATGTGCTATAAAAGTGCAGAAAATTTCTTAAAATAAAAAAACTAAAATTAAAAAGGAGAAATAACAATGGATTCAAAAGCAAAAGAAATACAAGAAGTAAAAAATATTACACCTAATTTTTTACCACCCGGAGGAGTTGCTCAGGCTATGTGCGGTGTTGGTAATGCCAAAACAAACTTATCAGTTATACAAATGATTATTCTCGGTATTTTAGCTGGAGCATTTATTGGCTTCGGTTCAGAATTAGCGACTATGGTCAGCTTCGATATGAGTAAATTTTTGGGAGTAGGTTTTACCAAATTTATCTTTGGAAGCGTATTTTCTGTAGGACTAATTTTAGTAGTAATTGCCGGAGCAGAACTTTTTACCGGAAACAGTCTTATTTTTATAAGCGTTCTAAATGGTGATGTTAAAGCAAGCAAATTATTAAATAATTGGTTCTGGGTATATTTTGCTAATTTCGCTGGTTCTCTATTATTGGTATGGATTATGTATGCTACCGGACTTTGGAAAACCGGAGACCTTGGCGTGGGGGCTAAAGCATTAGCCATTGCCAACGGAAAAGTTAATCTTAGCTGGGGGTCTGCTTTTTCCCGTGCTATTTTGTGTAACTGGCTGGTATGTTTAGCCGTATGGATGGCAGTAGGCTCTAAGGATATAATAGGCAAGATATTTGCAATATATTTCCCTATTATGGCTTTTGTTGCCAGCGGATTTGAGCATAGCGTGGCAAATATGTATTTTGTTCCCATGGGATTATTGCTAAAAGGTAACGTTGATGTAGTAACCGCTGCCGGTCTTACCGATAAATTAGCTAACCTCACCTGGGGAGGATTTATTGCAAACAATTTAATTCCGGTTACCTTAGGGAATATTGTAGGCGGAGCATTCTTTGTTGCCACTTTCTACTGGGCGGTCTATTTAAAAGGTAAGAAATAATAATATATTATTCAAGTGACAAAAGGGGTCATATCTTTTTTAAGATTTGACCCCTTTTTCTTGTATTTTAAACTAATTAACTAAGTAACTAAATAACCAGCTAACTAATCAATAAGTGAAGTAATGTGTAACATGTGATAAGTACCCTGTTTTTATAATTTCAGAAATTTAATCTTATTACTTATTACTTGTTACTGTATTTTTTGCGATACTCGATACTATATACC
>DASRMF010000016.1:0-9226 GCA_035648055.1 Atribacterota bacterium
TATTACCCTCGGGCACAATATTTCTATGCTAAAGTAGAAAATTCTATAAAATACGGAAAAGTAGCATATTCTCATTATGAAGCAGGATATAATCTTTACGAACAAAGGTTATTTGAAGAAGCAATATATGAATACCGTCAAGCAGTTAGGTCCAACCCTAATTTTTCTTCGGCTTATTATTGGTTGGGTAGAATTTATTACGAGCGGGGTAATTATCAGGAAGCTGTGAGTAATTGGAAACAAGTCTTGCGATTAGAACCGGAAAGTACAAAAGCAGCGTATTGGCTAATGCAGGCTGAAAAACAATTGGAATAGTCGATAGTGAATAGTCGTTAACAGGATAGGTAAATCTATTCTCGTTAAACGAGGAACACTTACTTCTGAACTAAGATAGGGGTTCGATTCATCGAACCCCTTAAAAATAACCCGGGGCGGATAAATCTGCCCCCTCCTATAAAATAATATTTTAATTTCGGATTACGGAGAAAACAAAATGAAAATTGCTTTTTTTACCAATTGTTATAAACCGCTGGTTAATGGAGTTGTTACCAGTATATCTTCATTAAAAGAAGCTTACGAAAGAAAAGGGCATAAAACTTATGTTTTTGCTCCCAGGGTAGAGGATTATATTGACCAAGAGAAAAATGTATTCAGATACAGGTCAGTAAACTTAACCAATAAAGTAAAATATCCTCTTCCCATACCTTTATCCTTTAAAGTAAAAAAGATTATAAACGAATTTAACCCCGATATCGTTCACATTCATCATCCTTTTTTACTTAGCTCTGCAGCCATAATGTATGGCAAAAAATTAGGTATTCCCAAAATATTGACTATTCACACTCAATACGAACAATATGCTTATTATATTTACCCTATACCAGAAAGAGTAACCCAGGAAGCAATTAAGATGATCATTTCTAATTTAGCTTACAAAACTGATTGCATAACTACTCCTTCGGAATCGATGAAAAAAGTTATAGAAAATTATGGAATTAAAAATAGAATTGAGGTTATTCCCAATGCAATAAATTTGATTTCTTTTAAGGAAGATGATGAAATGAAAAGGATAGGAATTAAGAAAAAATATAACCTAAAAGAAGATGATAAAATAATTCTCTTTGTGGGTAGGATAGCTTCAGAAAAGAGTATAGATAAGGTTATTAAAGCATTAGCAATAATTAAAAAGAGAAACACTAGTAAAGAAAAACTATTAATAGTAGGTAATGGTCCGGCTATGGATGAACTAAAACAGCTTACCCGAAGCTTGAAAGTAGAAGAAGATGTAATATTTACAGGTACAGTAAGTTATAAAGAGATTCGGCATTATTACAAGATGGCTTATGTATTTACTATTGCTTCTACAACAGAGACTTTTGGAATAGTAACTATAGAAGCCCTGGCTTCTGGAGTTCCCGTCTTGGCGATTAAAGCTCCGGGAGCAGTAGATATACTGACAAATGGATTGGATGGACTGTTAGTTGATGATGATGTTGAAAAATTTGCTAATGCCTTAGAAAAAATTATTAAAGAGCCGGAATTAAGGGAAAAACTTTCTAGGGGAGCATTAAAGACTTCTGAAAAATATAATATTGATACAGTTTCTGAAAGAATGTTAAATCTTTATCGGGAAGTAATAAAGATAAAAAAATCTGAAACCAAAGAGAAGAAAAATTTTATAAAAGATATGCTGGCCATAGATTATGAGGGGAAGATAAAAAATGAAAAATAAAACTATAAAATATATTATTTTAACATTGTCATTATTTTTTATAAATCTTTTTAGAACTGTTTATTATTTTGTTTAAAATCCTTTAGAACATTCAGTGCATAGTTAATATCATAAGGAGTGTGATCGGCATTGATCTGAAATCTTATTTCTTCATCACCTTTAGGAACAACCGGATAATTAAGACCTGTGCCAAGAATTCCTCTATTGATAAGATAATTTACCAAATTTGTGGTTTTTTTAGTATCCCTTACCATTAGAGGAACAATAGGATGGTCACTTTCAATAATTTCATATCTCAAATCAAGGAGACCTTTTTCGAATTTTTTGGTCATTTGGTGAAGATGCTCTAAAATATCTTTTCCTCTTTCGCTATTGAGTATTTCCAAAGATTTTAAAGCCGCACTCGCCTCGGCAGGGGAGATGGGATTAGAATAGATATACATCGGTGCTGTTTCTCTCAAGTAGGTGATAATCGTCTGATTGGAAGTTACATATCCGCCATTTACTCCAAATGCTTTACCCAGGGTTCCCACCAATACATCTACTCCCTTTGCATGAGTATATTCTTCTGTGCCTCTGCCGGTTTTTCCATAAGCACCAATACCGTGAGAATCATCTACCACTAACAGAATATTTTCCGGGAATTCCTGGTCATATTTTTTGGAAAGATTAGAGATAATATTCAGAGGGGCATAATCTCCTCTCATACTAAAGATGCCGTCTGTTACGATAATTAATCTTTTTGCTTGACTCACAGATTCTTTTATTCTATCTTCGAGCTCATTCATATCCAGATGTTTGTAGATTTTTTTGTCTTTTGGCCTAGAAAGTCTTAGGGCGTTGATTATGCAATTATGGTTTAATTCATCGCTTATTACAATGGTCTCAGAAGTTATGAGAGGGGTTAAGATTCCTACTACTGTTGAATAGGCTGAGCTGAACAGCATAGCATCTTCTCTTTGATGAAATTTTGCTAAACTTTTTTCCAGTTCTCGGTGAGATTGGAATGTTCCGCTGATAAAGCGAACAGCTCCCGGTCCCACTCCATATTCTTTAGTTACTCTTTCTTCTTCCTGGATAATTTCCTCTCTTAAGGACATTCCCAGATAGGAATTAGAATTCATTCTGATAAATTCCTGCCCATCTTTCCCCTTAAGAAAATATCTGGGACCTTTTTCTCTTTCAGCTTTTTTGACCTTGATTATAATGTATTCTTTTCCTTTTAATCGTCCTTCATCTTTTAATTCTTTTAAGGTTTGAGAAAGAACTTTCTCTAAATTATTTAATCCCATTTTTTTACCTCCAAATTTTTTGACCTCTGAATTCTATTTTCCCGACATGCAAAGTTTAATTTTCAGTTTTTCAATCATATCCTTGGTAATTGCTTCCAGATCATAATCCGGAGACCATCCCCAATCTTCTCTGGCAGCCCTATCGTCTAACCGATTAGGCCAGGAATTGGCAATCGCCTGCCGTATTGGGTCAACATTATAGTTTATCTTAAAGTCCGGAATGTATTTTTTAATTTCTTGGGCAAGTTCTTCAGGGCTAAAGCTCTCTGCGGTTACATTATAGGCATTTCTGTGTTTTAATCGGGAAGGTTCAGCTTCCATAAGGTTAACCGCGGCTTTTAGACCATCAGGCATATACATCATATCCAGATAAGTATCTTTGTCTAAGAAACAGGTATATTTTTTATTTTTTAATGCCTCATAAAAAATATCTACAGCATAATCGGTAGTTCCTCCACCGGGAAGGGTAGCATAAGAAATGATTCCCGGGAAGCGTACTCCCCTGGTATCTACTCCATATTTTGAATAATAATAATCACAAAGCAGCTCTCCCGTAACCTTGGTTAATCCATAGATGGTATTAGGTCTTTGAATTGTCTCTTGAGGGGTATTATCTTTAGGGGTGGAAGGGCCAAAAGCGGCAATCGAACTGGGAGTGAACACGGCACATTTATATTCTCTGGCTATTTCCAGTACATTATAAAGACCATTAATATTTACTTTCCAGGCTAATTGGGGATTCTTTTCACCGTTTGCAGAGAGAATAGCTGCCAGATGAAATACAGTATCTATTTTATATTTTTTTATCACAGAATAAATCTCTTGAGCATTCAAACAATCGATGTGTTCAAATATCCCGCCCTGGTTAATCATCCCCTCAGGGATAGGTTTAATATCTGAGGCAATAACATTTTCATTTCCGTATCTTTTTTTTAAAAAAGTTCTAAGCTCAGAACCAATTTGACCCAGCGCCCCGGTTATCAAAATTCTTTTCATGTTTTTTCCTTACTATTAATTCTTAATTCGAAAAAAATTTTTTATTCAGCATATAAACTCATTTTTATCTGATTTATAAAATGAATCGCGTGATCTTTCATAATCTGTTCACTCTTGTTTTGCTCTTTGTTTTCCAGTGCCTTTATAAGTTCTTCAAAATCTTCGGGAATTTGTTGAGAATAAGCATCATTTTCTTTGGCAAAGAACCAGAGGCGTCCAATTTGATTTCGTAATCTTTTTAAAGTTTCAGCAAGGCTTTGATTTTTGGTAGAGTAGTTTACTAAATCATGAAATTCTGCATCCAATTGAATTAACTTTTTTCTGTTCTTTTCCTTTTTTATTTTTTCGAGAAGTTCTTTCATTTTATTCAATTCTTCCGGAGTTATTCTTTGAGTGGAAAGCCTCCCCGATAATCCAACTAAAAATAGTCTTACTTCAAAGACATCTTTCAGTTCTTGAAAGCTTACATCGGTAACATAGATACCGTTATTAGGAATTATATGTACCAATTTTTCATTTTCCAAGAGAATGAGAACCTCTCGAATAGGTATAGGGCTAACTCCAAATTCTTTTGCCATTTCTTTAATGCTTAGCACTTGTTTTGGTTTATAATCTAAAAAAACGATCCGTTTTTTAAGTTCTTTGTAAATTTCTTTATTTGCCATAAATTTCACCTATATATTAATAATATATTCTAAATATATCAGCAAAATATCGATATGTCAATTTCTTATTCAAATTGCGTACCGTGCATCGTGTAAAGGAAAAACAAAAATAGTAACTTTTTATCTAACTAAAGTAACTAAATAATTGAAAAACATTTCTAATTTTGTTATATTAAGTTTAATAGTGTTTGATTTATCAAACCGGCATGGAAATTTTAATATAAAAATTAAGGAGGGGACAATCTTGAATAATAATTCTAAGGATATTGTTTGGTTAGATTTTGATATTTTAGAAAATTTTATGGTTGATGTTTTTAAAGGGATAGGAGTTCCGGAAGAGGATGCCCGCATATGTGCTGATGTGTTGATTACTTCTGATAAAAGAGGGATAGATTCACATGGGGTTGGCCGCTTAAAACCTATATATTATGATAGAATTAAAGCCGGGATACAGTCACCAAAAACAGATATTGAAATTGTTAAAGATGGTCCTACTACCGCGGTTATTGACGGCCACAATGGAATGGGACAGGTAATTGCCAAGAAATCTATGGCTCTGGCTATTAAAAAGGCTAAGAAGATGGGATTGGGAATGGTAGCAGTAAGAAATTCAACCCATTATGGGATTGCCGGCTATTATGCTTTAATGGCTATTGAAGAAGGAATGATTGGAATTACCGGTACTAATGCCCGACCCTCCATTGCTCCTACTTTTGGGGTAGAGAATATGTTGGGAACTAATCCTTTAACTTTTGGAATGCCCTCTGATGAAGAATTTCCTTTTGTTCTTGATTGTGCCACTTCTATTACTCAGAGAGGGAAGATAGAATTTTATGACCGGGCAGGAAAAGAAATTCCTCCGGGCTGGGTAATCGGACAAGATGGGAAGACTAGAACAGACACCCATCAGATTTTGCAAGACCTAAAAACAGGGAAAGCTGCTCTTGCTCCTTTAGGGGGTATCGGAGAGGAAACTGCCGGTTATAAAGGTTATGGTTACTCTGCCGTAGTAGAAATCCTTTCGGCTGCCCTGCAAAACGGAAAGTTTCTTAAAATGTTATCGGGAGTAGAGGATGGTAAACCAGTACCCATTAATTTGGGACATTTTTTTATAGCAATTAACATATCTTCCTTTATAGAACTCGAATTATTTAAAAAGATAAGCGGAGATATTCTTCGTTCCCTTCGTTCTTCTAAAAAAGCTCCCGGGGCAGAAAGGATTTATACTGCCGGAGAGAAAGAGTATCTGGCCTGGTTAGATAGAAAAGATAAAGGCGCGCCTATAAACCAAAATCTTCAACAGCAGATTATTACTTTAAAAGAAGAACTTGGATTGACCAAGTATAAATTCCCTTTTGAAAAATAAAATAGAGGTAATTATGAAGCTTAAAAAGAAGATATCAATTTTCATTCTGCTAATTCTTTCCGTTTTAATCTTTAGTTCTATAAACGTGTTTTCCTGGAACAGTCATTTTTTTTATACCGAACTGGCCATAAAAAATAATAACTGGATAAACAATTTTTCCGAAATCGAAATAACTCCTTATACTTATGAAGACATAGACCAGGATGAATATAGTCCGGAATTTGTAACAAAATATGTTGAGGGGGAGATTGGAGAAAAAACGAACGCCTCAGATATTCTTACAAATTATTCTGATGAACCGGATTGGGATTTAGATACTAATTTAGAATTAAATAAATTGCAAGCTTTGACCGGAGGAAGTCAGGGGTATCGTCATATGTATTTTTCTGTGTTTGCAGGTTTACTGAAAGCCGGAGAGGCCCCCAAAAGAGCCAATCACTTCTTTGAAATGTCCAAAATTGCCTTTGGGAAAGACGATAATTATTGGGGTTTTAGGTTTGCCGCTCGAGCCATTCATTATTTAGAAGATGTTTCCCAATCTTATCATACCTATCCAGCTCCTTTGGATGTCCTCTTTAAGAAATATTTTAATGTAAAAAAACTGACTGTACTGGTTACCAATGCTCATTACGGTTATGAAGATTTTAATGGATATCTTTTCGAACATAAGAAAGAGGAATTTTATAATCTGCTTCCCGAGGTGGAAACCGTTAAGATGGATGATGTAGCGGATAGTACCATAAAACTAAGTAAGGAAGCCAGAAAAGATTTTATTCTTTCTTATCGGGAAACTATGAAATTATTTCCCTTATTAGATAATGACCAGGAATTTATTATCCTTAAAGGGCAAGAAATAATCAGGACAGCCAATTCTCCGGATAGCCAGGGACTGATTAATTTGATGAAAAAAGATATACTATTGGGCTTAGGTTATTTAAATGGATTTTTTGATCTGTTAAAAGAATCGGTTGAGTAGAAAATAGCGTAGAACGTATAGAGGATAACCATGTTTTTTAAAAAAAAACAGAAAAAAGAAAAAGAAAAAGTAATTGTATCTTTTGGTCAAAAGATAGGAATAGTATGCCTTAGAAGTTTGGAAGAGTATATGGGGAAAAATGAAATAATAAAGTGTTATATTATCGCTTCCTTGCCTCCTCACCAAAATGTAATTAATTATGCGAGAAATATCGATTTATTAAAAATAATTATCTCTTCTAATTTGAAACAAGAGGTAGAGAAAATTAGAAAGTTATATAAAAATAATTCAGTTAAAATAATTAATTTGGCAGATTTCGGGGAAAGAAATATGATGCGAGATGTAGATTAGGAAAAATAGGAAAAATAAAAAAGAAAGGAGAAATATTAAATGAAGCAGATTGGGCAATTAGACGTTACCGATAATAAAAGATTAGTTTTATCTATCGGTGAGTTTCGAGGAGTAGAGAGAGTTGATTTAAGGCAATATGTAAAAGTGAAAGACGGAGATGAGTACATCCCCACCCCTAAAGGTGTAAACTTTGCTGCAGAATGGATAGATGATTTTGTGAAAATGGTAGAGAAATTAAAGGAAGTTGATTAAGAAAATTAAAATATAACTATTATTATATCTTTAAGGAGGAAAAATTATATGGAAAATGTTAATTATTTATCCGTTACCGAAGAAGTTATACAACAGATAAAATCTAAAGGGGCATTCCTGGTAGCCATGTCCAAAGATGATGCAAAAATAAACGTTATGACTATAGGTTGGGCTTCCACCGGATATATGTGGAGAAAGCCGATAATGACAGTTATGGTTAGAAAGAGCCGTTTTACTCATCATATAATTGAAAAAGCCTCCAGTTTTACGGTTAGTATCCCAACTGATGACTTGAAGGAAGCATTGGATTTTTGTGGTACTAAATCCGGTCGAGATTTTGATAAATTCAAAGAGTGTAATTTAACCATTGTTCCTGCACAAAAAGTAGACACTCCTATTATTAACATATCAGGATTTCACTATGAATGTAAAATTGTTTGTAAAAGTGAAATGAATCCCGATTTTCTGTGTAAAGAATATAAGGAAGATGTTTATGCAGATAATGACTATCATACTTTTTATTTTGGCGAGATATTAGATTGTTATAAAACAATTGGCTAAATAAATTTTGCCGCAAAGGGTAAAAAATTAATAAGCAACAAAAGAATAAAATTAATTTCAAATAATTTTTACAAAAAAGAAGGATTCTTCAAGACGAATGTGGAAAATAGAGATAGAGAATAATTTTTAATTAAAACACAATTTCCGAATTAATGGGGTCAGGTCTCAACATTTGACATAAGTTGGCTGGTTACCTCATTTAAGATTAGCTTATGTCAAATGTTGAGACCTGACCCCAAGATATCACAAGAAAAAATTTAATAGCCGCGAGTTTAAGTATTTGAAAAGAAAAGTGAGGTGATTCGTTTAGCATAATTATTCAAGTTCTCAGTTAGTAAGGATTTGTTTACTTAAAAGATTAATTAAAAATATTTAAGGAGGGATTATACGAATATGTTTAGATTTAAAATAACAAAGGGACTATTAATTTCCCTGTTAGCTTTCTTGTTAATTATAAGTTCAGTATGTTTTATATTTGCCGCACAAAAAGAGATTGTTGTATTATCGATTAATGACTTTCACGGAAGCCTTGCTCCTGCCGGGAAAAATGTGGGAGCAGCGAAACTTGCCGATGCCTTCAAAGTCGAGAAAGCAAAGAACCCTGAAGGCACAATTATAGTAGCAGTAGGAGATAGCTATCAAGGAAGTGCGATGTCCAATCTTTTGTACGGTGAGCCAGTTTCTGCTGTTTTTAAAGAAATAGGCATAGAACTATCGGCAGTCGGCAACCATGAATTTGACTGGGGAATTGATAGGATCACTAAATGGGCAGAAGATAGCGGATTAACTTTTATTGCTTCTAATATATATGATAAACGGACTAACGAACCAGTAGAATGGGCAAAGCCTTATGTAATTCTCGATAAAGCCGGGGTGAAAGTAGGATTTGTAGGTTTAACTTCTCCGGAAACTGCCTACAAGGCACTTAAAGCAAATGTAGAAAATTATGATTTCAAAGATCCTGTAGCAACACTAATTGACTGGGTGCCAAAAGTAAAAGCTGCAGGAGCGGATTTAATTATCGCCTTAACTCAT
>DASRMF010000017.1:0-8424 GCA_035648055.1 Atribacterota bacterium
ATAATTTCCTTTTGCTACTAAACTTTTTATTTTGATTAAAATATTTCTTACTATTTCTCTTTGTAATTGAATGCCGGTTCCCCTAAATAATATTGTTATCATATGATAACAATATTATAACATAAAACTATTATTATGCAACAAGAAAACACAAGAAAACAAGGGGACGGTTCTTTGTTTAACAATCCCCTATTACCGTTAGCAAGATAAACTTTTACCGAGATGATTTTTATACCCGGGAAAACAAGAAGAATAAATAATAGTAAAATAAAGAAGAATATAGAAAATAAATAGCAGACACCCATTTTCTACTATTCTTAAAAGGTGCATTTTTATTTTCCACGCAAGGTGCATTTTAGTTTACCATTTCCACCCTCTTTGAAAGCCTTTATTTACAAGGCCTTCAGACCCCCTTCAGGAGTGCCCTTTTAACGCACGTAGAGTGCCTTTTTAAGGGCATCAATTTTCGAAAAAACGGCAGATTCGACCCTGTTTTTGGGGTATTTTCACCTCCTCAAAACCCTATAACCCTTATAAATAGCCACTTTCAGTTTTTTAAAGAGTGAAATTTTAGTCAAAAAAGTGCTGTTTTCGAGGGGTAAAAGTACCTATTTTTTAAAATTATGCATTTAAAGGTACTTAGCGTGGTTATTCGCTAAAACCCTTATTATATAAGGCTTTCAGGAGGGCATTTTTCCACAATTTTTCCACAATTTCCCCATTTATAAGTAAAATATTGTTAGTTTTAATCCCTCTATTATTGCGAACACGGTATACTACCTTCCTGTTACCTTTAAAGATACAATAGATTTCTTATTATCATTTTAGGAATGAAGTGATAATAAAAGTAATTGCTATTATCATTTTGAATTAAAAAAATAATGGGGTCAGGGTTCACAGCTGTTATTGCGAACACGGTATACTACTTTCCTGTTACCCTTAAAGATATAATAGATTTCTCTTATTATCACTTTTAGTTAATAAATTGGCTTTATTTTTTATTATGATTAGATATATGATAATGATATAATAATAAATAATAAAGAATGTCAAAGAAACGGTTTTATTGACAATGTAGAAAAATTAGATATAATTTATTAGCAATAAAAACCCCAAACGCATTTATAAATATGGAGGATCAAGTATGAAAAAAATTATGAAGAAACAGGGGTTTCATCGTTGGGCCTGACGTCCCTTTAACGGGGGCTTTTTACAATAATTTAATATTACTAAAGGAGAGAAGGATGGAAGGATGGATTCTTAAAAAAAAGAAAGAAGAGGAAATAGGGGACGATTCTTATGAAACACTTCGCTTTATGGAAGTCGCCAAAAAGCGAAATATTAAAATGCGGATATTAAACCCGGAACAGTTTGATTTAATCGTGACTCGAGAAGATAAAAAAAGTATTGTTTTAGATAATCAATCAACCCAATTACCCCAATTTCTATTACCCCGGCAGGGGGCTAATACCCCTTATTTTTCCTTGGCTGTTATTCGTCATTTAGAACGTTTGGGGGTGCCTACATTTAATCCTTCTCATAGCATTGAGGCGGTTAAAGATAAGTTATATACTCAACAGATATTAGCTGCCAGTAATTTGCCGGTACCCAAGACTATGCTTGCTCGTTATCCGTTGAATATTGATCTCATTGAGAAGGTGATAGCTTTTCCCGCAGTGGTTAAAACTATATCTGGCACTCAAGGCACCGGAGTATTTTTATGTGAAACTAAAAGCCATCTGGAAGACCTGATGCAGTTAATGGATACGGCGAAAACTAATGCCAATTTCATTATCCAGGAGTTCATTCATAATAGTCGGGGCAGAGACTTACGGGTCTTTGTTGTAGGAGGACGAGTCATTGCCTGCATGGAAAGAATTTCTAAGGATGGGAGCTTTAAAGCTAATTTCTCCCGAGGAGGGGAAGTCAAAGAATATCCGGTTAATGAAGAGATCGAATGGTTAGCTACTGAGAGTGCCCGTATATTAGGGTTGGACATTACCGGGATTGACTTACTATTTGATGGGGAGCATTTTAAAGTTTGCGAAGCTAATTCATCGCCGGGATTTAAGGGTTTAGAAAAATGTTGTCCGGTGAGTATCCCGGATACTATCTTTGATTTTATTCAAATTCGGCTTGGATTATTCGCAGAATAAAAAAGTATGTCAAGGGACAACAGTTCTTCTGACAATTGAACATTAAAGGAATAAGTTTGCATGCGTAAAATTTCAAGTGTCTTTACATTTAACATAGAATTATGTTAAGTAGAATAATATATGAAGTATGCAAGTTATTCTTTTAAAAAGAAGCCAGACCATCTTTTAGTAAAGCATTTTACATATTCATAATATAGGGGAGATTTTTAAATTTATTATGGATTTAGAAAATTATTTCAAGAATAGCAAAGTATATGTTTGGAAAGAAACTTTTGCAATAATTAAATCAAAGAAACCTTATCCTAATGCTTTTACAAATATAATTGATAAGAATGAAACAACAGTGATTATAGAGCAATCTAAATATAACGATGAAGATGTAGTAGAAATTGAAAAAGGTTGGAAAATAATAACCTTTGATATGGTTTTACCATTTGGGTTAGTTGGGTTCCTGGCAAAAATTTCCAAAGTACTTGCTGATGAAAAAATACCAATATTTGCTATTTCCGCTTATTCTACTGATCATATTTTAGTGAAGGAAAAAGATTTGGCAAGAGCTGAGGAGAAGCTTAAAGAGCTTGGATGTGTTGTTGAAGAGAAATAATATTTATTTTAATGTTATTTTATTCTCTTAAAAAGTTTTTCAAGGTATATCGATTTCATTTGTTTGCTGGCCATTATTTGTTTTATAGGTGGAAGTTTTAGAATAACCGAAAGAACGGCTGCCATTGCCCTGTGACTGCCAAAGGCTTGATTATCAAATATAAGTTCCTGCAGTTTCCCTTTTTCTATCGCCATCAAGACAATCCGGTGGACTGAATTGACCGGCGTTATAATCTGCTCCTTACGCCTTTCAAGTATAATGTTTTTATTAGGGCATGCCCTAACACAGACCCCGCATCCCAGACATATCTCTTCATTTATTTTGACCTTTTTGGACTTGTTATTTATTTCATCATCATTCGAAACCCACTCTATAGCGGAGATAGGGCATGCTTTGACACATTTTCCACACCCGGAGCAGTTATCTTCATCAATTTTTGGAATGAAGGAAGTAGTCTGGACCGGATGGAGCATCCCGAATTTTTTTGCTGCTAACAGGAATTCGCAGCAACAACTACAGCAGTTACATATAAAACTGACATTATTTTTAACATTTTCTCCGCATTGAACAAGATTATACTCATAGGCTTTATCTAACAGCTCCATACATTCCGAGACTTCTACTTTCCGGGCATAATTGTGTCTTGCCAGGGATTTAGCGACATTGTTGAAAGTCATACAGATGTCCATGGGTGCATCACATGCCTTTCCCAAATGCTCCATTTTATGGCGGCAATAGCACATGCTGATTCCAATATGTGTTGCGCTTTTTATGATATGACTTGCTTTTTCATAGTCCAGGATGGAGACAAGGTTGTCATTAGATAGGACTTCCTCCTGCACGAAAGCTCTTCCCATTTTTGTCCCGCCATCTATAAATAAATCCTTAATAAAATCTTCTTCAACGTTGAGGTACTGGTAAAAGAGTTCCGAAAGAAGCTTTTGATCCAGATCCTGTCTTGTTCTCATAAGGGAGAATTCAAAGAATCCTGCCATTGGCGGTGGAAGGACATATTTTTTAATCCCGTTATGTTCGGAATCCAGGAGGATTGCTCTGCCGGCTAATTCATCCAATACTTTTTGGGTATTAACTATGTTTAATTTCCATATCCGACTTGCTGTGTTTATAGTGAAAGGTTTTATCGGAAGTTGAGAAACCAGCCCTGCTTCCTTTTCATTAAAAAGAATACTCAATATTTTGTATAAGGTCTCAGAAGGGGGAGCGCCTTGAGGGAATTTGTTTAATCTTTCTTCCAGTTTTTTGTAAGCCGATTTTCCAACCATATGTGACATTATTTGCACCTGCCCAAAGATTGTTTTTCTATATTCTATCATAAAACTTCTATTTTAAGAAAGGAGTGTAAATTTATCCCTCCTCGGGAATAAAAGGGGAAGGGGTAGATTGAATAGTTTCCTTATATTCATGAATAACTTGTTTCTTCCATCCTCCTTGATAGTAGAAGAAGAGGGCTACAATAACAGAGATAATATTACTTAAAGCCATTCCCCACCATATACCGGTAGAACCAAATTGATTACCGAGGAAATAAGCAAGAGGAATTCTCAATCCCCAGAGTCTTGCCATATCTACAATCATAGGTTGAACATTATGCCCGGACCCTCTAAATAAAGCCATAATTGCTCCGATCAAACCGAAGAAGGGGATACCCAAAGTGAAGATGGTAAGAAAGTGAATTCCTTCAGCAATAATATCAGGTCGGCCAGGGATAAATAGTTTAAATAGAGGAATTCTTAAAGCAAAGACCAGAGTAGCTTGTATTAAAGTAATAAGAAATACAACCCGAAGACTTTTCCGGGCGATTTCTTCTACCCGGTCAATAAGATTTGCCCCTAGGTTTTGACCGATTAAAGTTACAATTCCTGTCCCCAAGCCGTCTATAACAATAAAAATAATATTAATCATTTTATCCCCTATACCATAAGCGGCAATAACTGTTTCCGGGTTGCTTACTCTGCCGATGATAGCCATAACCAGCACGAATCCAAAGGCAGTTGTAGAATGACCTATTGCTGCCGGCAGTCCTATTTTGAAGATTTTTTTCAGCCATTTCCAAGCCGGGATTAGACCGTATAAAGTTATCTTTATTCCCTTTGTCCCCTTAAAGAGGAGATATAGGGATATGGAAGCAGCTATCCCCTGACATATTACGGTAGCCAACGCTGCTCCCAGCACACCTAAATGAGGGAAACGCCACCATCCAAAGATTAAAAAGGGATCGAGAATAACATTTAAAGTAACGGTGAAGAGATTTATATACATCGGGGTTACAGTATTGCCTTTTGCAGAGAGGATACTCTGAAAGGTGAAGGCGATAAACATAAAAGGCATTCCCCAGAAGATAAGCTGCATATAAGTTGTAGCTGTCTTGGTGACCGTGGCTGATTTAGTAATAAGAGGGACCAGATAAGGGGTTAATATAAATCCGGATACAGCAACTATCAATCCAAATATAATGGAAAGAGAAAGCATTTGACTGGCTATTATATTAGCATTTTTCTTTTCTCCGGCTCCGGTATATTGAGAAACCAGAGCCACCCCAGCTATTCCAAATCCAAAAGAGAGAGCAATGAGGAACCAAATCACTGGCCAAGAAATTTGCAAACCGGCGACTGCTTCTCCGCTTTCTGCAGGAGGGAGGTGACCCAACCAGAAAGTATCGGCAAGATGATATAAAGTAAGTAATAATTGAGAAATCATTACCGGAAAGCTTAATAAAAACATGACTTTTAGGGGATTAGCGGTTAAGATTTCTTCACGGGTAACCTTTCTCATTTTCTCTCCTTCTTGAATGTTTGCACTTTATAATATAACAATTTTCCTTCTATTGTACAATTTCTATCTCGACATAAATAGTTTTCTTGCAATTAAATATTTATTTACATAGAATAGATACATGTATAAACCGGATAGAGAAAAAATAATTATGCTGCCCTAAATGCCTAAAGGGGATGTAATTTGAAAATATCTGTTTTTCAAGAGAATTTAAATACTATGTTTGGAATATTTGCTATATTATTCTGGGGAACTACTATTGCCTTTTCGCGAAGTCTAACAGAGCAGTTAGGACCTTTAACCGCTGCTTCCTGGATATATTTATTGAGCGGTATCTGGGGCTGCATCTACCTGATTAGCACACCCGGAGGAATTAAAAAAACTTTCCAGCTTCCTATTTTATATTTAATCGGTTGCGGAGCTTTATTTGTCATCTATACAGTATCTCTTTATCTTGCTGTGGGTTTAGCCTTCAGCCGTGAACAGGCAATAGAAGTAAGTATTATTAATTATCTTTGGCCTGGTTTGACTCTGGTCTTTTCCCTTCCTATTTTACACAAGAAGGCGAAACTAACTTTAATTCCCGGGATGGTTCTGGCTTTTAGCGGTTTTTATCTGGCCACAGTAAACAGTGGAATGTTTTCCTGGGAGGTATTCAAAGGAAATTTCCAGGTAAATTATCTTCCTTATTTGTTAGCTTTTATAGCTGCTATTTCCTGGGGGCTTTATTCTAATTTAGTTCGCCGCTGGGCTGGCCACACCGAAGGCGGAGCAGTACCCCTTTTTCTTCTGGTTACCGGGTTAATCTTAACCACCATAAGATTTATATTCCCTGAAGAATCTTCCTGGACACCACGTGTATTAGCGGAACTTTTATATATGTCTATCTTTCCCACTTTTTTAGCCTATTTATTTTGGGATAGGGCCATGCGGAAAGGAAAAATTATCCTGGTTGTCTCCTTTTCTTATTTTACCCCCCTGTTATCCATAATTATTAGCTCTCTATATCTTCAGGTGGCAATTAAGAATAACCTCTGGTTAGCCTGTGGTTTGGTTATTGCAGGAGCTGTTATTTGTAAATTTTCTATTATTGATAAAACCAAAAAAATCTAACTTAAGCAAGGGCGTATGCAATACGCCTCTACGATTACAATTATAGATTCCCGTTACCTTTTCTAAGCTTAGTAAATTAACTTTCCTATCTATAGCGCTGTCTGTTAGAATTTTTTTTCTGAAAAAAGAAGGATTTTTCGAATGTTATGTCGTATAATTATAAATATAGTAAGAAAAATAAAAATTTAAGGATAGAAATGTGAAATTAAAAATATCAGAAAAGTTTAAAAGATTAATAGTCGATACCGGGCGGGAATTATATAAACAGAATTTAACCATCGGGACCTGGGGGAATATTAGTGTTTTGGATTCTGAAACAAGCTTGGTTTACATTAAGCCAAGTGGAATGGATTATAATGAAATCAAGCTTGAAGATGTTATTGTAGTTGATAAGAAAGGAAAAACAATCGAGGGGTTTAGAAAGCCATCTATTGAGATGCCCATGCATCTTTCTATATATAATACCAGGAAGGATGTAGGAGCCATAGTTCACTATCATCCCATTTATTCGAGTGTGTTGGCAGTAACCGGCTTCAGTCTTCCGGGAATTTGTGAGGATTTTGTTCAGATAGTGGGAGAAAAAGTTTTATGCGCAAAATATGCCCTGCCCGGTTCAGAAGAATTAGCTGAAAATGCAGTAGTCAGCCTGGGGGAAAGAAATGCAGTTTTCCTTCTAAATCACGGGACTCTTTGCGTAGGAAAGGATATGAAAGAGGCGATAAAGGTTTGCTATGTAGTAGAGAAAACAGCCCATATTTATATTTTGAGTAAAAGTATAGGAAAGTGCAGGATAATTCCTGAAGAAGATATTAAGATAATGCAAGATTTCGCCAGGAATGTTTATGGGAAAGAGCAAGATGAATTAAAGAAAATAATTTAAAAGAAAGAGTAAAATTACCTTTTGATTTTTAGAGAGAGGATGGATAATATGGAAGATAGCGAAAAAATCAAAGAGCGGCTTATCAATGAATTAGCGAGATTACGTCAGCAGATTACTAAATTAAAGGAATCTGAAATTAAACACAAAAAGACAGAAGAAGACTTAAAGAGAAGCCAGCAAGAATTTGCCAGTTTATTTAAGAGTAGCCCGGAAGCTTTAATCTATGTTGATAAGAAGGGTAAAATATTAGATATAAATGCTCAATTTACTAAATTATTCGGATATACTTTAGAAGAGATTAAAGGAAAAAATGTCGATAGTGGCCTAATTCTTTCTCAGAAAATGATAGATGAAGGAAAAAACTTAACAAAAAAAGCTCTAAAGGGTTTTGTAAATTATGAAACATGCAGAAAAAGAAAAGACAGAAGTGAATTTCCGGTATTTATTTCTTCTGCCCCGGTTAAGGTTAATAACAAGTTAAAGGGTCTTGTAACTTTATATCAGGATATTACTGAACGTCGGAAGATGATAGATGATTTGAAAAATAGTGAAGAAGAATATCGTAGTCTCTTTGAAAATATGCTTGCAGTCTACTATCGTGCAGATAAAAAAGGAAATATCATAATGGTAAATTCTTCCGGAGTTAAATTATTGGGATATGAGTCTCCGAAAGAAATAATCGGGAAAAATCTCGCTAAAGATTTATATTATATCCCTGAAGACAGAAAAAAATTTTTAGAAGAACTAAAAAAGAGAAAAGGGAGCGTCAATGACTATGAAGTAACCCTAATAAAAAGAGATGGTACCCCAGTTATTGTCGCTACTTCCAGCCATTACTATTATGGCAAAGAAGGGAATATTGCTGGAGTGGAAGGTAT
>DASRMF010000018.1:0-5143 GCA_035648055.1 Atribacterota bacterium
TAATCCACTGCCTATAATATCCTTTATTTTTTTTCGGGGATGTAAAGATGAATAAGGATCCTGAAAAACTATCTGCATATTTCTGCGCAAACTTTTTTCTAATTTTTTTATTTTAGTTATATCTTCTCCCTTGTAGAAGATGGACCCGGAAGTGGAGTCGATCAGATGAATCATCATCTTCCCCAAGGTGGTCTTTCCTGAACCGGATTCACCTACTAATCCAAAAATATCTCTCTTATTAATTGAAAGAGAAACGCCATCGACTGCCTTCACGTGTTTGTGCTTCTTCCAGGGGAAGTATTTCTTAATTTCTTTAAGCTGAATCAGTTCTTCCATTTGCTCCTCCCTTGTATTCTCCTGCGTATTCTTCTTTTGACTTTTTATTATGACTTTCTTCGTATAAAAAACAGGCCGTTACATGATCTTTCTCTACTTGTAGGACCTGGGGTTTTTCTTTTTTACAGATAGGTTTTACGTAATCACAACGGGGATGAAATCTGCAACCCAAAGGGGGATTCACTAAATCAGGGACATTCCCTCTAATCTCCACTAATTCCTTACTTCGGTCAGATGGGATTGCCTTTATCAAACCCTTAGTATAAGGGTGTTGAGGATTATTGATAATCTGGTCTACCGTGCCTACTTCTACCATATCTCCGGCATACATTACCCCTACTCTACTGCAAGTTTCGGCAACTACCGAAAGGTCATGAGTGATGAGCAGAATCGTAGCTCTGTGTTTGCTGATTAAATCTTTGAGTAAATTCAACACCTCGGCCTGAATAGAAACATCCAGGGCAGTAGTCGGCTCATCGGCAATAAGCAGAGACGGCTCGGTAGATAACATCATAGCAATCATAACTCTCTGAGCCATTCCTCCGGATAATTGATGAGGAAATCGACGGGCAATCTTTTCTGGTTGGGGTATATTGACTTCTTTTAGTAATTCGATGGCTCTCTTCCTGGCTTCACTTTCGTTCATATTTTTGTTGGCAATAAGTGCTTCGGCAATCTGGTCCCCATTATTTATAACTGGGTTTAAGGCGGCAATTGGGTACTGCATTATCATGGTAATTTCTTTACCGCGAATCTTTTCCCTGATCTCTTCTTCGCTCATCTTTAAGAGGTTTTTTTGTTTAAATAATATTTCTCCTTCTTCAATCTTACCGGGATTTTGTACTAAATTAAGAACGGCAGAGGCAGTTACGCTCTTCCCACAACCGGTTTCTCCAACCAGACCGAAAAATTCACCCTCATAAATCTTCAGGTTAACTCCGTTTAAGGCTTTAACTATTCCCCGGTAAGTATAAAAATTCACCCTCAGGTCTTTTATCTCTAATAATGCTTCTTTGGCCATTAATTACTGCCTCCCCCTTCTGAGGTGGGGATCAGAAATATCCCTTATCCCGTCACCTAATAAATTGAAACCAAAGACCGCCAGCAGAATGGCAAATCCCGGAAAGGTTGGTACCCACCATTGATTGACTAAAAAGTTTCTTCCCGTACTCACCATCAGACCCCAATCCGGAGTAGGAGGTTGAGCACCCAATCCCAGAAAACTCATTCCGGCGGCAATGCGGATGATATTTCCCATATCCAGGGTAGCCCGAACAATTAGAGTAGATATACATATGGGTAAAATATTAAAAACCAGTATCTTAAAATTAGAAGTGCCTAAAGCCCTTTCCGCTTCAATAAAGGTCCTTTCTTTGATGCTTAAGGTTTCTCCCCGGGCTAATCGGGCGTAGACCGGCCACATAGTCAGGGCAATGGCTATCATAGTATTTCTGAGACTGGGCCCTAATGCCGTCCCAATAGCCATAGCCAGGATAAGCCGTGGAAAAGCCATAAATATATCAGCAATCCTCATGATAATTTCATCAACCCATCCCCCAAAATAACCGGCAGTAAGTCCCAGCAAAATACCTAAAGGTAAATCTATAGCCAAGACAATTAACACAATCTTCAGGGCTACTCCTGCCCCGTAGATTATTCGGGAAAGAATATCTCTCCCCAATTCATCGGTACCCAGCAGATGAACCTGAGAAGGAACTGCTAATCTGTTATCCAGGTTCATGGTTACAGGGTCATAAGGGGCAATATAAGGAGCAAAGATTGCCATAATAATTAAAATTAATATTATAGCTAAGCCGACCATGGTCAGCGGACTCTTTTTTATTAGATAAACGGTTTCTTTAAAGTCAGAGACTTCCGAAGAATGTCTCTTCACCCAAGAGGTTATCCAATTTTGTAAATTTTCCTTAGCCAAATTATTTACCTTCCTAATATTTAATCCTGGGATCTAAAACTGAGTAGAGCAAATCGACTATCAAATTACTCAGAGCATAACAAATAGCGATTAAGGTAACTGAACCTATCACCGCATTTAAATCGAGAGATAAAAAGGAATTTACCGTATACCTTCCCAAGCCGGGATATCCGAAAACGGTCTCGGTCAACACCGAACCTTCCAGCATGTAGCCGAAAGATATTCCTATCATGGTTAGTATCGGGATAGAGGCATTTCTGAAAGCGTGTTTGAAGATAACCACTCTTTCCTTTAATCCTTTAACCCGGGCAGTCCTAACATATTCTTCATTAAGGACCTCGAGCATCGAGGACCTGGTAACCCTGCATATATAGGCCGTTTGAATCCATCCCAGGACCAAAGCCGGACCTAATAAGTGATAAAGAGCATCCCAGAAAGTCCTAAATTGACCGGCTATTAAGCTGTCCAATAGATAAAGTCCGCTTATCATGGGAGGAGGGGAAATACTGGGGGATAATCTCCCTCCAGCGGGGATAAGGCCTAAATGATAATACAAAATTAAAATAAATAATAAACCCAACCAGAAGGCGGGCATCGATATTCCCACCAGAGAAAATACTCTGCTTACATTATCCTGCCATTGATTTCTCTTAACCGCGGAAATTACGCCGATAAATACACCCAAGATTATGGCGATTAACATGGCTAATAGACATAATTCTACGGTAGCAGGAAAATATACTCTAAGGTCTTCCGAAACTTGGTTTTGAGTCCTTAGGGATATCCCGAAATTCCAATTAGGTAATCCTTTGAGATAGCGGGTGTACTGTTGACCCAGAGGCAAATCCAGACCCAATTCCTTTTCCATCTTTACTACTAACTCCTCCGGGGCATTTTCCCCTAAAATTGCACCTACCGGATCGGAGGGGATTACGTGGGAAATAAAAAAAGTAATGGTTACTACTCCAAAAATAACTATAACAAACAATATTAATCTTTTTATTAGGTATTTTAGCATCTGTAATCTATAATCCTATTCTTAACTTTTTCTTATTATTATTTTAACTTCGTATTTACTCTAAATATTTAAATTTAACTAACTGTTTAGCTGTGCCGTATATACCCTTTGCATTGTGAGTATATACGGCACAGTTTACTTGACACTGACATTTTAACATATATGTTCTACGAAAAATACTCTTTGTTAAAACATCTTCAACTAAATTGAAAAGTTGCGCCTTAGTCTTTTAGAGTTATGAGCTCCCAAGGTGTCTGGGTTAGTTCGTTCAGGATAAAATTACCAACTCTATCGTTTAACCCTATTTGCATAATTTGTTGGTAAAGTATCTTAAAAACGCTATCATTCTGCCACTTTTTCTGTAAATCTATATAGACTTTTTCTCGTTCGCCTCTATCTTGTATAAAGGCAGCCTTTTCTACCATATCGGTAAGTTCAGGATTGGCATAGGCATTTCTCCAGGCTAATTGTTTTATTGTCGCCTCGTCACTAGTAGTCCGACAATGGGCAAATGGCTTGGCATTGGCATCAGGATCAGCATAATCAGCTCCCCATCGGGCCATAACCAGCTCTAATCCCTGTTCTCTATATTTACCCAATAGAGTAGTGTAAGCAATTACCTCCAGATTAGTCTTTATGCCCACTTGTTCGAGATAGGATTTAACCACTATTCCTTCGGTGGATAAGAAATCAGGAACGGTTAAAGTGATTTCAAAACCATTCGGATAGCCGGCTTCCGCTAACAATTCTTTGGCTTTTTCAGGGTTATAGGGTACTTCTTCTTCATCAGAATAAGCGAACATACCTTTAGGAATAAAGGTATGAAGTTCGGTTACACCGCCTCCTACAGCCTTTATAACTGCCTCGACGTCTATAGCAGATTTAACCGCCCTTCTAACCAGGACATTATCTGTAGGCGGGGTCTGCCCATTCATACCAAAGTAGACTAATTTGAATTGTGGTTTAGAGAGAGTGTAGGTTCCTTTGGTCTTCTCCACATCCGGAATCTGGTCCTGTTCGAGGTTCCAGGCTACATCGATAGTGCCGCCTTTAAGCTGAAGGAGCTGACTGGACGATTCGGGTACATCTATTATTATAATCTTATCTACTTCTGGTTTAGGCCCCCAATAATTTTCGTTAACCTCAAAGATTAACTTCTGATTTCTCTCCCAGCTGACTAATTTATAAGGGCCGCTTCCTACCGAGTTTTCTGTTAAGTAAGCCATCCCCATATCACCGTCTACATTATATTCTTCGGCAACCTTCGGATTTACGGTGCCTGTAACAGAATAGGTCATACAGGACAGAACTAAACTGGGGGAATAGGCCTTATCCATAGTTATCTGAACTTTATTACCAATGGCTTTGATAGAATCCTCGGTTACTCCGAATTGAGTGATTACCCAGGAGGGAGCTTGAGCCAACTTAACTACCCTTTTTAATGAATAAGCTACTGCTTCAGCATCCACCGGGTCACCATTAGAGAATTTTGCTCCATCTCTTATGGTAAAGGTTATGTTGTTGCCGGAAAATTCCCAGGATTCTGCTATCCCCGGTTCAATTTCGCTGGCTGAGCCGGGTTTAAATCTGACTAACTTATCGTATACATTATCTAAAATCCAGCTTCCCTCAAATTCGTAGGCTTTTGCAGGATCTAAAGAGACTATAGGACTGGTATTCATGCCTATAACCATTACTTTTTCAGCAGAATAGACACCGCCACTGATAGCCAAAACAAAGGCAAGAGTCAGCATTAAGCTTAAAATTAAGGTCCTTTTACTTTTTAACATTAAAAAATATCCTCCTATAATTTTTATTAATCTAAGAAAAAAGTAAAGAAACGGAAACAATTTTTT
>DASRMF010000019.1:0-4605 GCA_035648055.1 Atribacterota bacterium
ATCTTGGTTGAATTAATTAAAATGGTCGATATTTTAGAACATACTTAATGGTTTTTGAAAAAGTTGTGGTGATTATTTTTTGGATGACCCTCTTAATTTAATAATATTGATATTTGAAGTTATCGCTTTATTAGGTTTCATAATACTATCAGCATTTTTTTCCGGCACAGAGACTGCCCTTTTCTCACTTAATAAACTGCAATTAAAAAAAATGCAAAAAAAAGAAGAAAACAATTACCGGGTAAAATCAATTATCAAACTCCTTAATGATCCTCAAAGAACATTAATTTCTATTTTAATCGGAAATATGTTCGTAAACATTTCTGCCTCCTCCTTAGCTACTTATTTAGCTATAAAACTTTTTGGAAATATGGGCATAGGTATAGCCAGTGGAATAATGATTTTTATAATACTCGTTTTCGGAGAAATTGTCCCTAAATCATTAGCTGTTGTTAATGCTGAAGCCATTTCCAAAAAAGTAGCCAAACCAATAGAAATAATTTCTATTGGTTTATTACCGCTAATCAGTTTTTTTAAAATGATAATTCATATCATGTATTACTTTTCTGGTAAAAAAAGCGTTAAAGAGAAAAAAGAAATTACCGAAGAAGATTTAATAAGCATGATAGATGCTGGTAAGGATGAGGGTGTGATAGAAGAGGAAGAGAAAGAAATGATTAGAAATATATTTGAATTCGGCGATACTATGGTAAAAGAAGTAATGGTCCCCCGGGTAGACATGGCTTGCATTCCAGCGGATACTAAATTAAATTCAATATTAAGGTTGATTAAAAAAATAGGACATTCGAGAATCCCTGTATATGAAGAAACTATAGATAATATTATAGGAATATTATATGCCAAAGACCTTTTAGGTATATATGAAAAATGGTATACTTCCAAGGAAAAGTTTGATTTAAAGCAGGTAATAAGGGAGGCTTATTTTGTTCCCGAAAATAAAAAAATAGACGATCTACTGGATATTTTTCAGAAAGACAGAATTCAAATTGCTATTGCTATTGATGAATATGGCGGGACAGCAGGATTGATTACCATGGAGGATGTGGTAGAGGAAGTGGTAGGTGAGATAATCGATGAATACGATAAAGAAATAAAATTGTTTGAAATGATCGGAGATAATACTGTAATTGCCGATGGTATAATAGATATTGAAAAAATAAATGAAATTTTAAAGGTCGAAATACCGGAAAATGATTTCGAGACCCTGGGTGGTTTTATTTTTGACTTATTGGGCAGGGTACCTAAGAAAGATGAAAAGATTAAGTATCAGAATTTTCAAATGATAATAGAACAGGTGGTAAAAAATAGGATTAGAAGAGTAAAGATGATAAAAGAACTGCCGCAGACTAAAAGTAATATTCCGGGTAAAGATGCACAGGAGGTAAGGAAATTTTGACAGAATGGTGGATTAAAGTCAGTCCCATTATATTATTTATATGCATATTTATTGCTGCTTTTTTTTCCGGTGCAGAAACTGCAGTTATCTCTACCTCTAAGCTGCATCTTAAATATTTAGCCAAGAAAGGGGAGAAAAAAGCTATAATAGTGTCTAATTTAATTCAAAAACCCGATAAATTTCTAAGGTTGGTTTTAATTGGAACCAATATAGCAATAATCGTATCTTCTACAATTTCCTCTGCCCTGGCTATACATATATGGGGTAATAGGGGAATTACTATTTCAATATTGCTTACTACTCTAATAATTTTAGTTTTTTGCGAGATAATTCCTAAAACTCTTGCTCAAAATAATTCACAAAAAATTTCGCTTAAGTCAGCTTACGGTTTAAAAATTGCTTCTTACATCCTTTTTCCGCTTGAAGTCTTTTTTAGTTGGGTATCGAACTTTATCATTAGACTTATTACTGGCAAGAAGTACATACCTCTAAATGCTTTTTTCACTAAAAAAGATTTAAAACTAATTTTTGAAGTTGGCGAAAAAGAAGGTGTATTAGAAAAAAAAGAAAAGAGTATGATTGAGAGAATTTTAAATTTAAATGACATCTTTGTTAAGGATGTAATGATACCCCAAAAATATATGGTAGCCGTTGAAGAAAATACTTCTTTAGAGAAAGCTATAAAATTAATGAACAAAGAAGGTCTTTCCAGGATACCGGTTTATAAGGATAATGTAAATAATATCACAGGTTTTATTTACGCCAAAGACTTCCTTATAGGAGATTTAGAAAAGAAATTAAGTAAAAATATAAATTTATTAGGTTTGATCCATCCCCCTTACTTGGTTTCAGAAAATAAAAGAGTGACTACTCTTCTGAAAAAATTTCAGATAAAAAAAGTTCATATTGCGGTAGTAATAAACAAAGATAAAAAAATCTCCGGAGTAGTCACCATAGAAGATTTATTAGAGGAAATTTTTGGAGAAATAGAAGATGAATTTGATAAAACTAAAAAATTATGAAACAATTTAAAAACTAAAGAGAGAAGACAAATTATGAAGAAAGAAACGTTGAGCAAATTATTTCCCTGTAGGTTTATATTGTTACTTTTTATTTTATCTGTATGTTTTACTGTAAATAATAACATTTACGCCAGTACCATAAGACCCTTAGCTATAATGATCGGCAATTCACCTGAAGAAGTAATTCACCAAACGGGCTTAAATAAGGCAGATGTAATTTATGAAGCAAATGTAGAAGATCCCTTTACCAGATTAATGGCCATATTTAATAATAGTGATGAGGCCATAGTGGGGCCGGTTAGAAGCAGCAGGTATTATTTTTCCAGATTAGCTGAAGAGTGGTCTGCCATATTTGCTCACTGTGGAGGACAAAGCTTAAAGAACGAAAGGATTGTTAATTTAGACCAGATGCGTTATCCTACCCCTTATTGGCGGGATAAAAATATTGGCGGGTGGATAAATCTTTTTACAAATACCCAAAATATAAGAGAGAAGAGCAGAAAAATGGGTTTTCAGGATAAAGTAAATTTAGATAACAATTTGCTTAATCTAAGAACACTCAATTTATCACGAGGGGCTATCACCAAAATATCTATTAAGTATAACCAAAAATATACCATATCTTATGGGTATAAAGACGATACTAATACATATTTTAGGTACATAAATTCTAAGTCTCATCAGGATAGTAAAACCCTCGAACCTATAACTGCTTCCAATATCGTAATCCAGTATGTTCCGGTTGAAAAAATACCCGGTGATAAAGAGGGAAGGCTGGAAGTAGGGGCGATCGGAGAAGGTATTGCCAAAGTATTTTACGGAGGAAATTATTATTCATCCAAATGGGTCAAAAAATCTAAAGACCAGTCAACCGTATATTATGACCGCCAGGGAAAACCTTTAAATTTGAATCAGGGAAATATATGGATTCATTTGGTACCAGAGGAAACAGGTGTGTGGTTTAAATAAAGAAGGTGAAAATACTGTGAAAGAAGAATTTAAAAAATTAATTAAAGAAGCAGAAAAGGCCAGAAAAAGGGCCTATACTCCCTATTCTAAATTCAAAGTGGGAGCTGCTGTTCTCTGCGATGATGGCAAAATATTTACCGGCTGCAATATTGAGAATGCGTCTTTTGGTTTGGCCCTATGTGCAGAAAGAGTGGCTATTTTTAAAGCTGTTTCAGAGGGCTCAACTAAATTTGAAGCCATAGCTGTTATTGGTGATACAGATAAACCCTGTTCTCCCTGTGGCGCCTGCCGGCAAGTGATATCAGAATTTGGTGAAGATATCCCCTTGATTATGGCGAATTTAAAGGGAGATATTAAGATTAATAAAATAAAGGAATTGCTTCCTGAGGCATTTGGTAAAAACGATCTTTTATAGCGGAGATTATCTTATAGTATGTTGTATAAAACAGAAGGTATAGTCCTAAAAAGCATGGAATATCAAGAAGAATAATGGGGTCAGGTCTCCACATTTGACATAATTACAGGAATATTAAAGTTAACTTATGGCAAATGTGGAGACCTGACCCCAGAAGCTATAAGGGGGAGTAAAACCCTCTACCACTTTAGGTAGTGGAACTTCACCTACATCTTTGACCGGAAGCGAGACCACCATGGGAGGAACTCCTACGGAAGAGGTAGGAGAAACTCCTATCGAGACTGGCGGAGCTCCTGAACTGTCTACTCCACCAGCAGATGAGATTCCTTCGCCTCCGAAGAATTGATTTAGCAATTTACTTGATTACTTGAAAAATGAAACTTTTCTTGACTTTTATCGTAGTAAGTTAGTAGTATTTAGTATATAGGGGTCGGATTCATCCGACCCGGTTTTACTAACGACTATAAAACCGTAGTTTCTTAACCTGCATCAGGCCGAGATGCGGAAAGGTACTTATGAAATACCAAAGCTAACTTCGCTCCTCTCATAAGTAAAGAGATTAGGAGGCTATTTTAAAACAGAAATTGATTAAAATTAGTTAATTTCGGAAATTAAATAATAATAGGATTTTTAAATAAATAAAAGGAGATAAAATGAAAAAATTATTGTTAGTATTACTCGTAGTTGCCTTAGCTGCCTTCCTCTTAGTTGGTTGCAATCCAGTAACCCCCCCAGTAGAAGGTGAAGGCGAAGGTGAAGTCGAAGGAGTAACCGTGGCTATT
>DASRMF010000020.1:0-4450 GCA_035648055.1 Atribacterota bacterium
ATTTCGGAAATATATTCCCTTTCGCTTCCTTCAGTTTTCTTGTAATCAGTAATATCGCTATATTGCTCTATGGGTTTCTTTTTGGTTTTCTCTTTGTATTTCATAATTTAGAAATCCTTAAAAAAGTATATTAAAATTTAAAATCCTTTTCTTTGAAGAGCTTAAGACAAGCATCTACTACTTCCGGGTCAAAAAGAATATTTTTATTTTCGACGACTTCGGCTAAAGCTTCATCAATGCTAAGAGCTGGCCGGTAGGATTTATAAGAAGACATTGCTTCAACCACATTCGCCACCCCTAATATTTTTGCCTCTATACAAATTTCATCACCTTTTAACCCTCTGGGATAACCTGAACCATCTATCTTTTCCTGATGTTGAAGGACAATTTCAGCAACAGGCCAGGGAAAATCTACTTTTTTTAAGATATCATAACCTACCCTGGGATAATTTTTAATTAAATTAAATTCTACATCAATTAATTTACTGGGCTTACTTATAATTTCAGTAGGTAAATTAACTTTTCCAATATCGTGAACTAAGGAAGCAATTTTTGTTCCCTCAATTTTATCCTGAGGAAGTTCCATCTCCCGGGCTATGGCGGTGGCAAGTTTAGAGACTCTTTGTTGATGCCCTATGGAGTAAGGGTCTCTTAATTCAACTACTTTGGTAATAATATTGGCAGTACCTTCTATAATTTTATGCATTTCTTTAATAATCTGGTCTTTTGTCTTTTCCTCGTCTCTCATTTTTAAAATTACACCTCCGTAAAAATAGATATTTATTAATTTTTAATAAATATTTAAAAAACATGATTTTTATAATGTGAATAGTCTTCAAATATTTACCCCTTATCTTATTATATATTCTACATTATTTTAAAAAACCCTCTTTTTTATGTATTATTTTTGTAAATTATTTATATATTCATCGCTTTATCTTAAATTAAGCACACTCACCACGGCACGCCGTGCTGCTGCAATTTATAAAGACATATAAACTTTGTTTTGCATTTCACGCTATACTACTACAGCTTCTCGTAGATGTATTCTATTATTCTGTTTTCAAAAATTTTGGGGTCATTCACTTCTTCTATAAAGATAAAATTATTTTCCATAAGACAAAAGACTACCCATCTCTTATTTTTAGTTTCTAATAAGCCGGCCAGTGCTGAAGCTGAGGATAAGGTGCCGGTCTTGCCCCATACCTGAAAAGGCAGGCGTTCTTTTAAAGTTCCGCTCTCTTTGACGTTGGCAAAATAATCCAGTATTTTAAAATCGTATTTCCGGTAAAGATAAGTAATTGCTTTTACCAGATGAGCGGGAGTCATCAAATTATATTCAGATAGTCCGCAGCCGTCCACAAGGATGTAATCTTTTCCCCATTTCAACCCCAAGGTTGTATCAATCACCTCTTCTAAGGAAGCAATAGCTTGAGCAATAGTATTGGATCCCCCCTCAGGATTATCCTCCGAAGCCAGGGTACGAAAAATATTTTCAGCACTCTGGTTATCACTCTTTTTCATCATATAAGCCAGTATTTTATCCAGTGTATCAGAGTAATAAATATACTTTACCTTTAAACCCTCTTGGGTTTTCCCAATCCGGATACTCCCACCTATTTTTACTCCTTTCTTGGATAGTTCCTGAGAAAAAATATTTCCCCAGAGAAGAGGCATAGTATTAAGATAAGAATTTTGTTTTTCCTTGACTTTATCGCCCATTACAGCTAAGGCTTCGATTAGAGGATTTTTATCATCCCACATCCATCCCCTTCCTAAAAACTCTTCGGGCAGGAATTTTGAATTATCCAATACAATATCTCCTGAGATATGGTTGATATTAAACTTTTGCACCAGAGCATCTGCTATCTTTCTGATTACATCCGGGGATTGAGTGGGGTCTCCACTCCCTACTATATACAGGTCTCCGTTTATCTCTCCGGGAGTAGTGCTGGAAAAGTAGAAGGAAGTCAGATAAGCATACTGCTCTTCATCAAAGATTTCCAGAGCGGCCAGCAGGGTAAATATTTTAGTAAGAGATGCCGGAGTAAAAAGTTTATCTTCATTATGAGAAAATAGTACTTCCTGAGTGTTTAAGTCTTTTATCAGGACTCCCGAAAATCCCGGGAACCGATTTATCTCTTCCAGGATACCTGTGCCAGTGCCAGCACCAGCTGCACCGATTAAAAGAGAAACACATAGTAAAAAGGATAATAAAAAAATAATTATCTTATATCTTAACTTCAAATTCTTTTCCTTTCATCTTTATTGCTTCTTACTCTCTCTTGCGACAATTGGTTCTACATGGATAGTAGCTTCAATATTCATTTCTTCTCTTATCTTCTCTTCTAATTCTTCGGCAATCTTGTGGGCATCTTTCAACCTCATATCTGCCGGTAATCTGATATGAAAAGTCAATTCTACATTATCTCCATATTTGTGAGAATGAAGGTGATGTAATTTAACATCATGAGATATATTATTAGCTACAATTTTTTTTAATCTCTGCTTCAAAATCCTCAGACGGCTCTTCCCCGATTAAAGTACTGATTGATCTTTTTAAAATGATGTAGGTGTTATAAAATATGACCAAAGATACCACACCACCCATAATACTACCCACCCACCAGAAATACTCTCCAATAAAGATACCGACTAGAATCATAAGAGATACCAGGGCATCGCTTCTATGGTGCCAACCATCGGCAATAAGGGATTGAGAATTAATTTTCTTTCCAGCGCGTATAGAAAATTGAGCCAGCCCTTCTTTTAGTATAACGGAGGTTATAAAAACTATTATAGCTAAATTTCCGTAAGAAGCGGATTGATGATTTATAAATTTTTGAATCGAGACAATTAAAAAATTAACGCCTACCACGGCCAATAAGGTGCCGATGATAACCGAACTAATTATCTCTGCCTGACCGTAACCGTAGGGGTGTTTTTTATCAGCAGGTTTGGACTAAACTTTGAAACCTATAATCACCCACCAGAGAAGTGAGCGAGTCAGATAGGGTATGCCAGGCATCAGCAATTATGGCTATGGAAAAAGTCTTGATGCCTACCCAATATTTTAAACCAAAAAGAAGGGTATTCAGGATGATTGATATGGTTCCTTCTAAATATCCGATAGAGGTTTTATATTTTTTTGATATTTGTTTTTTCGGATTAATTTTCATTCTTCTTTTTTTATACCCACTCGCTAACATATTCTTTTAGATGTTTGGTCTGATTCAATTGTATCAGACAATATCCTCTATTTTCTTTATAAGAAAGAAGACTGTAAGAAGCGGTGTCCAGATGAATCTTCCAAAAATAGGGTGAGGCAATATCCAGGCAGGCGGCAATAAGAGGTTTGAGTACCGCTCGATGGGAAACTACCGTCAAGACCTCTCCATTGTGCTGGGAAACTAAACTATCCAAACAGGCCTTGGTCCTTTTTTGCACATCATAAAGAGTCTCCATATCTTCCACTCGAAGTTCCTCCGGATTATTTACCCAGAGCTCCCATTCTTTGGGATAGAGTTTCGCAATCTCTTTTTTAAAACGTCCTTCCCAGCTTCCTAATTCGATATTATTAAATTGTTCTTCTGTTCTAACTTCTAGCCCGCATTCCTGGCTAATTGCCTCAGCGGTCTGCCTGGCTCGGGACAAAGGGCTGGTATAAATATGTTTAAGAGGAAAATTTTTAAGCTCTCGGGCTAAATCCCGGGCTTGAATAAGCCCTCTTTCGTTTAAAGGGAAGTCTGTCCTCCCTCTAAACATCCCCTTAATATTCCCTTCACATTCTCCGTGTCTTACTAGAATTATCATTGTTCCTTTAAAATCCTTAAACATTTTTACCTCCTGCTCCTAACAAAAAGTAAACAAAGGTGCCAGGCACCTTTGTTTACTTTTTTCCTTTCCATTCTTTAAAAAATTGTTTTAAGTAAAGATTTAGAAAACGGTGTCTCCTTTTAGCCATCTTCCGACCCAAAGGAGTATACATCATATCTTTAAGTTTTAATAACTTTTCGTAAAAATGATTAATGGAAGGGGCTTCGGTAGTTTTATATTCCTCTTTGGTTATGAATTTGCTCGGTTTAATTGAGGGGTCGTAAATTGGCCGATGAAAAAATCCTCCATAAGTAAAAGCCCGGGCGATGCCAATTGCCCCCATGGCATCCAAACGGTCGGCATCAGTCACCGCCATTAATTCTTTGGAGAGCGTTGGAGTAACAGAATTTTTTTTATTTTTCCTTGTACCCTTATCGGGTAAAGTGTGCATAAAAGAAATCTGAGAAGTAATTTCCACAATCTTATCGATAAGCGAAGGCGAAATCTCTAAAGAATAAAGCCACTCCCTTACCTTCACTGCCCCGGCTTCTTCATCTCCCTGAAAAAACTTGTAATCACCAATATCATGTAAAAGAGCGGCCAATTCCACGATAAAGATATCTGCGTCTTCATG
>DASRMF010000021.1:0-9930 GCA_035648055.1 Atribacterota bacterium
TATTTCAGCCCGATCTGCCACCGGTGGCAACACTCATATTGCACTAGCTATACCACCAAACCCGAGTAAGTGGCAAACTGAGTGAGCAATCATCTGTTCTTCGTTGGTGTGAATGACGCGGACTGCAACCCGGCTGGACGCTGCGGAAATTACACCTTCATTCACCGCATTTCTATTTTCTTCGAGTTCGATTCCAAGAAATCCCAACCCACCGCAAATCCGGGTGCGGATTGTGGGCGAATTTTCTCCGATGCCACCAGCGAACACCAGTGTGTCCAGTCCGCCCAACGCAGCAGCAAATGCGCCAATCCATTTCTTGACCTGGTAGCAAAACAGCGCCACGGCTTCCGCCGCTCGCACGTCACCGGTTTCATGCGAAAGCAAGTCTCGCATGTCGGAGCTGGTCTCCGAAACTCCGAGCAGTCCCGACTTATGGTTGACCATTTACAGAATATTAATAACCATAATATTTAAAAATTAGCAGGTAGATATATTCCCTGCTCTTCATGCTTTTGGGCTCTATCGTTTAATAATTAATAGAACCCTAATCTTTTATTTTTATTATTTAGAGTTTGATTTAGTAAGGAAAACATAAATAGGCAAGGTTTCACCGCCCAATACTCTTACGGTTTGAGTCCAGGTTCGGTATTCTTGACTCCCGGGTTTCATCACCGTCAATTCATGGTATCCCTCTTTAATGTTACTAATGATAAATGTTCCTTTTTTTGCGGTTTTACCATATTCTATCCCATCAACAAAGACCAGGGCATTAGGCTGATCACAGGTCAAGGAGATTTCTCCATAAGAGTCCACGGGAACAAGGTTAGCTTCCATCTGAGTGGTTTTATTACTAGAAATGGTAATGGTTTTATCCCATGTTTCATAACCAGGCATAATAAATTCAAGCAGGTGTTGACCGGTTCGAACATCCTCAACTCGCTTGGGAGATATTCCTTGATACTCATTATCCAGGTAAACTTCAGCTCCTTTAGGAGTAGAAATTGCCACAACTCTACCTACTTTCTCAGAAACATAGTGCGGACGTACGATTTGATATTCAAGAGTATTACTGGAAACCCAGTTTTGGGGAGGTTGCTGATTGAATATACTCCGCAAATTGATGGTAAAGTCCCCCAATTTAAAACTGATGATCGGAAATTCTTTCACCATCAGATCTGGATATCTATTATCCCTCAACATCAGCAAAGGTCTGGTAGTGGCAAAGGCCTGAATATAGCCTGGTCCGAATCCACTTTCCAAGGGGAGGATTAAATCCGAAACTTGATATAAATGTTCCCCTCGAACAAAGTTGTGGGGGTTTGATTGGTTGGGAAAGATTATAATTACTCTTCCTTCCGAATCATACTGATAAATCGTGACATAAGCATCTTTTGTGGATTCAAAAGATAAAACCATTCTTTCTCCTGGGACATAACTGGCACTCTCTCCTTTCTCTAATCTCAGATTTAATGAAAATACGGGATGAGGATTAATCAGTTGGATACTTTTTAAAAGCTCTATGTGCCCAATACTTTGGGCAAAAACAGAAATACTGAAGGAGCAATAAACAATCAATAAAACGAAAAAAATAAACACCCATTGTTTGATTGATCTTCTATAAAAATAACTTTTATTCATTTTTAAATACCTCCTATTTTATTTTCTGTCAGAAATTTTTTTATTATACTTACATTGCATAAAACTAACTTTAATTATCGTTTTTTAATAGAAATACTATTAAAGCAATATTCCTCAAATAAATCTGGTTTCTTTTTTTGTTTTTATCTATTGGAGAATTATCAGGGACTACACTCTTCCAAAAATAAAGATAGCCACCGCTAAAACGATGAAAATAAAGAACAAGATTTTAGCGATCTGCATGGAAGAACCCGCAATTTTTGTAAATCCCAATAAGGCTGCAACAATTGCGACAACAAAAAATACTACTGCCAAACGTAACATAGTCACCTTCCTCCTTTCTTTAGACCATTCTATTCCACTATAAACTTTAACCGATAATAATTATAAAAATATACCCACTATTTTTATAATTATTCAACTTTTTAGATTAAAAATCCTTCTTTTTCCATGAAAATATTTATAAAAATAAAAAACCCTTCAGCAAAAGGCCAAAGGGCTGGAATTCGCAAGCTCCCTCTATTGGACGCGTTCAGAACTTTTTGTTGGGGTGAAATTATAGAAGAATTGCAGAATATCAATAAACTAAAGGAGTTAATTAACCTTCCTGTTAGTGTTATAAATCCAATTTAATTGCTTATTATCCTTTATTTATCAATAATATATACTCCCTACTCTTATTTAAACTATGTATTATATATTTAACTCATTTCGGTATTTACTTTACTTATCTAGAATATCTAAATGCTTTTTTAAGATTTTAGGTTCTACGTTTAATTTAGCAGTAGCTATAATATTAATTCTTGGAACGTCTAATTTACGTTTTTCAATAATTTTAATTGCATGTTCTTCTTCCTCTTTTTTTAATTTATTTAATGAAGAATATTCTATTAAAAGGTTACCTCCCGTTTCGATATACGTGATAGCACGTCCAACTATATCTTTGTTTACAATAAAAAGAAAATCTGATATTGATTTCCAAAGTTCATAAATTCTTTTATTAACTATTATAGATGTAGCTATACTAGGGTTTTTAGAATTATAAATTGCTGGAATAATCATTGTTCTTTCCCCATTAATTATTATCTCTTCAAATTGATAAAGTAGTGTATTGCCATGTTTATATTTGGTAAAGAATATCCAATACAATTTTATAAAATACTTTAACTTTTCATTATATTTTTTAATATATGTTATATTATTTTCTCTAATACATTGAATGAAATTTATTTCCTCCGAGGGTAAGCGTTTTTCGCTAAGGGGAGCATAGCGGAGTAAAATATTCAGTTTCTCATCAGAAAATTGTTCCATAATTTTTTTAGGAGAATTTTCATTTATTATTGTTTTTGGAAAATCTCTTAAATTTCCCCAAAGAGCGGAACAAATTCCAGTATAATCTTCAATTAATTCACATATTCTTACTAAAAATTCTACATATATTCTTGATTCAATAAATAAGCAAGTATTTTCAGGATATTCCTTATAAATTCCTTGCTTATTTTGTAATTCAATTAATTTTTTATCTAATTCTTTTAAATAAAATGTACGCGATTCATCCCCTGTGTTAAAATAATTTTTTAATAAAATAATGGTTAATTCTGATACCTCTTTTTTATAATAATTTTCAATCTCCTTCTTGTTCATATCAGCCCCCTTAATTAACATAATTTATCTGTCTCTTCAAAAGGGGTAAGCATTGGGAGGCAAAAGGAATTCCCGCGCCGGCCTCGCTTACGCCACCACCGGATTTCGTGCCAACGAAGTTGGCGTACCGCACGATTATATCTTACTCATGGTGTTCTACTGGATCAAACTTCTGTTGCTGGTAATCCTTGTATGGTTCAAACTCGCGGATTTTTGAATTAAGAATTTTATACGCCCTCATACGTGATATATTGAGCGATTGCCATTGCGAAAAATAGGTAGAATCGCTATTTTGAGTGCGCCAATATAATTCGCGAGCAAAACTTTTTCTTAGATCCTCATTTGAAAGATTTAATACCTTGATAGTATCGGGTATGGCATCGTCTGAAAGATGGCTTAAATAATAAATATCGAGTTTTCCAGTAGCATCAAACTGCTCAATATTCCGCCGTGCTATAAAGGCATCTGGATTGAGAAAATTCATAACGACCAGAAACAAGGCAATCGAGAGAAAAACACGAAAGGCAAAAGTGTTCTCTCGTTTGTCTTTATAGATTTTGTAGATCAATAAACAGAAGATTACTACTAACAAAATTATAAATGCGTGGCTGTACAATCTTAAAGTTGTAAACCCATAAGCTTCTTCGTAAAGCGATAAGCGAGTAAAAGCAGAAACCATGATTAAAATTACTTGAATAACTAGAGCAGTGCTGGAAACCTTAAATCCCAACGCATGTTCACTCTCTTTTTTAATAACATATTTTTCTGTGGCTAAAAGTAAGAGTAAAGAAATAATAGCCACTGCTATCAGCTCAAAAAAGCCACGCCGTACATATTCGGCATAGGTAAAACCTTGATCGGATATATTGCTTTCTCCTCCAAAAAGATAAGTAAATTGAACGAGTATAAAGATGAAAAACAAAACATTAACAGAACCGAGTAGAATGGAGCTTTCTATATGCCCAACCGTATGGTTTTTACTATTTTGCTGTGCGGTAATTTGACCTTCTTTTTCTCGGAAGGAATAAGTATATGCACCAATATAAACAAGCATCACTATCAAAATCAAAATAAACCTAAAAATTATTTCCAATTCATTATCGATACTGATTAAATCCGAAACATACTTTTGGAAAATTAAATCTGCCGAAGAAAAAAGAAGTAGAAAAACAAATAGAACAGGAATGGCCATTAAAATCCCTCTCACAATCTGTGAAAAAACTTTTCGGTCTTTATTTACTCCGCTTTGCGAAAATAAATTGGATAGAGTTTGAAATAACGGACGGATAAACTTAAACGGTAAAAAAAAGATTTTTATATAATCTCCAATTAAAAAGTTTTTCACTTTTTCGCCGAAAGATACTTCGGTAATTACAAGGAACAACAGCAATGAAGCTATCACATTAAGAAATATGAGCAGGCTGCTGGAACGGACAAAAACCATTGCGCTAAAGAATATAAGCAACACCAAGTGTAAAAGGACCTTTTTATTTATTTTCTTCTTAAGGAAATTCGCGATAAAAAAAAGCCCTGCTATGACCAAAACAACATAAAACGGAAACGAAATACCAGGAATTTTGCCATAGAAAAAGTAATCAAAAAGCAAACCCAAAACCAAAGATATTCCTGTTACAATTCCGGCCTTGGCCAAAGCATTTGATCGGGAATTTTTCATATCCATAAAAACTCCTTTAATAAAATTTCCCTTCAGTATTATTTGCTATTTAAAACATACTTATCTTCTCTAACGTAAAACTATTTTTTACCAATAGGAAATATATACACTGTTTTTGTCATAATTCTGTTCTTTAGATTAAAAATCCTTCTTTTTCTGTAAAATAATTTAAAATATAAAAGCCCTTTGGCGTGATTGCCAAAGGTCTGGAAATTGACGAGCTCCCCCTATTGGTCAGGTTCAGAACTTTTAAGGAGAATATGACAGCAGAAAATATTAGATTAAATCAGTTAATTCTTCAATATTAAAGCAATATTTAAAGACTAGAATTTATAAGATATATATAAAAGAAAAGCCCTTCAGCAAAATGTCGAAGGGCTTGTTATTGTTAATGTCTAGCTCCCCAGACTGTAACATAGACAGAACTTTTACTTCTACATTTTGTTTCCCTTACACAGCAACAAAGATTAATAAAAAAGCACGAGTATACAGAAACCCTATTTACTTAGCTAAAGAATATAAAAAGATGATTGATGGCGGCCAAGTAAGAAATCAATCTGGTCTTGTAAAAAAAAACTCAATATCTCAAGGGCTAGAGTCACACAAATTCTAAATCTATTAAAGCTTGATAAAATTATCATAGACAATCTTGAAAAAATTAGAGACCCAATGGATAGAAGAGTAATATCTGAAAGGAAACTACGTAAAATGATATATCAAAGCTGATACCTTTTACTAATTTAGAACAGTATTTAAAAATCAAAACTTTTCTTAGAAAAAGAAATGTTAAGGCTAAAATACTTTAACTATATGTTCTTTTTGTTGCATAAAGAAAGTATTTTGATTAAACTGATTGATTCAGATTATTCTATAGTCAGTTGTAATATTAAAATTATTGACTCCATCAGATTTTGAAATAATTGATTTATAATAGTGTCAAACGACCTTCCTCTGTCATCTGCTCTTTACATAAAGATACTCTTAGATAAATTTCAGAAATTATATGGCTAACGACCAAGCTCTCCTTCCGTTATGAAGTGCAACGAAATAATGTAAATCATGCAATTGACTAATGGCTTATTTTTATGGTGAAAACGACAAAAAGAAAATTTCAAGTTTTTCTTTGGTGGCAAATTCTTTTAATTCGGAAATTTGAGATTCAAACCCTGCTTTTTTTATCAATGCCTTTTACAATTTAGGAATTCAAACTTACATTTATTATTAATTATTTTATGTGCCCAGCTCTAATAAATCAATTTTCGGATTTCATTTCGGGTATTTTTATACCTTTGACCAAAATCCAAACTCCGATTACGAATTCAAAGGGGACATAGGGAAAGTATAGGAAAAATGGAAGTTCATAGCCCAATATAGCAGACAGTGTTGCTATCAGCATAGGAAAAACCGTTATTAGACCCCAGAGAGACAGAGCACGTGGAACAATTCTTGATTTGTCGAGCAGGCAATAAAAAAGGATTCCACCAAGACAAAAAACTAACATATGCAGCGTTATTCCGACAAAATCCATTGATTCAAGTGCCAGATTTCCTATCGTCTGCAAAAAAACAGGGTGTCCGGCTGTTACATATTCCTGGCTTATGCGTAAGAGAAAGAAAGCCGCTATTCTGCTGGCAGCAAGTAGCGCCGCTTCTAATATATAAAATCCCAGGGCAACAAGAGCTATTTTTTCGTTCTGTTTCCTTAGGGTTATAAAAAGAATGACTCCTAAAAAGATGATTCCAAGGGCAGTGAGCATATCAACTAAAATATTTGCCCTCATCAGCAAAGCATTATTCGCAATATTGATCATACTTTCACTTATGTTCCCAGGCACAATCAATGACTGACGCAGAATCGTTCCACTGATCAAAGATGTAACAAACTGCAGAAGAAATGCAACTCCTAAAATTCTGGAAGTTTTGTTAACTGTATTCATTTTTTATCTCCTTTGAATAGGGAATAGCCCGACAGGCCAATGCCCACAACGTATAAAGCGCTCAGAATAACATTCACTTGCCAGCGTGCGTTTCCGATGGGTGCGGAGGCGATAAAGGCAAATATCTCGACAAAGCCAATCGTGATCAACAACGCCCAAAATGCCCATTTTTGACCTTTGCTTAGACATATCCAGATAACGAACCAAACCAGTACTGAGAGGGCAATTGCGTAAGAGTTATACAGGATTGTCAAACAATTGAGAGCCGAAATGACTTTGGCGTCAAGTCTAGCGATTTCAGATTTTTCAAACACCATTACCAGAAGCGGTGAGTTTCCATAATGAAAGACGACAATGGTCAGTATCAAGGAGGAGATAAGAAAATTGAGGCCGCTCCATAAGGAGAGAAATCTCGAACCTGCTTTTAGCATTTTGCTTGTCATTTTAATTCCTCTTAATTTATTAAATTTTATTGTTGTGTCCCACAGTTATTACTACATTTCCCTCTGTATGTCCTTTATCTGCATACCTGTGAGCTTCGGCGGTTTGTTCCAACGGATAGCATCTATCAATGACCGGTTTTATCTTTCCCGCCTGAACAAGCTCTTTGAGTAAAATAAAATCTTCAGTGAGTATCTTTGCTGTCCCAGATGTAAAAACCGAAACGTACTTCCCGTTTGGCTTAAGGGCTTTCTTACTTTTTGAATACGAGATTTTACCAACGGCATCAAAGATGAGATCAAAAAGCTCGTTGCTCTTTGTAAAATCCTCTTTCGTGTAATCAATCACCGCATCGGCTCCCAGAGATTTCACCAATTCTACATTCGTGGTACTGCATACCCCGGTTACTTCTGCCCCAAAGTACTTGGCAAGCTGTACCGCGGAAGTACCTACCGCTCCGGAAGCTCCATAAATAAGCACTTTTTGTCCGCTCCGGATCTCACCTTTTCTTTTAAGAAAATGTAAGGCACAGGCGCCCCCAAAAGGAACGGCGGCGGCTTCCTCATAAGTTACATTGGTCGGCTTTAATGTCATAACACTGTCTTCCGGCAGACATGTGTACTCAGCATAACCACCAAATCGCGCCCCGGTACGCGCATAAACCTGGTCACCATTTTGAAATCGTTTAACATCTTTACCTACTGTTTCAATTTCTCCCGCCAGATACCTACCTAGTATAGGGTTTCTCGGTTTTGTAAGACCAAACATTAATCGCATCAGGATCCGGCCAGGGCCAGGAACATTTAAACCTCTGATTCTCCGGTCAACTATTGATGCTGTTGTTGCATATATTTTTATCAGCACTTCATTGTTCTTGGGTCTAGGTTTTTCTACCTCTTTGAGCTGAAGAACTTCCGGTGGTCCGTATTTTGTGCATACAATCGCGTTCATTAGTATTCCTCCTGATTTGTCAGGTTTGGTCACTTTATCTAGTTTATATCTGTTTTACAGACCCGGAAGCGATTGCAGATGGATTGAATCCTTTAACAATCAGCCATACCGCCATAACCATTTCTTGCAAAAATATTGGAAAATTCATAATATAATTAGATGTGGAAAAATCAGACTGTAAGCCAAATAAAATTAAGACGCCAGTTATTAAATGCAATATTATTGCAATAATACCCCAGACTGATAACCATCGTGGAATGAGTTTTGATTGATATAATAAATAGTAGAATATCAGAGCACCCAGTCCAAAAACGAATACAGTCATTGGCAATTGGGATACTCTTTGTAATAAAGTGCCAAAAGTTTGAAAATAGGATGTATCCGGAGATACTGCTTTTGCATATTCCTGACTTAATGGTAAAAGTAATAACCAGCTTATTGCAGTAGTAATATATGTGATTGTCTCAAGGGCACCTCTAAAAACAACATAACCAATAGCTAATACTTCATTATGTTTTTTAAATATTGGAAACATTATAACCGGAACCATAGCAAGTACGAAGCCCATAACTAAAACCAAAAGAGCGCCTATTATGATTTTATTTACATTTGCAGAAACCTTCATAAGATAATCCGGAGCATTTAGAATAGAGCTGGTAAAAACAACACTTAATATTCCTGCAACCGTACCAATAATAAATAGCACTCCCACAATTATTGCGGTTTTTCTGTTTGTATCCACTTCTTTTCTCCTTTATTATATTTGTCATATATTTTATTTCATTAAATTATCAATTGTAATTCCAAGCCCTGTAGCTATTTTTGCGACTGTTTGATAGAGGGCTTGGTTATAACACTGCTTTCAATTTTGGTAAGCGTTGTATAGGGAAGATCGGACTTTCTCGCCAATTCGTCCTGTATCAATCCTTGCTTATTTCTAAGCAGTTTTATCTTATCCCAATGGTTTCGTTATTGTTTTGACTTTTCATAGTTTCCTAAGTTTGATAGTATTAGTATGGGTGCTTATATAACCCTTTATAGATATGATAACAAATAAAATGAAAGTAGTCCAATTAAAAATGAGGGAAGTCTGTGTCAATCTCCTTGGCATAATGGGAGCTAATGAACCTATTATCTATGATCTATAAATGATAATTATGATTAAGTAATTTTAATGTTCTGTCCTATAATAGATGTATGATTAAGAAAAATCTTAGGTTCAATATAATTTGTTATTCTAAAATATGTTTATCTTTCTGCTATTACATTATTTTTTAAAATCCAGAAAGGTATATCCACCATTTTTATAATTACTCATTCTTTAGATTAAAACCCTTCTTTTTCTATAAAATATTTTATAAAATAAAAAAGCCCTTCAGCTTAAAGCAAAAGGGCTGGAAATTGTCTGGCTCCCCCTAGTGGACAGCTTCAGAACTTATAAAGGAAATATGACCATAGAAAATATTAGGTTAAATCAGTTAATTCTTCAATAAATATTCCTCCAGAACCTGCCAATTTAGCATCTCCTTTATTATATTGCAAAACCTGACCCCATATTTCTCCATCCTTCTATGTCATTCCTGCCCCCGCTTTCGCGAGGGTAAACTCCAGCAGGAATCTATTCTCTTTATCATTAAACAAAATA
>DASRMF010000022.1:0-7493 GCA_035648055.1 Atribacterota bacterium
ACCATTGCTGCTATTTCTACTCCAATTGGGGAAAGTGGAATCGGCATTGTCCGGATAAGCGGCCCAAAAGCACTAGAAATAGCCCAGAAGGTATTTAGAGATAAAAAATTAAATAAAACAAAGGTCAAAAATTTCTTCAGCCATACCGTTCATTACGGATTTGTAATAGATCCGGAAAGCGGGGAGAAAATCGATGAAATCATTTTAGTTTTAATGAAAGCGCCCCAAACTTATACCCGAGAAGACACCGTAGAATTTAATTGTCACGGAGGGATACTCTCTATCAGAAAAGTTCTGGAAACAGTAATTAATTATGGGGCAAGGATGGCCGAACCGGGAGAATTTACCAAAAGATCCTTTTTAAACGGTAGGATTGATTTAAGCCAGGCCGAAGCAGTAATTGACCTGATTCAGGCCAAAACCGAGAGGAGTTTAAGCTCTTCATTGGCCCAATTAGGCGGGAGCCTAAAGAAGAAGATTGAAGATTTGAGAAATAGAGTGATAAGAATTTCCGCAGAGATTGAAGCTCCCATGGACTTCCCCGACCAGGACATTAAAGAGATAAATCCGAAAAAGGTAGAAGAAAATATAAGTTATATTTTAAAAGAGATTAATTCTCTTATAGAGACTATGGATTACGGGAAAATACTCAAAGAAGGGATAAATGCTCTGATAGTTGGCAAGGCCAATGTAGGGAAATCCAGCCTTTTCAATACTTTATTAAGGGAAAACCGGGCTATTGTTACCCATATTCCGGGAACAACCAGAGATACTATTGAAGAGCTGATCAACATCAAGGGGATAGCTTTTAAAATTATAGATACCGCCGGACTCAAAAATCCAGAAAATATCATAGAAAAAATAAGCATTAAAAAGATGATGAAATATTTAAGGGAAACTAAACTAATTTTGGCCGTGTTTGATGTAAGTGTTCCTTTGTCCTTAGAGGACGAAGAAGTAATTAAAGAGATAAATAAAGAAAAAAATAAAAGTAAAAAGGTTATAGTAATTGAAAATAAGATAGATTTGGATGAAAAGATTGATAAAAAGAAGTTGTTTGATCTTTTAGGTGTTAAAGATAGTATAAAGATGTCTCTAAAAGAAAAAACCGGTATAGAAGAGTTGGAAGAAAAGCTGGCCAAGGCAGCTATGGAGGGGCTAGTGATACCAGAAAACGGAGTAGTTATAAATAATGTGAGGCAGGCAAACCAATTAAATAGAGCAAAACAGGCATTAGAAAATGTATTGGTAGGATTAAAGGAGAAAATAACCTACGACTTTTTAACTATCGATTTAAAAGATGTCCTGGATTCTTTGGGTGAGATTACCGGTGATTCTGTAAACGATGAAATAATTAATGATATATTTTCTCGTTTTTGTATCGGCAAATAATAGACTAATTTTGTATAACAGTGCAAAAAAGTGTCTTTTAAAGCGGCAATGTTCCACGTGGAACATTTTAAAAACTAATTGTGAATAAATTGTGGAAAACCTTAAATTGAATAAAACCAAAGCTTTCAAGTTATCCCCTCAATTTAAGCGATACCTGCGTAAATAAAATAAGCTAAAAAATTACTTATGTAAAATGTTTAATTATATTGCTTACAGTAGCGAATTTAGGTTTTATAAATCTAAAAAAAGTTTTTTGATTGTAGTTTTTTGATATTTAAGTTAGAGTAAGTTTAAATCCTAATATCTAATATTATTTATGTATGTGGATAAATTGTGGAAAAGCACAACTAGTCGTTAGCATAATAGTATCGAGTATATAGTATATAACAGAGAAGAAAGAGAAAAGAAAAATACAAAAAGCAGAATCCTTTTTCGCATCGCACGAGAAAAGCTACTCTGTCGGCTGTATACCCGACTTAGCGATTAAAACAAAGACAAGTTGGCCGATTAATTATACAATGTGTAACGCGTAACAAGCAACCCATTTTTGAAAGTTCAGAAAATAACCTTATTGCTCATTACAAATTACTTATCGCTGTATTTCTACTGTGCCCTACTCTATACCAATAAATTCGTATCTCGGTATTTAGTTATCTGGTTGTCTAGTTAAATAATTTTTACCAGACCGGGGTAGAGGCATGGCGTGTCTTATTGTACTAACCTATTAACCAACTAACCAGTTAACAAACTAACAATACAAAAAGAGGTGAATCTTTTTTGTTAAAAGACGATGAAAATATTTTAATTGATGGTGCCCAAAAAATGGGAATTAATCTTCATAAAGAGCAGGTTAAAAAATTTTCCAAATATTTAGAGTTATTAATTCAATGGAATCAAAATATAAACCTAACCGCTTTAAAAACACCACAAGAAATAATTATTAAACACTTTTTAGATTCTATTAGCTGTATAAAAGTTATTAATAAATATGTTGAAAAAGAAAGAATAAGTGTTATTGATGTAGGAGCGGGTGCAGGTTTCCCGGGCTTGCCGATTAAAATAGTATGCCCTTCCATTAAATTGTCTCTCCTGGAAGCAAGAAAGAAAAAGACTATGTTTTTAGAAAAGGCAACAGCGGAAATGAATTTTCAGCAAGTTAAGATACTTAACGGTAGAGCAGAAACTTTTGGGAAAGGGGCAGATCACCGGGAAAAATATGATATAGCTATATCCAGAGCAGTAGCCCGTTTAAACGTTTTAAGTGAATATTGCCTTCCTTTAGTGAAAGCGGGAGGATGGTTTATAGCTCAGAAAGGAAGGTCATATAAGGAAGAAACAGATAAAAGTCTTAAAGCAGTTCAGACTTTAGGCGGAGAGCTGATTGGAGTGGAAAGCGTTCGAATTCCTTTTTTAAATCAGGAAAGATATCTTTTGGTAATCAAAAAAATAAAACATACTCCTTCGAAATATCCCAGAAAAGAAGGCCATCCCCAAAAAAGACCTTTGTAATTTTGAAATATTTTTGGTAATATAAGTAATATATTGTAGAAAACTAAAAATGCAAAACCATAGCTCGTATAAAATACAGGAACAAGTAACATGTGATGAGTAATGAGGGTAAATTTCTGAAATTTTAAAAACAGGTACTATATCACACCTTAAACATTACATCGCTTGCTGGTTATCCAGTTAAAGAATTAATAGCCGGGTCAGCAAACTATTTTTGACTGGGAACGACAATAATAGACAGGCGAGACGCCTGTCCTACGAATTGGGTAATTGGCAAATTGGTGAATTAATTTTAACTGGCCAACCGGGTAACTGGTTAATTATATTCCTTGCAAATGTAAAACTATATTAAAAAAACAAGCGTTCCACGTGGAACATTAAATGTCATGAACAAATGTTTCGTAGTTAAATCTGTGTAATTATAATTCACTTTATATTCCTTGATTCGTTAATTAATTACTTGGTTAGCCGGTTAAGATAATTAGCATATAGCGTTAAGCGTAGAGTTTTGAATTTTGAATTCTGATTTTCTTAACGCGATACTCGATACGCAATACGCGACACGATTAACCAACGACTAATTCGTAATCTTTATAATCATTTTAGGAGAATATCTATGACCAAAGTCTTGGCAATCACCAATCAAAAAGGTGGGGTAGGTAAAACCACTACCGCAGTAAATCTAAGTACTTCCATAGCCCTACATAAAAGAAAAACTTTATTGATCGATATAGACCCCCAGGGGAATGCCAGCACCGGCATAGGTTTGGATAAAACAAAAATCAAAAGATGTATTTATGATGTTTTGATTAATAAAGCGCCGATTAGAGAGATTATTTTAACAACTCAGGTAAAATATTTGGATGTTTTACCTTCTACCATTCAATTGGCCGGAGCAGAAATAGAATTAGTCAATTATATCTCTCGGGAAAACAAATTAAAACACGCAATTAAGCCAATAAAGGATGATTATGATTATATAATTATTGATTGTCCCCCTTCACTGGGTCTTTTAACCTTAAATTCTCTTACTGCTGCCGATGCGGTTATTATTCCCATACAGTGTGAATTTTATGCCTTAGAGGGCATTGGGCAATTACTAAATACTATAAATTTAGTCAGAGAAAATCTGAATTCATTCTTAGAAATAGAAGGGATTCTACTGACCATGTATGATAGCCGCACAAATCTTTCCCGCGATGTTATAGAAGAAGTTAAAAAATATTTCGAGGGAAAGATATTTAAATCAATCGTTCCCCGAAATGTCAGAGTGAGCGAAGCCCCCAGTTATGGCAAACCGGTTGTGTTATATGATGTAAAATCTAAAGGGGCGAAAGCTTATAAAAAATTAGCCCGAGAGGTGATATCAAATGAGTAAAAGAGGATTAGGAAAAGGGTTAGAAGCCCTTATCCCCAAGGTTGAACAAAAAGAAAAAGGGTTTATTCTTGAGATAGAAGTAGAAAGCTTGACCCCTAATCTTTTTCAACCCCGCAAAAATTTCAATAAAGAAAAAATGGAAGAACTAAAAGAGTCAATTAAAAAACACGGAATAATTCAACCGATCGTAGTAAGGAAAATGGCTAACGGGTATGAGATTATTGCCGGAGAGCGGAGGCTGAAGGCAGCAAAAGAAATCGGGTTAAAGAAGATACCGGTAATTATTAAAAGTATTAACAATGAAAAAAGTTTAGAAATTGCCCTGGTGGAAAACATTCAAAGGGAAGATCTTAATCCTGTCGAACAGGCCAATGCCTTTAAAAGATTGATAGATGAGTTTAATCTTACCCAGCAAGAATTAGCGGAAGTAACCGGGAAGAGCAGAACTTTGGTCACCAATACTATCAGGCTGTTAAAATTGAATTCGGAGATACAAAAAAATATTTCTGAAGGGAAAATATCTTTCGGTCATGCTAAATTATTATTAAGCATAGAAGATGAAGAAGTACAAAGAGCGGTGTGTGATAGAATAATTGCTAATGATTTATCGGTAAGAGATACCGAGCAGCTGATTAAAAACATTGAGAAAGCGCAAAAAAAACAATTTAAAGTTAAAAATGTTACCATTGAGCGATTCCCTGATGTAGAGGGAAAATTAAGAGATGTTTTAGGGACCAAGATAAATATATTATATGATGGCAAAAAAGGGAAGATAAGCATAGAATTTTATAGTAAAGAAGATTTAAGAAGAATCGCCGGCCTGTTGTTAAGAGAAAAATAAATTAGTCGTTAGCATACAAATAGTATCGAGTATACAGTATATAGCAAAGAAAATAAAAGTTAGAATACAGAAACCAAGATTTAAAATATTAAATAGAGGATAAATTTTTAGTTTAATTACGACGAATTTTATTAATCTAAAACTATACGCTAAACGCTGTACGCTCCACGATAGAGTTATAAAAATTAGATAAAAATAGAAAGGATGGTTCAAAATGAGTAAAGGGAGCTTTAATAATTTAATTTTCGTTCTGTTTTCAGTGATTACAGTTTTTATTTCGGGGATTTTTTTGGCTCTTTCTTTGAGATTATTTTCCTTAGAAAATATTTTCTTTAGAACAAATTATTGGATCTACTCTAATTTTTTCAACCAGATCATCTTGGGTTTAGCGGGGGCTTTGTTAATTTTTCTGGTCATTTATTTGATCTGGCAAAAAGCCCAAATCGATAAAGGAAATTTATCAGTAGTTCAAAAGACTTCCTTTGGGGAGATTAAAATTTCTATCGAGTCTATAAAACGTTTAACTTTGAAGGTGGTTAAAGGGATGGGAGAGATTACAGAAACCAGGCCAGAAGTTAATATTTTAAAGTCCGGGGGGATAAACGTAGATCTTCATCTTTCCGTAAAGCAGGATGTAAATATTCCGGAACTTTCAGAGAAGGTGCAACGAAAATTAAAAGAATATCTCTTGGAAACAAGCGGGATAGAAACGAAAGAAATTAAAATACACATAGACAAAATATTTTACGAAAACATAAAATAACTCAATCTTTTTGTAACTTAAGATGTAAACAAAGAAAGCAATAAGGACGGTGTAATAAAATGTCAGATAAACAGATCATTAAAGACAATTCCCAAGAACAAGAAGTAGGAAATGTAACGGTTTCCAAAGAAGTAGTAGCTGTAATTGCTGCCATGGAAACTATAAAAACTAAAGGAGTAGTTGGTATTGCTAGCGGTCATAGGGGAAAATCACCCAATATATTATCCCGTAAGGATTTGGATAAAGGTGTGGAAGTATGGATGAAACCGGGAGAAGCGACAATTACAATACCCATTATTACTGACTATGAGGTAGGAATTTTTAAAGTAGCCGAAGAGGTACAGCGCAAAGTAAAAGACGCTGTCTGTTCCATGACCGGCTTAGAAGTTCTTAAGGTTAATGTTAATGTTCAGGGGATTAAATTTAAAGAGGAAAAAAAGAAAATAAAGAAAGAAGCACAGAAAGAAATACAGGAAGAAACAAAAAAATAAATCGTAGAAAGAATAAATTGGTGAAATTAAAGTGACAGAAATTATAAAATTATTAGCAATAATCGCAGTGATTATTTTCTTGATAAAAAAGAAATGGAAATTAGAATACGTTATACTGTTAGCTTCCTTATTAGCAGGGGTGTTCTTTAATTTAAGCCCGATTCAGATAGGGAATAACTTTATTTTTGCCTTGATTGATCCGGCTACTTTAAAGTTAATCGGAATAATTGTACTGGTTTATATCTTAAGCGGTGTTTTAAGAAAGGTAGAAAGCCTAAGAGATTTAGTCGATTCTCTCCAGGGACTGGTTAAAGATTATAGGCTTATATTGGCCTTTATCCCGGCTTTATTAGGATTGATTCCTATGCCTGCCGGAGCGATATTTTCTGCTCCTATGGTTAAAGAGGTAGGGGACCGGGTAGGACTCACCCCCGAAGAGGAGACCTTTGTAAATTATTGGTTTCGTCATATTTGGGAATTTGTCTGGCCTCTATTTCCAGGGATGATATTATTTGCCGGTTTGTTAAAGGTAGAAATTCGAGAAGTTATCCTGGTTCAATTTCCCTTGACTATTGCAATTGTAATAGTAGGCTTTGTTTGGGAGTATAAAAATTTAAAAAAAGATACCACCCTTATTAACAAAAAAGATATTTTACTTAATTTAAAAAAATTGTTTTTTGGGGTCTGGCCTATTCTGCTTATTGTAATTTTGGTTCTGGGGACAAAAACAGATTTGTTGTTTTCTTTGGTAATAGTGATCTTGTCTTTAATTTTCTTAAATATAAAAAAATTAAGCCTAAAAATGTTAAAGGAAATTATTAGAAATGATGTAGACTTAGGCGTGGTGATTTTAATCGGCAGTATTATGATTTTTCAAAGGATACTCCAGGTTTCGGGAGGGATAGAGATAATCCCGGAAGTATTTGCTAAATTAGGGATACATCCTTTTATAGTTTTATTTAGCATTCCCTTTTTTATCGGCATGATGACTGGGATGGGCACCGCAGCACTGGGGATAGGATTACCGGTCCTGTTCCCGATAATTGTTCAAGGAGAACCAAATCTATATTATGCTATGTTGGCCTTTACCGGTAGTTTTGCGGGAGTAATGATTTCCCC
>DASRMF010000023.1:0-8035 GCA_035648055.1 Atribacterota bacterium
AGGTAATCTTTTGCCTTCAGATAATAATCTTTTATATCTCCTCTCCGTTACCTCTTGCAACATAGCATAATCGTCAATTCCTTTAACTCTTTTCACTCTAAATCTTCGGTAATCTTTCTTTTTTGGTCGTCCTTTCTCAAAAACAACCAAAGAACCAACAGATAATTTCCCCTGAATATTAGAGATGTCGAATGCCTCAATTCTTTCTGGCAATTTTTTTAGGTTTAATTTATCTTTCAAATCAATAACTGCCTTCCGGCCCTTCTCAATTTCTTCTTCTTCTACTTCTTCTATCTTTTTCAACAAATAATCATTTTTACTACTTTTCCTGTGTAAGTTTATTTCCTGACCTTTTAAAATTGCTTCGATTGATTTTATTCTATCTCTTGCTTTGGCAGCTTTTTCGTAATTTAGATTATGGGAAGCTTCTTTCATTTCTCTGTAAAGACCATTTATTAATTTTTTTTGTTTCCCTGCCAAAAATAGGCAAATTTCTTTTATTCTTTTTCGATACTCTGTTTTGCTAATCATATTAGCACAAGGCGCTGAACACAAACCAATCTGGTAATCTAAGCAAATTTTCGCCTTTTTTAAATCTTTTTTTCTGCATCCCCTAATTTTGAAAACTTGCCTTAATAATTTTATAACAACCCGAGTAGCGTTTGTATCCACAAAAGGGCCGAAATATAAAGCTTTAGCTTCTTTTACTTTTTGATTTATTTTTCTGTAAAATAATATTTGGGGAAATTCTTTCTCTAAAGTAATTTTAACATAGGGATAACTCTTATCATCTTTCGATTGAGTATTATAGTAAGGACTGTTGCTTTTAATCATTTTACTTTCTAAAATAAGAGCTTCTATTTCAGAGGAAGTGGGTATATATTCAACATTCTCGATCTCTTTAATCATTTTATTTATCTTTAGAGAACATTGAGGAGAATTACTAAAATAAGAAGAAACTCTACTTTTTAAAGAATTAGCCTTCCCTACATATATTACTTTTCCTTTTTTATCTTTAAAAAAATAAACTCCACTTGTTTCGGGTAATTTGCTTATTTTTAATTTAATGTCCATGGTTTATCAATTCTCCGATTGACCAATTAACTAGTCGATAGTGAATAGTCGTTAGTAGGACAGGCGTATGCAATACGCCCCTACTGTTTTTGTGATTTTGTAGGGGCACAATGAATTGTGCCCTTCTTTCTTTATATTTTTCCGTTTACTGTGGGCACGATGCATCGTGCCCCTACAAATTACTTATCACTGTATCCTCTACGCTAAACGCTATCCGCTCTACGCTTTTTGATATTCTGGCTTCTGATTTCTATCTTTTTACGCGATACGAATTACTATTCACTAACGACTAATTTAATACTTTTTTTAGATACTCTCCGGTAAATGAATTCTTGTTGTGAGCTATTTCTTCAGGAGTTCCCCTGGCTATTACTCTGCCTCCTTCTTCTCCACCTCCCGGACCAAGATCAATAATGTAATCTGCTGATTTAATTACCTCTAAGTTGTGTTCAATTACCAAAACTGTATTCCCGGCTTCTACTAACCTATCCATGACATTGAGTAATTTTTTTACATCATCAAAATGCAGACCTGTTGTTGGCTCATCTAAAAGATATATAGTTCTTCCTGTGCTTTTAGTACTTAATTCTTTGGCTAATTTAATTCTTTGTGCTTCACCTCCGGATAGAGTGGTGGCAGATTGTCCTAATTTTATATATCCTAATCCTACATCATATAAAGTTTGCAATTTTCTTTTTATTATAGGGATTGCTATAAAAAATTCCAGAGCTTCTTCAACGGTCATATCTAACACTTGAGCTATATTTTTACTCTTATATTTTATATCTAAAGTTTCACGATTAAACCTTTGACCTTTACAAATTTCACAGGGTATATATACATCAGGTAAAAAATACATTTCAATCTTTTTTATCCCTCCACCCTGACAGGCCTCACATCTTCCACCTTTTACATTAAAGCTAAATCTACCTGCCTTATAACCTCTAATTTTAGCTTCTTTTATCCTGGAAAATATTTCTCTAATGGGATTAAATGTCCCGGTGTAAGTAGCTGGATTAGAGCGAGAAGTTCTACCTATGGGCGATTGATCGATAATTATTACTTTATCAATATTTTCTATTCCTTCAATTTTATCATATTCACCAGGATGAACTCTACTCTGATAAATTTTTTTGATTAAAGCTTTGTATAAGGTCTCCTCGACCAAAGTACTTTTTCCGGAACCAGATACTCCAGTAATACAAGTAAGTGTACCTAAAGGAATAGAAACATCAATATTTTTTAAATTATACTGGCGGGCTCCGTAAATCTTTAAATATTTCCCATTACCCTTTCTTCTTTTGGAGGGGATATTAATTTTACTGAAGTGGCTCAGATATTTTCCAGTAATAGACTTCTTATTTTTTATAATATCTTTAATACTACCCTTTGCTACTAAATATCCTCCGTGCACCCCCGCCCCCGGACCAAGATCCACAATGTAATCTGCAATTCTCATTGTAGCTTCATCATGTTCAATTACTATCACCGTATTTCCTAAATCTCTTAACTTTATAAGAGTCTTTAAAAGTTTAACATTATCTTTTTGATGTAGGCCAATACTCGGTTCGTCTAAAATATAAAGTACGCCGGTTAAGCTCGAGCCAATCTGAGTAGCTAAGCGAATTCTCTGGTTCTCTCCTCCAGCTAATGTAGAAGATGAACGCGATAAGGTAAGATAATCTAAACCTACATTAGTTAAAAAATTTAATCTATTCTTTATTTCTTTCAATATCTGCCCAGCGATTACCATTTCTCTTTCGGTTAATCTTAAATTTTCAAAAAAATTATAATTCCATTTGATAGATTTCTCAGCAATGTCCGCTATAGAGAAACCATCAATAGTAACATTTAAGCTTTCCGGACGAAGTCTTTTGCCCTCACAAGAGGGACAGGGTCCAATATTCATAAACTTTTGTATCTCTTGCCGAATATATTCTGATTTAGTTTCTCGATATCTTCTTTTTAAATTATTAATTACCCCTTCAAAAGCATTTTCATGAGTCCAATAGGTAGTTTGTTCATCATTCTGATATTTAAAGGGTATCTTTATTTCTCCTGAGCCAGATAATATAATCTCCTGAAATTTAGGACTTAACCTGATAAAAGGAGTATCGAGACTAAAACCATAAAAATCGGCTAAACCTTTTAATATGTGATATAGGTATTTCCCTTTTACTTCTCCCCAGGGAACTAAAGCACCCTGTAATATAGATTTATTATTATCCGGCACAATTAATTCAGGATCGAATTCCATTTTAAATCCTAAACCAGTACAATCAGGGCAAGCGCCATAAGGACTATTAAAAGAGAAAATGCGAGGAGCAATTTCCGGTAAATTAATTCCGCAGTTGGGGCAAGAAAAATGCTCGCTAAACATCTTTTCTTTACCACCTTCCATATCAATTACTACTATTCCTTCGCTTAAATTTAAAGCAGTCTCTATAGAACCAGCCAAACGAGTTTTTATTTCAGGCTTTACTAACAATCTGTCTACTACAACTTCTATGTTATGATTTTTATACCTATCGATTTTTATATCCTCTTCTGCTTCGAAAGTGTTTCCATCAACTCTCACCCTAACAAATCCTTTTTTTTGAATATCTTCTAATATTTGTTTGTGCTCACCTTTTTTGAAGCGAATTATCGGGGCTAAAACTTGTATTTTTGTTCCCGGGGGTAAACTTAAAATTTGATCAACCATCTGCTCGACCGTCTGCTTGCTAACCTGTCTACCGCACTGCGGGCAATGAGGTATTCCAATCCGGGCAAAAAGCAACCGTAAATAATCATAAATTTCCGTTACAGTACCAACTGTAGAGCGAGGATTCTTACTTGCTTTTCTCTGATCAATGGAAATCGCTGGTGATAACCCTTCAATATAATCCACGTTAGGCTTTTTCATTCTTTCCATAAATTGACGAGCATAAGAAGACAAAGATTCAATATATCTTCTCTGACCTTCTGCATAAATCGTATCAAAAGCTAAAGAAGATTTACCAGAACCACTCAACCCGGTAATTACAATTAATTTGTTTCTGGGTATTTCCAAATTAATATTTTTTAAGTTATGTTCTCGAGCCCCTTTAATTATTATCTTAGTCTGAACCACTTATTTTTCCCCCGAATAAAGTTTTCTCTTTTTTTAATCTTCTTATTTCATCTCTCAACAAGGCCGCTCTTTCAAAATCTAAATTTTTTGCTGCTTGCTTCATCTCTTTCTCTAAAGATTTTATCAATAACCATAAATTGCTCTTACTTAAGTATTTTTCGTGTTCTTCGTTAACGGTAGAAAAATCTTCGAAATTATTTACGTTCTTAACAATAGCAAATTCGTCTATTGTCTTAATTATAGTTTTGGGAGTTATCTGGTATTTGCGATTATATTCTAATTGTATTTTCCTTCTTCGATTAGTTTCCTTTACTGCCCTTCTTATCGACCCGGTACTATTTTCGCAATACAAAATAACTGTGCCGTTTATATTTCTTGCTGCTCTCCCCATAGTCTGAATTAAAGAGGTTTCAGATCTTAAAAAACCTTCTTTGTCTGCATCCAAAATAGCTACTAAAGATACTTCCGGGAGGTCTAATCCTTCTCTTAAAAGATTAACTCCCACTAACACATTAAATTTACCTAATCTTAAATCTTTTAAAATGTTAATCCTTTCCAAAGTCTTAATCTCTGAATGAAGATATTTTGCTTTTATATTAATTTCTTCCAAATACTCAGCTACATCTTCAGCCATTCTTTTAGTTAAAGTAGTCACTAATACTCTCTCTTTTTTTTCCGTCCTTTTTTTTATTTCTGCTATTAAGCTATCAATCTGGTTTTTGGCCGGTTTTAAAATTATTTCCGGGTCAATTAGCCCGGTGGGTCTGATAATCTGTTCAACAATTTGCTTACTTTTTTCTAATTCGTATTTAGCTGGAGTTGCTGAAACAAGGACAACTTTCTCCATATAATTTTCTATTTCTTTAAAATAGAGTGGTCTATTATCATAGGCAGAAGGTAAACGAAAACCATATTTTACCAAACTATTTTTTCTAGATTTATCACCCGCAAACATACCTCTTAATTGAGGAATAGTAACATGAGATTCGTCAATAAACATCATAAAATCAGAAGGAAAATAATCTAACAAAGTTGCCGGAGGTTCTCCTGGTTTTCTTCCGCTAATATGACGAGAATAGTTCTCAATTCCACTGCAATATCCCACTTCTTTTAACATTTCTAAATCGTATTTAGTCCTTTGTTCTAATCTTTGAGCCTCTAATAGCTTTCCCTCTTTTTTAAAATATTTTAATCTTTCTCTCAATTCATCTTCAATATATAAAATTGCTCTTTCTAATTTATCCTTAGGAGTAACAAAGTGTTTTGCAGGATAAACTACCAACTTATCCCATCTCTTTGTAACTTTTCCGGTTAGAGGATCTATCTCGGAAATTGCTTCTATCTTCTCACCCCATAACTCTATACGAAAAGCATATTCTAAGTAGGAAGGAAATATTTCAATTACATCTCCTCTAACTCTAAAACATCCACGGTGAAAATCAATATCATTTCTCTCGTAGTGTATATTTACAAGCTTTTCTATAACATTATCTCTTTTGATAATTTCGTTTTTACTAATTTTAAATACTAAATCTTGATAATCTTTGGGTGACCCTAACCCGTATATACAAGATACGCTGGCAACAATAATCACATCTTTTCTTTCCAAGAGAGAACTAGTAGCAGAAAGTCTTAAACGGTCAATCTCTTCATTTATAGAAGAATCTTTTTCAATATAAGTATCTGTACGGGCAATATACGCCTCCGGTTGATAATAATCATAATAGCTTACAAAATATTCCACTGCATTATCAGGAAAATATCTTCTAAACTCACTGCATAATTGAGCGGCTAAGGTTTTATTGTGTGAAATAACCAGGGTGGGCAATTGAACTTTTTGAATTACATTTGCCATAGTAAAAGTCTTCCCTGAACCAGTTACTCCCAGTAAAGTTTGATATTTATAACCTTTCCGTATACCTTCTACTATTTTTTTTATAGCCTGGGGTTGGTCTCCTTGTGGGGGATAATCAGATACCAAATTAAATTTTTGAACCATTTGCAACACCTTTTAGAAAACTACAACTTATATCGTATCGCGTATCTCGGACAAGAACAGTAATAAGTAATGTGTAATAAGAGTAATTTGTAGGGGCACGATGCATCGTGCCCACAGTAAACAAAAGATAATAAAACAGGAAAGGCACAATTCATTTGCAAACCATCTCACTAATCGGTGAATTGGTGAATTGGCAAAATTGGTCAATCTACAAATAAATCTACGATTTTTGAATTATTAACATCTACCAGGCCTTTATTAGTTATTTTAAGATGGGGGGCCACTTCTAAAGATAGGAAAGCGATACTCATAAAAGGATTGTCTACTGTAACTCCTAAATTTTTGGCAGTTTTATAGATGGAATCCAGATTTTCTTTCACTTCTAACAAAGTCCTATCTGACATCAAACCAGCAATAGGCAAAGGTAATGAATCTATTATTTTTTCATCCACGGATATTGCCAACCCACCTCCCATCTTAGCAATAGCTGCCCCGACATTTAACATATCTTTATCGTTAGTGCCTACGATTATAATATTATGGGAATCATGGGCTACAGATGAGCCTAAAGCACCTTTTTTTAGACCAATACCTTTAACTAAACCTATACTTACTTTTTCTGAAGCGTGATGTCTCTCAACTACTGCAATTTTTAAGATATCCCGTTTGGTATCAGAAACTACAAAGCCTTCTTCGATTTTAGGAATCTCTATATTTTCTTCAGTGATAATTTGACCTGGAGTAATTTTTATCACTCTACATTTATTACCTTTTACTGGGATACTAAAATCTTCGGGATAAAGCCACTTAATATTAATTGACCCTCTAATAGGCACTTCCAATGGTTTAGGACTTAGCTCTAATAACTCTCCGCTTTCAGCAACTAATTTACCATTATTAAAAACTTTAAGGATGTTAAAATCTCTGAAATTATCAAAAACAACCAAATCAGCTACATAGCCAGGAGCAATTGCACCTAAGTTTCTCAGTCTAAAATATTCTGCAGTATTCAGGGTGGCCATCCTAATAGCAGTAACGGGGTCTATCCCTTTTTTTATAGAAGTTTTTATAATATAATTAATATGCCCCTCTTCAATTAAATCTTTAGGGTGACGATCGTCACAACAAAAGAAACATCTCCGGGAATTATTAGTATTTATAAGTGGTAAAAGATCGATTAAATTTCGAGTAACTGACCCTTCTCTCAACATAATATACATACCTAATCTCAATTTTTCTTCAGCCTCTTCTACTGTAGTGCATTCATGGTCAGATCTAATTTGAGCAGAAACATAAGCACAAAGATCTTTACCGGATAAATTAGGGGCATGTCCGTCAATGCATTTTTTTGAAAATACTACTATTTTATCTAAAACCTCAGGGATTTGGTTTAAAACTCCCGGAAAATTCATCATCTCTCCTAACCCTAAAACCCATTTTTCCTCTAAAAGAGGGAATAAGTCATTGACACTAAGGTTTGCTCCGGAAGTTCCTAAAGATGAAGCAGGAACACAAGAAGGAAGCATCATAAATATATTTAAGGGGTTATATTTGCTGGATTCCAACATATATCTGATACCTTCTAAGCCCAATACATTGGCAATTTCGTGAGGATCAATGATTACTGAAGTTGTTCCCATTGGTACTACAGTCTTGGCAAATTCTGAAATTTTTACCATAGAGCTCTCTAAGTGAATATGTCCATCCATAAATCCGGGAGACAAGTAACAACCGGAGATATCTATTTCCTTAACAGCTCGATATCCTTCCCCTAATCCTACAATTGTATCCTTATAAATTGCAACATCGGAAGTATATGTTTCTCCGGAAAAAACATTTATTATCTTCCC
>DASRMF010000024.1:0-3199 GCA_035648055.1 Atribacterota bacterium
TGCTTTAATTGCTTATGGTTCAGTAGCAAGAGCTGCTGAGAGAACGGTAAAATTAGCCCGGGAAGAAGGGTTAAAAGTAGGTTTATTAAAATTATTAACTATTTGGCCTTTCTGTTCTGAAGAAGTAAACAAGCTGGCTCAGCAGGTAGATTTAATTATAGTTCCGGAAATGAATTTAGGTCAAATGGTCTTAGAAGTAGAAAGAGCTTCCCAGGGAAAATGCCGGGTTGTGCCTTATGGCCGAGTAGATGGTGAATTAATTAATCCTATAGAAATATTAGGGAAGATCCGGGAGGAGATAAAGAAATGAAGACAGTAATTGATAATTATATTAGAGAAGAGATGTTTCCCAATATGTGGTGCCCTGGTTGTGGTAATGGTATTGTTTTGGGAGCTATTATTAGAGCTATAGACGAACTAAAATGGGATAAAAATGAAATTGTGGCGGTTTCTGGCATAGGTTGCTCCAGTCGAATTACCGGATATGTAGATTTTTGTACCATGAATACCACTCACGGTAGGGCTTTGCCTTTCGCTACCGGCATAAAAATGGCTAACCCAGATCTAAAAGTAATAGTAGTTATGGGGGATGGAGATTGTTCAGCTATCGGGGGAAACCATTTTATCCATGCCGCGCGGCGTAATATCGATTTAACCGCTATAATTATTAATAATATGATTTATGGAATGACCGGAGGTCAATATTCACCTCTTACTCCAACCGGTAAATTTGGTACTACCGCTCCTTATGGGAATATTGACCAATCTTTTGATCTGGTTAAACTGGCAATTGCGGCGGGTGCAAGTTATGTGGCTCGAGGAACGGTGTATAATATTCGGCAGTCAACCTCTTTGATAAAAAAGGCTTTAGATAAGAAAGGATTCTCAGTAGTAGAAATAATTTCTGATTGTCCTGTATCTTACGGTAAAATGAACAAAATGAAATCACCGGTTGATATGTTAAAATGGATAAAAGATATGGCTGTTTCCAAAAAAATATGGGAAGGACTTTCCTCTGATGAAAAGAAGGGAAAATATGCGGTAGGCGAATTTTTAAGCAAAGATAGACCAGGCTATACCGAATTATATGAAGAGATTATCAAAAAAGCTCAGGCGATGGGAGGCAATAAATAATGAAAGAAAGAATTGAAATTTGTTTAAGCGGTTCCGGAGGACAGGGTCTAATTTTAGCCGGAATAATTTTAGCCGAAGCAGCCAGTATATATGATGGAAAAGAAGCTGTTCAAAGCCAATCCTACGGGCCGGAAGCCCGAGGAGGAGCCAGCAGGTCAGAAGTGGTTATAAGTAATAATAAGATAGATTATCCTAAAGTAATAAAATCGGATATTCTTTTAGCTCTAACCCAAACTGCTTGTGATAAATATGTCAAAAATTTGAATAAAGACGGTATTCTGGTTGCTGATTCTACATTAGTAACTGATGTCCCTAATATCTCAAATAATAAATATTTATTTCCTATTACTGAAACAGCTCAAAAAAAATTTGGAACAAAGTTAGTTACCAATATTATTTCATTAGGAATAATTGTAGGCTTAACTAAAGTGGTTTCCCAGGAAGCTATTCAAAAGGCAGTGTGTTCCAGGGTTCCAGTTAAGGCAAAGGAAGTAAACGAAAAAGCATTGCTCCTGGGATTTGATATTGCTAAAGATTTAAAAACAAAAAAACAGGGAAGCAAGTAATTAAAAAAATAAAAATATGCGAAAAGGGGATTAAGAATAAAATGAAAGTTTTAGTGGTAAATAGCGGTAGCTCATCCATAAAATATCAGTTATTTGACATGACCGATGAGTCGGTACTGGCTAAAGGCTTAGTGGAGAGGATTGCAATTTCTGATTCAATTATTAATCATTATCCTTCTAATGGAGAACCGGTTATAACCCATCAGGATATTCCTAACCATAGGGTAGGGATTAAATTGATGATGGATGCCTTGCTTCATCCAGATTATGGTGTAATTAAAGATATCTCTGAAATAGTAGCAGTAGGCCATAGAGTAGTTCACGCTGGGGAAAAATATTCCGGCTCAGTTTTACTTACCGATGAAGTGATGGATGCCTTAAAAGAATGTATTGAACTTGCTCCTTTACATAACCCGCCTAATATTTTAGGGATAGAAGTCTGTAAAGAGCTAATGCCCGGAGTGCCCCAAGTGGGAGTATTCGATACTGCTTTTCATCAAACTATTCCTGAACATGCCTACCTTTACGGGATTCCTTATAAATATTATAAGAAGTATAAAATAAGAAGATATGGATTTCATGGGACTTCTCATAAGTATGTAGCTCAAAGAGCAGCTAAAATTTTAAATAAACCCATAGAAGAGCTTAAAATAATTACTTGCCATCTAGGAAACGGTTCAAGTATTACTGCAGTAAAGAATGGAGTTTCAATTGATACTAGTTTAGGATTTGGTACAGTTGCCGGTATAATAATGGGAACTCGCTGCGGAGATCTTGATCCAGCAATCATCCCCTTTTTAATGGATAAAGAAAAACTTACCGTTGAAGAGATTAATAAAATTATCTATAAAGAAAGTGGATTCTTGGGTCTATCAGAAGGAATTTCAAGCGATAACAGAGATTTAGGAAAAAAAGCAAAACAAGGTGATGAAAGAGCAATTAGAGCATTGTCTATCTTCGATTACGGGATAAAAAAATATATCGGAGCTTATGCGGCAGCCATGGGCGGAGTAGATGTGGTTGTCTTTACTGCTGGTATTGGTGAAAATGCATGGAAAGTAAGAAAGGGAGCTTGTGAAGGATTAGAATTTTTAGGGATAGCAATTAACCCAGAAAAAAATAAAGCTTGCAGCAATGAAACTATTATAAGTAATGATGATGCGAAAGTAAAAGTAATGGTAATTCCTACTAATGAAGAGCTAATGATTGCTAAAGATACAGCAGAAATTTTTGTAAACTTATCGTAGTATTTTGGCAAAATCTAGGAGGTAAAAATGTACAAAGTAATGAACAAAGAAAAATTAAACGAAACGATTTATTCGATGTGGATACAGGCCCCAGAGGTAGCTCTATCTGTCCAACCTGGTCAATTCATCATCTTAATGATTAAAGAAAAAGGAGAGCGAATCCCTCTAACGGTTGCTGATTTTGATCGAGAAAGAGGATTAATTAGAGTGGTCTTTCAGATAGTAGGTAAAACCAGTGAAGAACTTTCCACC
>DASRMF010000025.1:0-11820 GCA_035648055.1 Atribacterota bacterium
TGTATAAAAGGTTTTACTTCTGATGGACATAATTTTATCAATGAAGCTATTAACGGGGGAGCAGTTGCCTTGGTGGTAGAAAAAGAAATTCCTCCCAGGCCGGGCATTACCATAATAAAGGTAGATGATAGCCGTAAAGCCCTGGCAATTTTAGCTAACCAATTTTACGGCTTTCCTTCACAAAAATTAAAATTAGTTGGAGTAACCGGAACAAACGGTAAAACCACTATTACTTATATGTTAAGAGCTATTTTGCAGGAAGCGGGATACAAAACAGGACTTCTAGGGACAGCCCAAAATATAATTGCTAATAATATTAACTCTTCCCATATGACTACTATGGAATCAATAGATTTACAGAAAGTCCTTAAAGAAATGATTAAACAAAAAACAGATTATGTAGTAATGGAAGTATCTTCACATGCCTTGCAATTATCCCGTGTAGAGGAATGTAATTTTGACATAGCTATCTTTACTAACATCAGTAAGGAACATTTTGAAATTCATAAAAACTTTTCTAATTATTTAGAAGCAAAGAAAAAATTGTTTTTAAATTTAAATAAAAGCAAAAAAGCAATTTCTGAAAAGTATGCGGTAATCAATGTCGATGAAGAGCACAGCAAGGATTTTATTGATTGCAATAAGGTTAATTTAATTACTTATGGAATAGAAAAAGAAGCTGAGGTTAGAGCCAGGAAAATAAAAATAGACCTTAAAAGTTCTTCGTTTACAGTAAAAACCCCCGTAGGGGATACTAAGATATTTTTAAATTTTAGCGGAAAATACAACATATATAATGCTTTGGCAGCTATAGCAACGGCTATTACCCAAGACATCCCCCTTAATATAATTTCTCAAGCTTTCAGCAAATTTTATGGAGCTCCGGGAAGATATAAACTGCTTGAATATGGGCAGAATTATACTATTATTATAGATTTTGCCCATAATTATCATGGATTAGAGAATATATTAGGGAATTTACGTAATTTTGCCTCAAACAAAATAATAACGGTATTTGGACATAGTGGAGATAAATATAATAAGGTAAGGGTTACCATAGGAGAAGTTATAGGAACATATAGTGATTACGTAGTAATAACTGCGGATAATCCTAAAAGTGAAGACCCTTTGAAAATTGCTCAGGAAATTGAGAAAGGGGTTAAAAAAACAGATAAAGCTTATATTATAGTTACTGATCGGGTAAAGGCTATTGAACACGCTCTAGAAAAAGCCAAAGAAGGAGATATAGTCTTGATAGCCGGAAAAGGGCCTGAAAACGAACAGATTTACCATAACAGAGCTATCCATCATAATGATGAAGAAGTGGTGAAAAAGATTTTAACAGGGAGATAGATAATTGGAAAACTGTAAAATTAGGGAATTAATAGAAGCCGTCTCGGGAAAGATAATTCAGGGAGATCAAGATTGCTTAATAAAAGGGATTTCCATAGATAGCCGAACTTTAATTCCCGGTGATTTATTTTTTGCTATAATTGGACCAAATTTCGATGGACATAATTTTATTGTTGAAGCTTTTAGAAAAGGTGCGGTTGGGTCAGTAGTCTGCAAAGGTGCGAGCACATTACTGCAGAATGAGCAAATAGAAAAAAATAAAATTATCATAGAAGTAAAAAATACTCTTTCTGCTCTGCAGGATTGGTCTAAATACTACAAGGATAAGTTTAACACTTTTAATGTCTGTGTAACCGGCAGTAACGGAAAGACCACTACCAAAGAAATTATTGCCCATATCTTATCTCAAAAATTCCCTCTTTTAAAATCCTCTGGAAATTACAATAATGAGATTGGAATTCCTCTTACTTTGCTGCAGCTTAACAAATCACATAAGTTGTTGGTGACAGAGATGGGAATGAGAGGTTTGGGCGAAATAAAAACTCTCACCAATTTTATCACTCCTGATTTAGCAGTGCTTACTAATATTGGAGAGGCGCATATCGGTTTATTAGGTTCAAAGGATAATATTTTTAAGGCTAAGTCGGAATTATTAGAATCATTAGATAAAGACGGTATAGCCATATTAAACAGAGATGACCTCTATTTTTTAAAGGCTTTGAAAATTGTTAAAGATAAGAAGATATATACTTTTGGCATTGAAAATAGAAGTGATATTATAGCTGACAATATAAGCATAGTCAGCGATAAAGGAACGAGGTTCACCCTTGTAATGCAAAACGGCAAAAGTAAGGAAATATATTTCCCCCTATTAGGAAGGCATAATATTTATAACGCCCTTGCCGCAGCTGCAGCTGCTTTTGCCCTGGGAATAGAATTGGATTTAATTGAAAAAGGATTATCTTCTTTTAAACCGTTAGGCCTGCATATGCAATTGAGCAACTTTTACAATGGTATTAAAATATTAAATGATTCCTATAATGCGAGTCCGTTATCGGTGAAAAGTGCTTTAGAAACTTTAGCAGAAATTGCGCAAAAAAATATAAAGATAGCCATCTTGGGAGACATGTTGGAATTAGGAGAAAAGGCCGATTTTTACCACCGGGAAATAGGGAAAGAAGTAGCAAAATTATCTATTGATATACTGATAACTGTTGGCCCGGGAGGAAAGATAATCGCCCAGTCTTCTAAAGAAGAGGGGATGGCAGAAGAAAGAGTTTTTTCTTTTGAGAAAAACGAGAAGATAAATTTATCCAAAAAGCTGTTAAGCCTAACTAAACCCGGAGATTACATCTTATTAAAAGGTTCTCGAGAAATGAAAATGGAAGAGATTTTAGAATTTTGGGGAAAAGAATACCAAAGAAATAATTTTATCTAAGGAGAAAATAATGACCTATTGGCCATTAACTTTATTAATTTCGTTTATAATTCCGGTTATTGCTCTGCCGTTCTTTATAAAATATTTAAAAAAACATAATATAGGGCAGAAAATTCGTCTGGAAGGGCCGGATCTTCATCAACATAAAATGGGAACACCTACTATGGGAGGAGTAATAGTTATTCTTACTTTGATAATAATAGTTTTACTCCTCGTCCCTTTTAATAAATATGTTTTATGGTCGTTGATTATTACTGTCGGCTTTGGACTCATCGGCCTGGTCGATGATTTAATAAAACATTGTAAGAAACGGTCATTGGGTCTTCTTACTATGCAGAAATTGCTTCTTCAAATTGTCCTTGCTCTAATAGTTGCTTATGGTATTCAACAAAGTACTGATTTAGGTACCGAAATTTACATTCCTTTTTTAAAAGATAGCGTAGAATTAGGAATTATGTTTGTACCTTTTGTGGTCCTGGTGATGGTTAGTTCGGTTAATGCAGTAAACTTGACTGACGGCCTGGATGGGTTGGCATCCGGGCTAATAATCATTGCCATGCTAAGTTTTGCTGTAATTGCCTATACCCAAAATATATTGCCTATGAGCATATTTTCCCTGATAGTTGCCTTTACTTCTCTCGGCTTTTTGGTTTACAATTTTTATCCGGCCAAGATATTTTTAGGAGATGTTGGTTCTCTGGCTTTGGGCGGCGCACTTGCATCAGTGGCACTATTTACCAGGGCAGAGTTATTTTTACTGATAATAGGCGGAGTATTTGTAATTGAAACTCTATCAGTGATTCTCCAAGTTGCTTCGGTAAAATTAAGAGGTAAAATAATTTTTAAGATGAGTCCTATTCACCATCATTTTGAGCTCTGTGGCTGGAAAGAACCTAAAATTATTATCAGATTTTGGATAGTGGGGTTAATTCTGGCTATTATTGGAATAGCGAGCATGTAGTAAATACAGTGTGCCCCTACACTTGAATCCTGGTGTCTTTAACGCGATACTCAATACTCGATACACGATACTGAATTCCTATACGCTAAACGCTGTACACTCTACGCTAGATATGAGGTTATATTTAGATGTTAATAGAAAAAAAATCTCCTGATTTATGGCTTTTTATAGTAGTAATTTTACTTATGGCTATTGGTATATGCATGGTTTTAAGTTCGAGTTATATTATGGCTTATAAATGGTATGGAGATAGTTATTATTTTTTAAAAAGACAATTAATTTATGCTATAATAGCTTTAATAGCATTTTTTTGCGCTATAAATACCAATTATCATTTTTATAAAAAAATTACTTTGCCTATCTTGGTTTTATCCATTATATTGTTATCAATGGTATATATTCCCAGTATCGGAAGAACTGCCGGTGGGGCAAGTAGATGGGTTAAGATAGGATTTTTTTCTTTTCAACCTTCCGAAATTGCTAAATTTGCTTTAATCTTATATATGGCAGAGTCTCTAACCAGAAAACAAATAAAAGATATAAAAACCTTTGTTAGAGGGGTATTACCTTCTCTAACTGTTATGTTATTAATGTTTATATTAATTTTAAAGGAGCCTGACTTTAGTACTTCCTTAATTATTTTGGGTATTTCTTTTATTATGTTATTTATTGGGGGGACCAGGGTAACCCAACTTTCTGCCCTGATAGCTACAGCCATTCCCCTGGGAGTTTTAATATTATCAAGAGAAGAATATAGAAGGACAAGATTACTTTCCTTTTTAGATCCCTGGAAAGACCCATTGGATAGCGGGTTTCATATAATTCAATCTCTGTTGGCTTTAGGGAGTGGAGGGATTTTTGGAATTGGATTAGCAGAGAGTAAACAAAAATATTTCTATCTTCCCGACCAACATACCGACTTCATCTTCTCAATAATTGGTGAGGAATTAGGGTTTATAGGTACTGTAGTAATAATTATTCTCTTTACGATATTGTTATGGCGTGGATTCAGGATAGCCTTAGATTCTTCTGACCAATTTGGGACTTTGTTGGCGGCGGGTATTACCTCAATGATAGTTTTTCAGAGTATTATAAATATTGGAGTGGTGACCAAGATGATTCCTACTACCGGCATTACCTTACCTTTTATCAGCTATGGAGGTACATCTTTAATTGTAAATATGTTTTGCGCGGGAATTTTATTAAACATTTCCCGGTATAAAGCAAAGGAGCAGAGAGGGTAATTGATGGCACTAAAGGTAATAATTTCGGGTGGTGGAACAGGGGGGCACATATATCCTGGAATTAGCTTAGCTTGCGAGATAAAAAGCAGAGGCACAAACAATGATATTTTATTTGTGGGAACTGAAAGAGGACTGGAATCAAAACTTATTCCCCGGGAAGGTTTTAAAATTAAAAAAATTAAGGCTCAGGGTATTAAGCGAAAAGTATGTTTTGAAAATTTAACAGCTATTGTCATTTTTTTAATTTCTTTATTTCAGTCATATAAGATTATAAAAAACTATAAACCGAATATAGTTATTGGAACGGGGGGTTATGTGAGCGGTTCGGTTGTTTTGATGGCCGCGATATTAGGTATTCCAACTTTTGTTCACGAGCAGAATGTAATACCCGGGATTACCAATAAATTTTTATCTCGTATTACTAAAACAACATTTTTAAGCTTTAATCAGTCAAAAGAATATTTTAGCAATAAAGCAAAATTGATTTTTACGGGTAATCCATTACGTTTTAAAAATATTAAGCAGGGCACAGATAAAGACTATAAAAAATTTAACCTTGATTCTTCAAGAAAAACTATATTGGTATTGGGAGGCAGCAAAGGAGCAGCTTCAATTAATAGAGCTGTTCTGGGGGGCATTGATTTAATAAAAGAGGTTATAAAAAACGACTGGCAAGTTTTATTGATTAGCGGGCAAGATGATTATGATAGCATTATGAAAATGCTGAAAGAAGATCATAAAATATTTTCAGTAGAATCTTATCTGCATGATATCGAAAAAGCCTATTCTCTGGCTGATTTAATAATCTGCCGGGCGGGAGCCACAACTTTAGCGGAGATCGCGGCTTATGGGTTACCAGCAATTTTAATACCCTACCCCTATGCTACCCATAATCACCAGGAAGTAAACGCCAGAATTTTTACAGAAAAAAGGGCTGCAATATTAATTTTGGAAAAGGATTTATCCGATAAGAAGTTAGCCCAGGTTTTGCTCGATATAGTAAAAGATAAAAATCGATTAGAAATGATGGCCAAGAAGAGCAGAGAATTGGGTAATAAAAATTCAGCCAAGAAGATAGTAGACTATATTTCTGATTACATAAAAAAATGAAACAAAAGCAGTATTTTACCAATAAAACAGGAAAATAAACAATTTTGTCGAAATACGAATAGGGGTGGAGTTATAATTAATGAATGAAAAAAAAATACATGTACATTTTATTGGAATTGGCGGATCGGGAATGAGCGGTTTAGCTTTAATCCTTCTTGATTCCGGTTATAAAGTCAGTGGTTCTGACATTGCAAGTTCAAAGATTACTAGTAGGTTAGCGGACAAAGGGGCGATTATCTTTAAAGGTCATAATGAAAATAATGTAGAAAATGCAGATTTAGTAGTAATTTCATCCGCAATCCATGAATCTAATCCGGAAATAAAAGGTGCCAAAAACAGGAAAATTACCATGATCAAAAGAGCTGAGATGCTGGCAAGGATTATGGACAATAAATACGGAATAGCTGTTGCCGGTACACACGGCAAGAGTACCACTGCTTCCATGATAAGTCTGTTATTAGAAAAAGGCGGTTTCGATCCTACCGTAGTAGTGGGGGGAGAGCTAAACAATTTTAAAAATAATGCTAAATTGGGAAAAGGAAATCATATAGTTGTAGAAGCCGATGAAAGTGACGGTTCGTTTTTGGAATTGAATCCACGCATGGCTGTAGTTACCAATATAGAAGATGACCATTTAGACCATTATGGAAATATGGAAAACATTCTAAAAGATTTTAAAAAATTTATTGATAAAGTTCCTAATAATGGACGAGTTATTTTGTGCAAGGATTGCGAGAATACAAAGGGACTGGCAAAACAATGTAGAAGAAATTATATTTCTTATGGAATATTTACTGAAGCGGATCTTATGGCCAAAGATATAGAATTAGATAAGTTAAATTCTAAATCAAAAATATACTGGCATGGTGAAAGAATCGGTGAACTTTATTTAAAGGTTGCCGGATATCATAATATCCTAAATGCTTTAGCAGCAATTGCTGTTGCCCGAGAACTGGGAATAAATTTTATGGAAATTGCTAAAATATTGGAAACCTTTCAAGGGGTACATAGAAGAATGGAAATCATTGCCAATTTGGATGATAAAATATTAATACTTGATGATTATGCTCATCATCCTACCGAGATTAAAGCAAGTTTGAGTGCCTTAAAAAGTGGCTGGCAAGACAGAAGAATAATTGCCGTATTTCAACCCCATCGCTATAGCAGAACTAAACTTTTGGCAGAAAAGTTCGGTAAGGCATTTTTTGATGCCGATTGTGTAATTATTAATGATATTTATTCAGCTAATGAATCACCGATATCCGGAATTAGCGGAGAAACCATTTTTAAGGAAGTTAAAAAATCTAATCATAGAAAGGTAAAATATTTGCCTTTCAAAGAAGATATTTTAAGTTATTTATCTGAAATTGTTCGTCCCGGAGATATAATAATAACTATGGGGGCAGGGGATATTTGGACTGTTGGTCAGGAATTGGCCGAGCAATTAAATAAAACAAAGGTGTTTTAATTTTATTTGAAAATGAAAATGAATATAGATATCATAAAAAATAATTGTAAAAAACAAGGAATTGACAGTAAAATTAAATACGGTGAGCCATTGAAGAATCATACTTCGTTGAGAATTGGAGGGCTTGCTGATGTTTTTTGCAGCCCTAATAATATCGAAGATTTAAAGAAAGTCGTTTCTATTTCTAAAGAATATAATATACCTTTCTGGGTTATAGGAAACGGAACAAACTTATTGATTTCGGATAGCGGTATAAGAGGTTTAGTAATTAACCTGAATAAAGGTTTTAAAAAGATAGAATTTTCTGATAAAATTGTAAAAGTAGGTGCGGGAGTTTCATTAGTATATCTGAGTAAAATAGTTTTGAATAGAGAATTGAGCGGCTTAGAATTTGCCTGTAATGTTCCCGGTACTTTAGGAGGAGCAATAATTAATAATGCCAGTTTTAAAGGAAATTGTATGGCAGATGTAGTACAAGACGTAACTTTTTTAACCCGGGAAAATAAGATAGAAAGAACATCTAAATCTAATTTAAATTTTAACTATCGTGAATGTAATTTAAAAGGCAAGCCGGTGATAATTTTAGAAGCAACTCTATTGTTGAAAAAGGGGAATAAAGAAGAAATTGAATCTAAGATAAAACAAAATATTGAAATCAGAAAAACCAGACATCCTTTGGATAAATTCAGCGCGGGCAGTATATTCAAAAATCCGCCTGGTTATTATGCCGGAGAATTGGCAGAAAAAGTTGGAGCAAAGGGATTATCTCGAGGTAAAGCCCAGGTTTCCTCCAGGCACGCTAATTTTATAATAAATAATGGCGGTGCGTCAGCCGGGGATATTTTATATTTGATTGAAGAGATAGAGAAAAGGGTAAAGAAAAATTTTGGAATAAAATTAGAGCGTGAAATAGAAATTTTGGGAGAACGTTAAAATTAGTATCGAGTATATAGTATATGGCATAAAACGGAGACCGGGTAGATGAAAAGAACTGACGAGAATGAAGAATTGATGGAAGAGGAAGAGGAATTAGAAGAGGAGGAATTGGAGAAGGAAGAAGAGGAAGAAGGGGAAAAATATCAGTCTTTAACAGTAAGAGTAGTCAAAATATTGATTTTTTATTTGGCTATAGGTTTTTTAGGCTGGAATTTTTTTGCTTTTATATTTAGCTCAAGCTTTTGCAACATCGAGGATCTCATTATAAAAGGCAATGATAGTCTAAGCGAGGATGAAATATTTTATAAGTCCGGGGTACAATTAGGCGAAAATATCTTTAAGTTAGATCTAAAAAAATCTAAAGATTCTTTAATACAGGAACCCTGGATAAAAGAAGTAGAAATAAAACGGGTAATACCTAATAGAATTATTATTTCCATAAAAGAAAGAAAACCAGCGGCAATTGTCCATACAGGAGAAGAATATTTTTCCTCCACTAAAGAGGGAATAGTTTTATCTAAAATTGATAGACCGGAGGAAGGGTTTAGCCTGCCTTTAGTATTAGGGTTAGAACTTGATGTAATAAAAATAGGAGAAATTATAGGTAAACCTGAGTTTAGGACGGCATTAGAGAGTATTAATTCAGCAGAAGTGATACTGCCCAAGAAATTTTGCCGGGTAGAAATATTATCCCCGGATGATTTTATGATTTGCAATAGGGATGATACCTTAAAAGTTAGAGTGAATGGACCAGAAGGGATTATTAATAAGGAAAATTTATTAAGGGAAGCTCTGGAAAAAATTGAAAGGGAAAAATTATTAGTAGAATATATAGATATTCGCTTTAAAGATAGTTTAATAATTAAACTAAAAAAATAATGTTTGTAAAATAAAAGACATTAGTTTATTTACTTTAATTTTTTAATAGTGTATGATATTTTAAAGCACATTGGGAGGTTATAAATATGGGTACAGATGATATTGTAGTTGGTTTGGATATAGGTTCCAGAAAAGTATGTACAGTTATAGGTGAATTGGGTGAGAATGACCAAATAGAAATCATTGGTGTAGGCACAGCACCCTCCTTGGGAATAAGAAAAGGAGTAATTATAGATTTGGATCAAGCTATCCAATCGGTAAAAGAATCTATTGGAAGCGCTGAACGTATGGCAGGAACGCGTATTAATTCTGCTTTTGTTTCTATCGCCGGAAGCCATATATCATCTGTAAATAGCAAAGGTGTTATTGCTATTTCCGGAGAATCCCCGGAAATTACCGAAAAAGACATTGAAAAAGTTATAGAAGCTGCTAAAGCAGGAATAGTTTCTTCTGAGAAAGAATTGATTCATACTTTAAGCCGCGAATTTATTGTTGATGGCCAAAGTGGAATATCAGATCCCCTGGGAATGTCAGGAGCAAGATTAGAGGGTAAGGTCAATATTGTAACCGGTTCAATTACTGCTGTGCAAAATTTAATTAAATGTGTAGAAGGAGCGGGGCTGGATATTGAAGAAGTAATTTTTGGTACCCTGGCTTCCAGTAATGCGGTTTTAAGTGGTGCCGAGAAAGATTTAGGAGTTTTATTAGTTGATATTGGTGCGGGGACTACAGAAATAACAATTTTTGTTGAAGGTGGATTGGCTTATTCTGCAGTTTTACCGGTTGGAGGTAACCAGATAACTAATGATTTAGCCGTTGGTTTAAGAACTTCTATAGAAGAAGCTGAAAAGATAAAAATTAATTATGGAAGCGCAGTTGAAAATAATGTTTCTCCTGAAAAATTATTAGAGATTTCCAGTATAAACGGAAAGGACAAGGGCAATGTGTCCCAAAAGTACCTGGTAGAAATAATTGAGCCCCGGGTAAGTGAGATATTTAGTTTAGTAGGAGCCGAAGTTAGAAAATCCGGGTGTTACAATATGATTTCCGGAGGAATAGTTATAACCGGAGGAAGTTCTTTGCTGCCCGGTATGTTAGAAGTTGCAGAACAGGTCTTAAATTTACCCTCTCGATTAGGGAGACCCAATTACGAAGGGGAGTTAGCAGATCTTATAAATGACCCGTGCTATTCAGAAGCGGTTGGGTTGTTGAGTTTTGCTACCAAAAAATACTCTATCGGAAGATCATTTCAATCGACCAAAAGAAAAACAAGAGTAACAAATATTTTTACTAAAATTATCAACTGGTTGAAAGATTTTTTTTAATTTTTTTATGCCTTTAAATAGTCTAATATTCCATTATTTGTAGGGAGGGTATGAATTGTTTAACCTTAATAATAAAGTAGGAGAATTTATTGATATAAAAGTAATCGGTATAGGCGGCGGCGGCGGAAATGCTGTTAATAGAATGATTGATGCAAAATTACAAGGGGTTAATTATATTTCCGCTAATACAGATGCCCAAGTGTTAGCCTTTTCTAATGCAGAACAAAAAATACAAATCGGTAGTAGGATAACTAAGGGTTTAGGTAGTGGATCGGATCCTGAAATTGGCCGTAAGGCGGCAGAAGAAGACAAAGACAGAATCGCTAAAGCTTTAAAAGGAGCAGATATGGTATTCATCACCGCTGGAATGGGAGGCGGAACAGGAACCGGTGGTGCTCCTATCGTTGCTCAGATAGCTAAAGGCTTAGGTGCCCTAACAGTGGGAGTAGTAACCAAGCCTTTTTCTTTTGAAGGCCATAAAAGAATGAAGCAGTCCGAGGAGGGAATAAAGCTCTTAAAAGAATGTGTAGATACTTTAATTGTAATACCTAACGATAGATTACTTCAGGTTGTTGAGGAAAATACTTCTGTATTGGATGCTTTTAAAATAGCCGATGAGATTTTACTGCATGGTATTCAGGGAATTACCGAAATTGTAGTCGAGCCAGGTTTAATAAATGTAGATTTTGCGGATGTGAGAATGATTATAGAAAATGCCGGTACAGCTATAATGGGTCTGGGAAGAGCAAGTGGTGAAAACCGAGCTGTAGAAGCAGCTCAAAGAGCTATAAACAGTCCACTTTTAGATACAAAAATCGATGGAGCTAGAGGTTTGTTATTTAATATCAGCGGAAGTTCAAGCTTAACTTTGTATGAAGTTAATAAGGCTGCTGAAATAATTTCCAAGGCAGCTAATCCGGACGCAAATATTATCTTTGGAGCGGTAATTAATAAAGAGTTAAATGATGAGGTAAAGGTAACGGTGATAGCTACCGGATTTGAAACCTTGGAGAAAATAAAAGAAGAACCTAAACTTGAGGGAATCGATTTTAATAAAAATGAGATAAGCTATAATGATTTAGATATACCTACTTTTTTAAGGGAGA
>DASRMF010000026.1:0-7561 GCA_035648055.1 Atribacterota bacterium
ATTTGAAAAAGTTCGTTGGTGTTACTCGAACATTAGGTAATCTTTTTTGGTAAACATAGTTAGATTCAAATGAGGAGGAAGATAATACCCTTCCTCCTCAAAGAAGGATTTTTAAAAAGCTATGCAGTGTAATATAAAACAATATACGCAATTAATTGAAAGCTGACAAGGGCAGATTACCTATCAAACAACCAGACCATAAAATTTAGAAATTAATTTCAGCTATAAAGGTACTGTCAAAAATAATATGAAAGAATATGTAAAGAATATGAAAAATAAATTCTCCAGTTTATGAAAAAATGTATTAATCGTTCTTTGAAAAAAGAAGATCTCTTTTGGTGGATTTGCTATTTCTTTAGGCTAAATAGTCGTCTATACACAAAAGGCATAAAGCTACTTAGTTAATTTACCCATTTAGCTAAAAAGGGTATTAGCCCCAAAAAAACTTAACCAAGATAAGATATGAAGAAAATTAACTAAGCCAAGGTAGCAAGCTTAATGATCTCAGCCCATTTACCCTAAAGAGTAGCTATCCCCTTTAAAGGTTCTAAGGGTATAGGTACCGAGTAATCAAGACTAATATGGGGTCGAAGGAAGTTATAGTAGGTAACAAAGAGAGTAGTTAAAGCAATTGCCCCATTTACGGAATTAAAACCACCAGCAGCCCGGGTATGAAACTTGTAAGTACGATTAAGTCTTTCAATGAGTTCTTTGAAGGGACGGAATTCCTCTGATTCTTTATCCAGGTTCTGTAGTCCAACCACCTTCTTATGAGTTAAATTAGGCTCATAGTTCTGGTTGATAAAATGGATCCCTGCTGGATAAGAGGGGTTACCATCGGTTACCAGAGTAATCTCTTCCCCAGGAGAAGCGGTACGAATAGCCTCATTAATAGCGATAACAGCCGGTAGAGTATCTCTGCTTTTCTCGATATGATAAGCAGTGATCTTACGGTTTTTAGAGGAGATAAAGAAAAAGACAAAATGGTTTTTGCCTCTCACTTTGATGTAGGTTTCATCTCCAGCTTGAATATGGTCTACTTCTCCCTTATAGGCCAGGTTGAACCTATGACAATAAGGGGCAACCGTTTCGGTGTAGTTGAGGATAGTTTGATAAGAAATGGGCAGATTGAAGACATTACGCAGAACAAAGGCCGTCTTTCTGGCTGAGATACCTAAAGAGATGTGAAAGGTAAGGGCAAGGCAGAGAGTATTAAGAGAGTTGTGGATTTTAAAAAGGCAAGAAGAATCTTTTTCTTCAGGGGCAGAAGGTCTTAACTGGTCCTGAGTGAAATGATATTCTCTAAACTGATATCTGAGTTTGAATTGAGAGGACTTTACCCTGGTTAGGAGCCTTTCAGCAAAATTGAGTTTGGCCTTATTTTTTAAAAAGGATGGGCATCTGTCATTATCACATTTATAGATAGAGACATCTTTTCGTTCTTTCCAAAGATAAAGTGAATGATCACAGTGAGGGCAATAATATTTAGCTTTATTTCGATGACGAGGATGTACCTGTGATAAAGAAGAGCAGACCTTACACCTAAGCTGGGAGCGTTTTTTACCATCGTTAAAATAAAGATATTCTGCGGGAGCACCACAGACCCTACAGAGAGATCCTTTAGCTGCCTTAGTCTTTAGGTCTTTATTATTAACCGGTAAAAGAGGATGGCCTCTCTCCTTCTGGTAATTAGATAAAAGCTCTTTCCAATTTAACCTTGGGGCCTTTTGGGGAGGAGCTTTAAGTGGTGGTTCTGGATCAACAAAGAAGTTGCGGTAATTAGGGTGTTTCTCTTTGAAATCATCCTTAGGCTTAACCTCAGGATTGCGGTTGGCTAAGACCTCTATGAGACCTTGAATAATTTGTTCTATCTCACAACGGGTGAACTTAGAGCAGATCCAGATAACAAAACGAGTAGTCTTTTTCATTTGGCTTGCCTCCTTTTTTGAGATAGTTCTCTTAAATCCTACTAAAAAAGTAGGGGGGAGGCAAGTCAATTTCGCTAAAACATTTGAGAATAAAGAGATTAAAAGAAAATTAGTAAATTATTTTTGACATTACTAGAAAAAAAGAAAGGAGGGAGTGTATGGGTAATTGATTCGTTAAGGCGGGAAAGTGCTAGTAAAAAGGAGATGATTATGTGGTAATTAAGAAGGGCGTAAAGGCTATGTTTTATAATAATAAGATTAAGGAGGTAAAGTAAATGATAAAAGGTGGATATAGAGGGAAGATACTACGGGTAGATTTGACCAAAGGAAGTATAACCGTTGAGGATTTGCCGGAGGAAAGCATACTAAGAAAGTATGTCGGTAACTTTGGCTTGGGTTTATGGTATCTTATGAAGGAATTGCCTGATGGCGTTGGTCCTTTGGAGCCAGAGAATCCCTTAATTTTTCTAAATGGCCCTCTTGTAGGAACAAGGGTTCCGTGCCCCACTAACTGCACCATTACTACACTGAATGCTGATACTAAATTTACCGCTGGCCGATCTCACACTCATGGATGGTTTGGCCCCTTTATTAGTAGGGCCGGGTATGATGGCATCATAGTTAACGGTACTTCAGACAAATGGGTTTATCTTTGGATTGATAATGATAAAGTTGAGCTGCGGGATGCAACGAAGTTTTTGGGTAAAGATACCCACGAAACAGAAGACCTTATTAAGGAGGATCTCGGTGTTAATAAAAAGATTGGAACACCGGATGGAGCCAGTGTAGCTGCTATTGGACCAGCTGGTGAACACTTATGCGCTGGAGCATCCATAATGAATGATAAGAATCATGGATTCTGCCACTCAGGTGTTGGCGCAATAATGGGATCTAAACATTTGAAAGCTATAGCCGTTAGAGGAACTGGCGAAGTTCCGGTATTTGATGCAAAAAAGCTGGCACTAATAACTAAGGATTGGACTCGGTTGGCAAGTAAGGTAGGGTTGTTCCCGATTGTTGGACGGGGGGGAGTCCCGAAAAGCGAATATAAGGGGGTTAAAGAGCTTGTTGGTATCTCCTCAAAAAATTGGACGGTAAATGATATTCCTGGATTTGGTGACAGGATGTCAAAGCAAAAGATTACCCCTTTGCCATGTTACAGATGCCCCGTGGCATGTTGCTATAATGCTGAGCCATTAGAAGGACCATATAAAGGCTATATATTTTCATTATCCGGTGGAGGAGAAAATCAGGAGGGAGCTGCATCAATTGTAGGAGTTGGTGATAAGGACCCTGGTGAGGTATGGTACCTGACAGATCTCGAAGACCGCCTCGGTTTCGATACAAGCACAGTAGGCTGTGCCATGGCCGTTGCCTTTGAGGCTTATGAAAAAGGATTACTAACAACGAAGGATACCGACGGTCTGGAATTAAAATGGGGAGATGTTAAGGTAATAGAGACGCTGGTAAGGAGGATTGCTAATAAAGAGGGAAAATTTGCACAAATACTAGCTGGTGGCCCAAAACTTGCGGCACAGCACATTGGCTTGTCTAACGCATCAGTTGACGTTAAGGGTGCAGGCATAAACATTCACGATTGGAGGAGAGCCTGGGGAGTTCTTTTAGGACAAATCGTTGGTGGAGGTGCCGGTTGGCCAGCGCCTGGAGCTGATTGCTGGACCCCAGAAGCTGATGCTGGGTATCCAGAGAAGACTGATCCTTTAAACCCATATGGAAAGGGAAAAGAGGTAGCAAAAACAGGTATCATAAAGTTCTGGAATGATTGTTATGGATGCTGCTGGTTTGGTACCTGGGGCGTTCCTGGCATCATGAGTTTTTCATCAGGTGCTATAGCTGCCGTTGTAGGCTGGGAGGACTTCACTCCTGAGGAAGCTTTAGCGGTGGGGCATCGTACCTTAACCTTGGAGAGAATATTCAATATGATGCATGGTCTAACTGTTGAGGATGATATAAAAGTATCGCCTCGATTAACTGACCCAGCACCAGCTGATGCTGGTCCTGCAGCTGGGAAAGGAATTGCATCTTACCTTGAAGGATGGGTACGAGATTACTACGAAGAGTTGGGTTGGGATCGAAAGGCCGGTAAACCACTAAGGTCTACATTAAAGAAGTTAGGACTTGAAAAGTTTATACCTTTTGTCTGGGGAGTAAACAACCAAATTTAGATAGGATGTACTTAGCCTCGATGGAGAACCACCGAGGCTAAGTATAAATATAGGATAACAATAAGTAAATCTAAAAAAACTGTAGAAAGGATAACTTTTTTGTAGCTATAGTGGTAGTGATCTCTCTGGTGTTTCCCCCTTTTAGGTTCTTTCTATAGGCAAGTTCAATGTTCCCCTTTGGGTCAGCTTTATTGTTTGGGCTGGGTATTACAGTTTTGGAGCTAAACCAAACGCTTTTAAAAAGTATTATTTCTCATACTAGGCATATAGAGCCCGTTTATTGCTGCAAAATATGGCTGGCTACTGTAATTAGCCTTTTCAATTTTTATATTTTTTTTGGACTTATAGTTGCAAATTTTTATGAGTAACGGTATTAATATATGGCTTGAAATGGAACGAATTTCAAGTTAGAGTTTAACTGTTTGGTGGCTTCACTATGTTTCTGGCCATATACTATTACTAATAGCATACCGAAAGTAGGGCTAAAGGTGAAGTATCAAGAATTAGGATATGAATCTCGTATTTTTCTAAAGGTCTTAAATTAAAAACGGTTTCAGCTTTAAATAAAAATTTCTGGTTTACCTCAAATGTATTTATAACAATTATCCCCTACTTTTTTGAAAAATTGCGAAAACTAAGAAACAATATTCTTAAAAATATTATAGAGTAAAGGTAGGTGGAGGTGAATAATAAAATAGAGTTACTCTAAAAGCTTTATAAGATAAGGTTTTCAGAGTTTTCTGAAAACTACAAATATTAATTAAGCGGAGGTAAAAAATGACTCCCCGAACATCTTTTAATACTAAGAAGTCTCTCTATGATATGTATAATATTGATGAAGTTACATATAGAAGGTTTGATGCCAGTAGAACAGCTTTTGTATTAGTTGGACAAAGAGATACTGGCAAAATAGGACCTACGAATTTTTACAACAAAATGGTCCCCAAAATAATGGAAAACATTAAAAAAAATGCGGAAGGTAAATCACGTTTAGATTATGCTCTTATGGTGGGATCCCATACGATTAACTACATCTTAGGTACTTATGGTGATCAGAATGCCAATAAGCAGTTTCTAAAGTGGAGCCCTTTGTTTGTACCAGATTTTCTAAGCAAATCGCCGGTGCAAATCACCTCCGAGAAATTGACCTCTCTAGTCAAGGATGCTGCCACGTTCTATGGTAGCGATCTAGTGGGAGTGACTGAGCTTGATAAAAGATGGGTTTATGACAGAAATATCTATAAACCGTTTAAATTTGGCGATGTTGAACATCCAATAGAAACCGAGGAAGGATTTATAATTCCTAATTCAGTCAATAAAGTCGTAGTGATAGCAATTAAGATGAACAAAGAGTTTATTCTAGAATCACCAGATGTGGCTAATTTTACGGCTACTGAGTTTGGATATTCTAAGATGGGTTTTTTGGCTATATCTTTATCTGAGTTTATTCGTGCCCTTGGTTATAACGCGATACCATGTATGAATGATACAGCGTTAAGCATACCGTTAGCCATAAGTGCTGGTCTTGGTCAACTTGGTAGAAATGGTCTATTAATGACACCTGAATATGGTGCTTGTATTCGACTATGTAAGGTTCTGACAGATATGCCTTTGAACATTGATAAGCCAATTGATTTTGGACTAACAGAATTTTGTAAACAGTGTTTAGCTTGTGCTAGAACCTGCCCTGCCGATGCTATAAGCTTTGAGGATAGAACATTTACTGGGGTATGCGAAAGCAATAATTCAGGCGTTGAGAAATGGTATGTAGATACAGTGAAATGTCTCAGGTTTTGGCAGACAAATGGTGCTGCTTGTTCTAATTGTATAGCCACATGTCCGTTTACTGAAGGATTTGTGCCAACTCAGTGTTTAGAATGTGAGAGGTGTGGGGCTTCCAATGGGTGTGCTCTACAGACTGTTACTAATGAAAGGTTAAAATATGGGCTTTAAAAAGAGAAAAGTTAAGATGAAACCTTCAATTAAAAATACAATGCCTAATAATATAGAAATAGAATTAAGAGACGGAGAAGTAGTTTACAGCGAAACTGGTAGTTATACAACCCTGCCATCCGATACAATCAAAAAAGCGGAAGGAGTACTTCAAAAAATTGGTGTAGAGAGGGTAGAGCTGATTAATCCTAAGTTTACGGATGGTGTGCCCATTTTTAGGCTAAACGAAGCACCTGTAAAAGCAAAATGTCATCGCCAAGCGTGCCAATGGTCACACCCACCCACTCCCTTAAATAATCCTCCTAGGGAAAGCTTTGGCAAAGGAATGACTATAGAGCAATCTAAAGCAAGTGCAATGATGGAAGCAATTGAGCGATATTGTGGACAAAGATTTCCACATAGTAAGATCATTAATGCAAGTTATAAAGAGGTACGTGACTACACTATTCATCTCTCCGAATTTAATTTCCCATCCTTGCCATTAAAATGCGAAAATTGTCCAGCGAGGAATAATGAGTGTTTCCAAGAACTTTTGAACGTTTGTCAGGAATGGAGTTGGGGTTACTCGCTAATAAATAAGAAACTGGTTTTAATCCCTGCTGCTTTGGTTTATTATCCTTATATATCAACTAGTAATATATCCTTTATGTTTAATGATACTGGCGGACTTTCAGCAGGGAATACTCTAGGAGAGGCGATATTACAGGGTATTGCAGAGGTAATTGAAAGAGATGCATTGTACCATGCTTTTAATTTAGGCAATCTAAAGGACATGCCAATGCTTAACATTAATGGTACAAAGAACAGATATATTCAAAAATTTATTAATAGGATATCCCCGGAAAATATCTTTGCTTTCCATATTAAAAATGAAAATCTAAAGATTGGTGTTTCTACGGTTAGTGCGTTTATATGCTATAGTATGAGGGACGGACATCATTACTTTGGTGGCTCAGGAACAAGCTTGGATCCGGAAGTGGCTTTATTAAGAGCATTGACAGAGTTGGAACAGCAGAAAGTCAGGCAAAAAGCTCTTATTAAATTTGATCCAAATTACTTGTTGGCACACAATAGTATAGAACCAGGGAAGAGCATTTCTATTATGAAAATTCCTAATCAATCTACGGGTAATATAAGAAGTGATATAGAGTTATATTTAAATAGTTTATCAAAGAATAATACGGATGTTATTGTAGTTGATTTAACACAAAATGAAATAAAAGTACCAGTTGTTCGGGTTGTAATACCAAAATTAATTTCATATTCCGGGAGTGTTATCAAAGAATCTGTATTGCTTGATGCAATAAAGAAATCAAATGAATCGCTAGAGATAGGGCATAAATGAACTTCCCTGTAGCTTTTAGGGGGAGGTTCATTATTTTCCTTATAAAGGGTTAGAACATTGCCGAAATTAAGCAATACTCAATGGGGGGTAGTTTGTCTTTTAGGAACTGTTTTTGAGGGTGAATATCCTTCAATAAATAAGATGGCAAA
>DASRMF010000027.1:0-8849 GCA_035648055.1 Atribacterota bacterium
ATATTTAAGGAGGAAAAATCAAATGGCAAAAGAAAAATTTGTAAGAACTAAACCCCATATTAATGTGGGTACTATCGGTCATGTAGACCATGGTAAAACAACCTTAACCTCAGCAATCACTAAATATCTGGCCACCAAAGGGCTTGCCGAGGTGAAGGAATTTGATGATATCGATCGTGCTCCCGAAGAAAAGGAGAGAGGTATTACCATCCAGGTCTTTCATGCCGAATACGAGACTGAAAAGAGACATTATGCTCATATCGATTGTCCGGGACATGCCGATTACATCAAGAATATGATTACCGGAGCAGCCCAGATGGACGGAGCTGTCCTGGTAGTATCTGCTGCCGACGGCCCCATGCCTCAGACCAGAGAACATATTCTTCTGGCCCGTCAGGTGGGAGTCCCCTTTATCGTAGTCTTCCTAAACAAGGTAGATATGGTAGATGACCCTGAACTGATCGAACTGGTAGAGATGGAAATAAGGGATCTTTTAAATGAATATGAGTTCCCCGGAGATGATATCCCTGTAATTAAGGGTTCAGCTTTAAAGGCCATGCAGGCTACAGAGGCTGATGATCCTGCCTATACGGCTATTGCCGAATTATTAGATGCCATAGATAATTATATTCCTACTCCTAAGCGGGATATCGATAAACCCTTCCTCTTATCAGTGGAAGACGTCTTTTCTATCACCGGTAGAGGTACTGTGGCTACCGGTAGATTAGAAAGAGGGCTGGTCAAGATAGGAGATCCGGCCGAGATAGTGGGACTTGCCCCCAAGGTGCGTAAGACTGTAGTCACCGGAGTAGAGATGTTTCGTAAGACTATGGATCAAGCCGAAGCCGGAGACAATATCGGTCTTCTCCTTAGAGGTATAGATAAAAACGATGTAAAAAGAGGCCAGGTAGTAGCGGTCCCAGGCAGTATCAACCCTCATACCAAGTTTAAGGGTGAAATCTATGTCTTAACCAAAGAAGAAGGAGGTAGACATACTCCTATCTTCACCGGTTATCGTCCTCAGTTCTACTTCAGGACTACTGACGTAACCGGTACTATCACTCTCCCCGAAGGGGTAGAGATGGTTATGCCCGGGGATAGGATAACTGTTACCGGTGAACTGATTACTCCTATCGCCATGGAAAAACAGCTCCGTTTTGCTATCCGAGAAGGAGGACGCACCATCAGTGCCGGAGTGGTAAGTGAGATAATAGAGTAAAATCGTATCGCGTATCGCGTATTGCGTTACAAGATACAAAATGCGAATGAATATTAATAATTAAAAAAATAGAGGCGTATGCATACGCCTCTATAAAGAATATATACATTATCCGAAATAGTTTTGAGTTTTACGCGATACGCAATACGCGATTCTCGATACGAATTGTAATAGGGAGGTAAGTTAAAAAAGTTCATGCAAAAAATAAGAATTCGTTTACAAGCATATGATCACAGAATATTAGACAATTCTACCCTAATGATAATAAATACTGTAAAAAGAATTGGTGGGAAATTTTCTGGTCCTATACCCTTACCAACAGAAATAAATAAATATTGTGTCTTACGTTCACCGCATGTGGATAAAAAATCAAGAGAAGAGTTTGAAATGAGAACTCACAAAAGATTGATTGATATTTTAGAGCCCTCCACCAAGACTATAGAAGCATTAATGCATCTTGATTTACCATCAGGCGTAGATATTGAACTCAAAACCCTGGAATAAAAATAGGCCAGATAAACCGGCAAATTGTATCAAACGAAGTTAATTTATTAAGTTTTGTAATACAGAAGTATGAATTAGAAATTTAACGCGATACGCGATACGCAATACGATATTTTAGACTCGGAGGTGAATGTAAAAATGGTAGCAGGAATATTGGGAGAGAAAGTAGGAATGACAAGAATATTTGCCCAAAATGGGGAATCTATTCCGGTAACTGTAATTTTAGCTGGTCCCTGCCAAGTAATACAGAAGAAAACCATAGAAAAGGATGGTTATAATGCAGTTCAACTGGGATTTAAAGAAGTAAAAGAGAAAAAAGTTTCCAAACCCATAACCGGTCATCTTAATAAGTATAAAGTAAATTTAATAAAACATATCAGAGAATTTAAGGTTTACGATTCCAGCAAGTATACATCCGGTGCAGAGGTAAAGGTAGATATTTTTAAAGAAGGTGACAAGGTAGACATTATGGGGATATCTAAAGGAAAAGGGTTTGCCGGTGCAATTAAGAGACATCATTTTTCAGGTGGACCTAAAACACATGGTCAGAAGGAGTATCATAGATCAGTTGGTTCAATTGGAGCTACAGATGCAGCTCGAGTTTTTAAGGGACAAAAATTACCAGGGCATATGGGAACAGATAGAGTTACGGTTAAAAAGGTAGAGGTAATAAAAATTAACCTCGAAAGAAATTTAATTTTAGTCAGAGGTTCAGTTCCCGGTGCAAAAGGAGCAGTACTTGTAATTAATAAAAATGGGTAATTTAAGTATATTTTTACCATGGAAGGAGGATTGTCTATGATTGCTTTATCAGTTCATAATATTAAAGGAGAAAATGTGGGAGAAGTTTCCCTAAAAGATAATATATTTAGTGCTAAAGTAAATAAATATCTTGTTCATCAAGCGGTTAAGCGCTATTTAGCAACCAGAAGAAGAGGGACTGCTTCAACAAAAAATAGAAGTGCAGTAAGAGGTGGAGGAGCTAAACCCTGGAAACAAAAGGGAACTGGGAGGGCTAGAGCAGGAACTAATAGTTCGCCTATTTGGGTAGGAGGTGGAGTAGTATTTGGCCCAGCTCCAAGAGATTATTCCTTTTCTTTGCCAAAAAAAATGAAAGTTGCTGCCTTAAAATCGGTGCTATCAGATAAGTTGAGTAATAAAGAAATTATAATTGTAGATGAATTATCACTAAAAGAAAATAAGACTAGTAAAATTGTGGAAATTTTAAAAAATTTGCAAGCATTTAAAAAACCATTAATAATAATTGAAAACGAAGATAATGGTATAGCAAAAGCAGCAAGAAATATTAAAGGGACACAGGTTTTGCCTGTTTCCAAAATAAATACCTATGATCTTATAAACCATGAAAAGATAATAATTACTAAAAAAGCTTTAAAGCGAATTGAGGAGGTGTTAATATAATGCCTTCAGACAGAGATATTATATTAGAACCAATAATTTCAGAGAAAACCGTGAGATTAAAAGAAGAGAATAAGTATGTGTTTAAGGTAGATTGGAAAGTTAATTCTACTGAAATTGGGAAATCTATTGAGGAGAAATTTAAAACTAAAGTTGCAAAAGTAAATATCATGAAGATGCCAGGGAAAAAGAAGAGTTTAGGAAAATACTCTGGAAAGACGTCACATTGGAAGAAAGCGATAGTTACCTTAAAAAAGGGTGAAAAAATTAAAGAATTAGAAAATATTTAGAGTTTAAAAAGATATTTAAGGATGGTGTGGATTAAAGTGGCAGAGATAAAAAAATTTAAACCTACTTCTCCGGGGAGAAGATTTATGACCATTTCGACCTTTGATGAAATAACTACTGATAAGCCAGAGAAATCTTTAACCGTAGGACTTAAAAAAAGAGGCGGAAGAAATAATCAAGGCAGACTAACAGTTAGGCATCAAGGTGGTGGAAGTAAGAGAAAGTATAGAATAATTGATTTTAGGAAACAAAAAGAAGGAATTCCCGCAAAGGTTTCTAGTATTGAATATGATCCTAATCGTTCAGCACGAATTGCTTTACTCAAATACTATGATGGAGAAAAGAGTTATATTCTATGTCCGGCAAATTTAAAAGTAGGAGATGTTATTATATCAGGAAGAGATGCGGATATAAAGGTAGGAAATACAAAATCATTGAAGGACATCCCTACTGGTACTTTAATTCATAATATTGAATTAAGACCGGGACAAGGCGGAAAAATGGTTCGTTCTGCTGGAACAGTGGCTCAACTTATGGCCAAAGAAGGAAATTATGCTCATGTTAGATTACCTTCCGGGGAAGTAAGGTTAATTCATTTGGAGTGTAAAGCCAGTATCGGGCAAATTGGTAACCTTATTCATGAAAATTTATCGTATGGTAAAGCAGGCAAAAGTAGATGGTTAGGGATAAGACCAACGGTTAGAGGGGTAGCCATGAATCCTGTTGATCATCCCATGGGTGGAGGAGAAGGAAAGAGTTCTGGAGGCAGACACCCTTGCTCCCCAACCGGCATACCGGCAAAGGGGTATAGAACCAGAAAAAAGAATAAGCTTTCAGATAAATATATTGTTAAAAGAAGGACGAAAAAATAGTAAATAAGGGAGGCAATTATCTTAGATGTCTAGATCTTTAAAAAAAGGACCCTATATAGAAGAAAAATTATTAAGTAAAATTAGAGAACTAAATCAGAAGAGAAAAAAAACTATAATTAAGACTTGGTCTAGAAGTTCAACGATTTTTCCCGTAATGGTCGGACACACCATTGCTGTACATAATGGTAAGAGACATATACCGGTATATGTTACCGAAAACATGGTAGGTCATAAATTAGGAGAATTTTCTCCTACTAGAATTTTTAAAGGGCATAGTGCTCATACGGAAAAAACAACCTCGGTAAAGTAGTAAAATATTAAGAAAAGATCTTTTGATTGCTTATCTAAATAAGCTGAAAAGTTTTGTTTAAATTTATGAAGACAACCAAACAATTAATATTTATTATTGCAAAAAGGCAAATAAATTAAATTAGGGGGAAAGCAATGAGTACAAAGGCAGTAGGTAAATATTTACCTATATCTGCTCGCAAAGGAAGACAAGTTTTAGATATTATTCGGGGCAAGAATGCCGGTGAGGCTCTCTTAACCATGAAATTTCTTCCTAACCGTTCAGCTAAAATGATATACAATGTTTTACACTCTGCGATTTATAATGCGCAAAACAATAACGATATAAACGTAGAAGATTTATACATATCCGAAGCCTATGCTGATGTAGGACCTACAGTGAAAAGATTTAGACCTCGGGCTATGGGCAGAGCAAGTAAAATAAGAAAAAGAACTAGCCATATTACCATTATAGTTGATCATAAAGGGGAGGGGAAGTAATTGGGACAGAAAGTACATCCAAAAGGATTAAGAATTGGAATTATAAAATATTGGGATGTTAAGTGGTTTGCAAAAAAGAGTTATGCCGAAAATATATATCAGGATTACAAAATAAGAAAATATATTAAAAATCGTTTAAAGCATGCTGGAATTTCTTGTGTCGAAATTGAACGTATAGCTGATCGAGTAAGGTTAACTATCAATTGCGCAAGACCGGGTATTGTAATAGGCCGAAAAGGGGCGGAAGTTACTAAATTAAAAGAAGAACTGTCTAAATTTGTAAAAAATGATTTACAGATAAAAATTATTGAAGTAAAAAGACCTGAATTAGACGCTATACTAGTTGCTGAGAGTATTGCTGAACAACTGGAAAGGAGAGGCTCTACTAAAAGATCAATGAGGCAGGCAACAAGTCGATCCATGAGAATGGGTGCTGAAGGAATAAAAGTTTCTTGTTCAGGTAGAATAGGTGGGGCTGAAATAGCAAGAACAGAATGGCATTTAGAAGGTAGGTTGCCTTTACATACTTTGCGAGCGGACATAGACTATGGTCTTGCTGAAGCTAATACAACTTATGGTAAAATTGGTGTTAAGGTATGGATTTTCCGAGGAGAAATACTTCCAGTAAAAAACAAAGAAGTATCTAACCAGAAAGAAGTAGACAAAATTTTAACTGGCAAGAAAATAGAAGAATTAAGTAGAGAAGGAGCACAGAAAGATGTTACAACCAGCTAGAACAAAATATCGGAAAACACACAGAGGAGTCATGAAAGGATGTGCCCAAAAAGGAAATTTTATTGCATTTGGAGATTTTGGTTTACAGGCATTAGAACCTCATTGGATAACCAGTGCCCAGATAGAAGCGGCACGGGTTGCCATTACTCATGCAGTAAAAAGGGGTGGAAAAGTTTGGGTAAGAATGTTTCCCGATAAATCAGTGACTAAAAAACCAGCAGAAACCAGGATGGGCAAAGGAAAAGGAGCCCCCGACCATTGGGTGGCAGTAGTAAGACCGGGAAAGGTATTATTTGAATTAGGCGGAGTCGAACTAAGTTTAGCTAAGGAAGCGATGCGGCTAGCCGCTCATAAGTTACCCATAAAAACTCGTTTTCTTTCCAGAGACGAACAGGTGGTGGGATAAATGAAAGCTAATGAATTAAGAGATTTGTCATTAGAAGAATTACAAAAGAAGCTAACTGATTTTAAAGACGAATTATTTAGTTTGAGATTTCAAGTTGTTACAGGACAGTTAGGTAATTCTATGAGAATAAAAGAAGTAAGACATAATATTGCTAGAGCAAAAACAATTTTAAGAGAAATTGAATTAGAAAAAAGTAAATTAAATTAAGATAAAAAGGAGGGTTAAATGCTGTCCGGGAAAAAAATTAAAACAAAAATTGGAAAAGTTGTAAGTGATGGTATGGAAAAGAGCGTAGTGGTAAAAGTTGAATACCTGGTATCACATCCTCTTTACAAAAAAAGGATAAAAAAATCAAGTAAATTTATGGCACATGATGAAAAAGATATCTGTAACATCGGTGATAAAGTAAAAATTGCTGAAACTCGACCTTTAAGTAAAAGAAAAAGATGGAGAGTTACGGAAATACTAGAAAAAACGAAATAAAGGAATTCAAATTAAATAGTGAATAGTATTTAGTAAATAGAATAAAGTAACGTGTGATTAGTAATAACCGGTAAACTAACTAGTAATTGATAACTAAATACTAACGACTAACGTCTATATACTAATTATGATTAGGGAGAGAGGGTAGTTAAAATGATACAGATGCAAACACGTTTATTTGTTGCGGATAATTCGGGTGCTAAAGAAATACAATGTATAAAAGTTTTAGGCGGTTCCCGTAGGAGATATGCTAGAATAGGAGACATTATTGTTGCCTCAGTTAAGGTTGCAGCAGTGGGAGGAACCTGCAAAAAAGGTGAAGTTGTTAAGGCAGTTGTTGTAAGAACCAGGAAAGAACTTGGCCGATCAGATGGTTCTTATATTAGGTTTGACGATAATGCAGCAGTTGTTATTAGTAATCAGAATGAACCGGTTGGAACAAGAATATTTGGACCAGTTGCTCGAGAATTAAGAAATAAAAATTTTATGAAGATAATTTCACTAGCGCCTGAGGTAGTATAAAAAGGAGGGATAGCAATTTGGTTAACGGTAAAATTGGTTTTAAAAAAGGTGATAAAGTATTAATTATCATCGGAGAAGATAAAGGCAAAAAAGGAAAAATTGTTCGTATTTTTCCTAAGAAGACGCAAGTGATAGTTGAAGGTGTTAATTTTTTAAAGAAGCACTCTAAACCTACCCAAAAATCTCCTCAGGGCGGAATAATTAAACAGGAAGGCGCATTGCATATTTCTAACATCAGATTAATTTGCAATAAATGTAATAAGCCTACTGCCATTAGAAGAGAGAGGATTAAAGAGGGCAAAAGAGTGAGAGTGTGTAAAAAATGTGGAGAAATAATAGACAAGGTTTAGGAGGTTGAACTATGCCCCGATTGAAAGATAAATATTTGAAACAAGTTGTGCCAGAGATGATGAAAAAGTTTAAATATAAAAGCGTGATGGCCGTTCCCAGATTGCAGAAAACAGTAATTAATATTGGGTTAGGAAGTGCTACAAAAGACTCAAAAATTATGGATGAAGCAGTCAAGGGATTAGCTGTTATTAGCGGACAAAAACCTATCATTACTCGGGCCAAAAAATCTATATCTAATTTTGGAGTTAGAAAGGATATGCCAATAGGTTGCAAAGTTACTTTACGGAGTGATAGAATGTATGAATTCTTAGATAAGTTTATTAATATAGCTATCGCCAGAATTCGAGATTTTAGAGGTATTCCCTCAGATTCTTTTGATGGGAGAGGGAATTATACTATAGGTGTAAAAGAACAGTTAATTTTTCCCGAGATAAATTATGATCAGGTTACCAATACTTTAGGAATGAATATTACCATTGTAACAAGTGCCTTAAATGACGAAGAAGGGAAAGCCCTTTTAGAATTAATGGGTGCTCCTTTTAAAAAATAGCGTAGAGCGTATAGGATAAAACAAAAAACTAAAAACGCAAAGTGAAAAGCGTAAACGCTATAATTCTAGAAATAAGTAAGTCATATTCTGTACTAAAAAGGAGGAAATAGTGTGGCTAAAACAGCCCTAGTAGTAAAAGCTAAAAAAGAACCTAGATACAAAGTAAGGAAATATTTTCGTTGTAATATTTGCGGAAGACCTCGAGGCTATATGCGAAAATTTGGTATATGCAGAATATGTTTCAGAACAATGGCCCATAAGGGAGAATTGCCAGGGGTCACTAAGTCAAGCTGGTAAAGATATATTTAACGAAGTCTACTATAATGAGTTGGAGTTAAAAGAGAGGAGGATATTATATATGAGTGTTGTAACGGATCCTGTTGCTGATATGCTAACTAGAATTCGAAATGCCAACAAGGTGCGGCATGATTCTTTAATTGTACCATCATCAAAGTTAAAATTAGAAGTTTCTCGTATATTGAAAGACGAAGGTTTTATTAGAGATTATAGATATAGAGCGGATAGCAAACAAGGTCAATTAACCATCTATTTAAAATATGTTAATAAAGAAAAGACCATTAATAATCTTAAAAGAATTAGTAAGCCTGGGTTGAGAGTCTATGTAAAAAAAGACGAGATACCAGAAGTATTAGGCGGTCTTGGGATCGCTATAATTTCTACCTCTAATGGTATAATGACTGGTAAAGAGGC
>DASRMF010000028.1:0-2374 GCA_035648055.1 Atribacterota bacterium
CCTGAGCGATTTGCTGTATAATGCTTTGGGCATAATTTGCTTCCTGACTATCCGGGGCAAGTTCGATTACTTTTTGTAATTCAGCCAGTGCCTGCACAATCTTGTTCTGATTTAAGTAGGCTCCCGCCAACCCATAATGAGCATTAACATAATTTGAATTAATTTTTAGGACGTTTTTAAAAGCTATCTCTGCCGGTTTGTATCTTTTTAATTGTAAATAGGTATTTCCCAATTCGGCATATACAGGAAGCATTGATTTCTCATCAGGTTGATAGGAAATAGCTTGTTTTAGTTTAATCGCAGCCTCATCCAGCTTTCCACTTTTCAGATAATTAATGGCTAAATCCAAAGGTAAATCAGGATGGTCAATATATTTTTCCGCTTTTTCTAAGTATTCCCTAGCTACACCATATAAATTTTTATTTTGCAATATTTTTCCTATATCGTAATATATGGGGCCCAAATATGGATCCCATCTTAAAGCTTCCTCGTATATTTTAATAGCATTATCCCAATTTTCTTTTTCAATCTCTTTAAAACCTTTATACCAATAAGTTTGAGCAATCAATGGGCGGGCAATAGTTATGCTTAGAATTATAACTAACAAGATTATGGATAAATATAAAAGAGGTTTAAATCGATAGATATTATCACTATCTTTATCTTCTGCTTTTTTCTGTTTTTTATCAGAACTAATGTTTTCTACTTTTTTTTCTGCTATATCAAAATCCTTTTGTTTTAAATTAGTTTTATCTGCGTTAACTTCTGTTTTAATGGTTACTACAGTAAGACCTAATACTAACCAAAACATGGCAGTATTAGTTGGCAGGCGTAGGGGAAACCAGAATAAGCCATCTACTAAAAAAGCAACTACACTCCCCATTAATCCAATTATAATCCCCTGTTTATATTTATTTTCTATACATCTCAATTTTTTTATTCCGAAATTAAAATAGCTGATTATCAGCCATAAAAATATTCCTAATCCGATTAACCCCAGCTCTGCCCCTAATTGTAGATATTCATTATGTGCTTTATCTGCAATGCCGTAAGGGTAAATCGTTCGGTTTTGCCCCAGGTCAAAGAATTTTGCCTGATATCTTAAGGTATTATATTTAAAAGTCCCCAGTCCTGAACCGAGCAAAGGCCGGTCTTTAATCATAAGTGTGCTAAATCCCCATATTGCTTCTCTTCTTTTAAGAGAAGAATCTTTGGAAAGCTGGGTAACCGAAATTCTGCTCTTAATTTTGGAAATTACTGAACCTTGCTTATTTAAAGGACTGGGAATTACGAGTAGAAAAGTTGTCACAAGTACTGCTATTAAGATAATAGTAAATATTTTTTTATTTTCTTTAATAAAAAAACTGCCGTGAGATGATAGAAAAAGAAGAAACATAATAATCGAAGAAATTCCCAAAGCCAGATAAGACCCCCGGGTAAGAGTCGCCAGCAGAGCACCGCTCATAGCCAGAATCGCGATTAATAGCAGGATTTTTTTAATTTTATTGTTGCAAACAAAAAAAAGAGCTATTGCGATTGGCAAAGGAAACATCAAATATCCGGCAAAATAACCGGCATTTCCAAAAAGTCCAAAGACCTTTCCCCTTCCATAATTACCAATCCAGAAGGAAAAATCAATACCATTATATTGTAAAATTCCATATATTCCGAAGAGGGCACCGACAATCAACACGCTGCCAATTATTCGATTAATTTGCCGCTCATTATAAATATTGTTAACTATAATAAAATATAATAAGGGACCTGCCAAAAAAAGAGGTAGCTCTTTTAGACTGATAAAAGGACTGTCAGACCAAATTAAAGAGAGAACACAGATAATTATAAAAGATAAAACAGGAATATTAAGAGGATTTGAAATAATTTTAAATTCTTCTTTCTTTAATACATTAAACCCCCAGAGCGTTAAACCGATTATTACTAAAAGAGAAAAAGTAAGAGTTTTTATTGGATGGAATATATCAATTACGCGAGGGTAAAAAATAGTAGGTATTAAAACAATCATAGTGATAATTACTACTTCAATAGCGTCTGTCCAGATTGATTGATTAAATTTTGGTAAAGTTAATTCTTCTTGTTCCATTGGCATTAAACTCCAATAAATAGTATATAGTCGTTTAAATAGTATATAGTCGTTAGTATCTAGCATTCAGTTAAGAAAAAAGTTACAAGATAGAAAAAGATGGATTCCCTCTTTCGAGGCTGTGTTATAAATAATTGTATTTAGCAATGATTTTTTAAATCTTAAAAAAATTTAAGGTTTTTGAGCTTAAAACAAGAATAACAATTATATTTATTCTTATTTTAAGCTCATATGACCTTATTTTACTTAAAATACAGGGCTATCGCCCCCTTA
>DASRMF010000029.1:0-3545 GCA_035648055.1 Atribacterota bacterium
ATGAGTGAGATATTGAAGAAAAAAAATATCCCCATACATTCGGGACCATTTCAACCAAATCCTTCGATTAAATTTATATATGTACTCGACCCAAATGGAGTAAAAATACAATTGGTTGAAAATATAAAATAAGAAGAAGAACAATTTTAAAAATAAGTGGTTAAAGGTTATTTAAATCATCTAAATCTTTAATCACAATAAACTCTTTGTCAAATTCAATGATACCTTCTTTCCTCATTTTGCTTAATTCTCTGGATAGTGAAGGCCTTTGAATCCCCATGTGCTCAGCCATCTCCTGTCTGGAGAGAGGTACTTTTATAATAAGGGTTTTCTGTTTTTTATATTCTTCACTTAAAAAATCACCGATTTTTTGCCTGATATTTTCCATAGTGAGCATTTTAATCTTTTTGTTTAACATGAATAGCCTGTCAGAAAGCAGTGTTAGAAAATTTTCCATGAACCGATGACAATTGGATAAACAGTTCATCAGATTTGCTTTCTTTATAAACATTATTTCTGAGTCCTCAATTGCTTTAATAGTAGAAGGAAATTTATTTGATTTAGAAAAAAGGATGATTTCTCCAAATATTTCGGCTGATTCTAATCGGTTTAGGGTCAGTGATTTACCTGAAGGATAGAGGGATTGCACTTCCAATAAGCCCTTTCGTAAAATTCCCAATTCTTCACATGTACTATCTTCGAGGACAACCAAATTTCCCTTTAGATATTTTTTAATAGTAAAATTAGATACCTTCAGAAAATTATCAATATCCACATAATTCATATCCTTAAATAAAATACACTGCTTTAGGAAATCTGATAATTCTTCCATATACAACCTTTCAAAAAAAGAATAATTTGGTAACATTGGTTACATACTTTCTTCCCTGATAATAATATAATTAGTTTACAAAAGCAAATAGGATTAAATTTTCAATTATTTAGAATGGTGATATATAAATTAGAAAATGTGTAGAATAACTATAATTAAAGGAGGATTTTAAAATGAAAGTAAAGTTAAGAAATTTAATGGTAATAGTTATTATTTTAATTGGTATCTGTTTTGTCCTTTTGGTAAATGGACAAGATAATACTATAATAAAAAACGAGGAGGAAAGTAAAATGGAAAAAGCCACCTTTGCAGGCGGTTGTTTTTGGTGTATGGAATCTCCTTTTCAAGAATTAGATGGCGTTACGGAAGTTTTAGCGGGTTATACCGGTGGACATAAGGAGAATCCAACCTATGAAGAGGTCACCACCGGAAAGACCGGTCATTTTGAAGCTATACAAATTACCTTTGACCCTTCAATCATTACTTATGCCGAGTTACTTGATGTTTTCTGGCGGCAGATAAATCCTACCGATATCAGGGGTCAGTTTGCAGATAGAGGGGAACAATATAAGACTGCTGTCTTTTATCACAGCGAAGAACAAAAACGGCTGGCAGAAGAGTCCAAAGAAAAATTACAAGGGTCAGGCAAGTTTCAAGTGGATATTGTTACAGAAATAATACCGGCATCCATATTCTATGTGGCGGAGGATTATCATCAGGATTATTACCAGAAAGCCCCCATCAGATATAAATCATATCGTGCTGGTTCAGGACGGGAAGCCTATCTTCAATCGACCTGGGAAGATACGACTGATAATAATGAGAGTAAGTTTGAGAAACCTTCGGATGAAGAGCTGAAAGATACATTGACCCCCTTACAGTTTGACGTAACACAGTCATGCGGTACAGAAAGGGCCTTTGACAATGAATATTGGGACAATAAGAAAGAAGGTATTTATGTGGATGTTGTATCCGGTGAACCACTTTTTAGTTCTCTTGATAAGTTTGATTCGGGAACAGGCTGGCCAAGCTTTACCAAACCACTCGAACCGGAGAATATTTTAGAAAAAGAAGATAACGGTTTATCTATGAGCAGAACGGAAGTAAGGAGCAAAGATGCAGATTCTCATCTCGGTCATGTATTTAGTGATGGACCTGCACCCACAGGTCTTCGCTATTGTATGAATTCAGCTGCCCTTCGTTTTATACCCAAAGAAGATTTAGAAAAAGAAGGATATGGCCAATACATGAAGCTTTTCGAATAGTAAGCCAAATTCATTAATACTCATTTTCACAGCATGTTAACGACAGGGCAGAGGATTGATCCTTTGTCGTGCAATAGGGGACATTGCACGACAGGGGTAGATCTTTTGTTGCATTTATTTTTTATAAAAAAGGATTCGAGTAGAATATGTCGTAATATAAAATAAAGAACAAAAATATCGATAGTGTGATTTTATTAATTATCTAAATCTTAACTGTTATCTGAAGGAGGATTTTCCATGATTGAAAATTATAGAAACTTTCTAAAGGATAGTATTCGGAAAACCATTGATTTTTCGACCACAGACCAGAGCAGAGGCATCAAGCCACCGCCAACAGAAAAGCCGTGTAACCCTGAAGACAAAAAAATTACACTTATTAAGCCGGGTGAATGGAAATCAATTCATGAGACAAGTGTTGAAACTGCGATTGCCAAAAGGAAATCGAGAAGGTCTTATAAGGAAGATGCAATAAAATTCGAAGAGCTTTCTTTTCTTCTATGGGCAACTCAAGGTCTTCGGGGAAAAAAATCTGCTATTAGAAATTTCAGAACCGTTCCATCGGCTGGATGCAGGCATGCACTGGAGACTTATGTTGCGATTTTCCGTGTGGAAGGAATACCGAAGGCAATTTATCGTTATTTACCCATGAGCCATCAGCTGGTTGAATTTAAAAAACATGAACATCTTGAGGACTTGATAAGCCGGGCGGCATTAGGTCAATCTTTTGTGGGTAAAAGTGCAGTGACTTTCATTTGGACAACCATACCAGCGCGCATGGAATGGCGATATGGCAAGGCATCTTATAAAGTGATAGCTATTGATGCCGGTCATGTTTGTCAAAATCTCTACCTGGCCTGTGAAGCCATTGGTGCCGGCACCTGTGCCATTGCAGCTTATGACCAGGAATTTGCCGACAATGTGCTTGGAATCGACGGTGATGAAGAATTTACCATTTATATGGCACCTGTTGGGAAAGTACAATAATTAGAAATGGGGAATGACTATGTTAGATTTATATAGAAATAATCTTGATAAATCAAGTTCTCCTTATCTTCGGCAGCATGCAAAGAATCCGATATGGTGGCAGGAATGGAGTTTTGTAAGCCTTAAAAAATAATAGTAAGACATTTCATATTTACTTCTTAAAGCGAAGTTTCGGAATTTAACAGAAATTGAGGTGAAGATTATCCGGATAGCACAGTTGAAGACTAACCTTTTAAACTTTGCTTCAAAATATGTGCTAAAAATCTTACCTATGTTATAATTAAAGATAATTTTGAGATGCTCTTAGAAAAGAAACAGGGCCTTCCCAATTTCATAAAATAATGATAGAATAAAAAAAGTATAAACATGGTTATGAAAATGTCAAGGAAATCAAAATAAATGATAAAAAGACATTTTAAACAGTGAAACATAACCTCGAAACTTGTCATATATATAAAAGGAGG
>DASRMF010000030.1:0-54001 GCA_035648055.1 Atribacterota bacterium
AATTGTATTTATCGCATTTGGATTAGCGATGGACGCCTTTGCCGTATCTATCACCAGTGGAATAACCATTGAATTTTTAAAAATCAATCATGCTTTAATTAGTAGCTGTTTTAGGTGAAATTGATATAATAATTATTAAAGCAATAGTACTTATTGCCAATATCAAACAGATGTATTTTATTTTCTATTTTACGCTAAGATAGGAACATTCTTTTTCGTTTTCTTTAATGCCCCTTAAATTTTTATTAGAAATGTTTCGCTTGTTCACGAAATGCAAAACATTTAAGTGAGCGAATTAAGCCATATATAATCTGGCAGGTAATTCCTAATATAGAGAAAATACCTGCACCTATCATTCCGCCAACTCCAATAGATATTGCGGCCCACAGACCCATAGTTTTTTTTCTACTCATAATTTGTGTTCCTCCTTATTTTCTATTACATATTGGGAATATATAAAGCCGACCGAAGGAAAGGGTTTAGGCAAACAAAGTAGAAGCAGATTACATAACTGCTATCAGATGAAATAAACTTAGTCTTTACCTTTATTCTTAAATTTGTTAAAAAATATATTTATTTGCTTCCCTTACAGCCAAAGGTTGTGTCGTGTTGCCTGTCCTAACATAAAAAACCTCCTGATTGTCAGTTTTCAAGTAGATTGGTTCATCACTTGCTGGAACATGAATCAAGCATACATTTTTCCCTTCAAAATCATAAAAAGCAATATCAATTAAATTCATATATTCTTTGCCAACCATAAGACCAAATATCTGGTACAAGTAACCTTCAAAATAATCCTTACCATATTTTTAAATGTCTTATAATCACTTTCAAGCCCTTCTATAATGCCGTCATCACCAACTCCTATGAGTAAAATTCCACCTTCAACATTCATAAATCCACAAATTATTCTCATAACCGCTTTTTCCAAATCCTTATTTACTTTATTTAGCTTTATGTCCCATCTGAGCGAACGTTTAAACTCTGTATTCAGGTTCTCTCCCTGATGGATCAATTCAGAAACATCATTATTCAATTTTATTTTTTTATTCCTATTGCTCTTGAGACGCGATCTAATCATTTCAGCATAATATTTGGGATTCGGAAGGTAAGTAGATTTTATAATTTTTTTATCGGAGATTTTGTTAAGATAAATAGTTCCATATCCTAAAATATCTCCTATAATACCAGACCTGTAGGAAACCGATTCAATATCCTTAAAATCAAGTTTACATCTTTTTACTGTTTACTGTTTTTCGGTAGTGCACTTTTGAATTTTAAATTATCAAAAAACAGTGCACTTTTAATTCTTAAAAGACAATTGTACTTCGAAAAATTGACTTTGCAGCTTAGTAGTAATATACTTAAAATTAGTCAAAAGGTAATTGCTTTTTAAATAGGCCTGTCCCCTGCGGGTAGGTTTTAAACTCTTTTTGGGAATTTTAAAACTTTAAAGAAGGTGGTATTTTGGAAGAGCAAACAATAATAGAAAAACTCATCGAGCTCGATACCAGAGCAGTTGATATAAGCGCAAGAAGGAAAAAACAGCTGGTGGAACTGGAAGGCCGATACAAAGAAGAAGAACAGAAAATTCTTAAGGATTATGCAAGCCAGATAGAAGACGAAACCAAGAAATCTACAAAAAAGATACTGCAAGAAGGTCAACAGGAAGTTGATCAGCTGAAATTGAATACTAAGGAAGTCCTGGAAAATATGGAGCTGAAATTTGAAAAATCCCTAAAAAATATTACGGATGAAATATTGAAGCGGATTTTTGATATTAATAGGGAAAGCCATGGATAAGGTTACTATATATGCTGCTGTAAATACCAAGATAAGGGCGCTGGAAGGAGAGTTTTTAAAGCGGGATGACTACTTGAACATGCTGAAGAAAAAGTCCGTGCCCGATGCTGCCAGTTATTTAAAAGAGAACATTTATTATGGCAAGCTATTAGGAGAAATTCACCTTGACACTGTCAGCAGGAGAGATCTGGAAGACATTCTAAAGCGCAATATGATCAAAAATATGGATAAACTTATCCATTATTTCCGGGATGATTACAAGGATCTTATCCGTTCGCTTTATATAAAATACGAGATAGAGGATTTAAAAGTTCTGGCCAGAAGCATTTTCAACGGCAAGGAACCGGAAACAATTGAAAAATCCCTCTCCTTTTTAGGTAAATACAGCCAAGTTAGCCCTGAGAAGCTTTTCAAATCAAGGACGATTAGGGACTTGATATATGCTTTGGAAGGTTCGAAGTTTTTTGAATTTTTGATGCCCCTGGTCGATGGTAGGAGAGAAAATCTTTTCAGGTTTGAGATGGCTCTGGATATGGGTTATTTTAGCATCATTCAAAGCCGAAAACTAAATATATCCGAAGAAGACAGAAAAATTCTGAAGAAATGGGAAGGCATGGTAGCTGACCTGTATAATATTCAATGGATATACCGGGGTAAAAGATTTTACGACCTGTTGCCTGAAGAGCTTCTAAACTATACCATAAATTTTGGAGATAAACTGACTTTTACGGACCGTAAAAATATGTGTTATACCAAGAACCTTGAGGAACTCTACAGGATGACCCTAAATTCGGTCTATGGTTTTTTGTTTAAGGAAGAAGAGAAATCCACCAATATATATATGGAAAGGCGCATAAACAGGTTTATGTATTATAAACTCAGGGATTTAGTCCATAAATTTCCCATGAGCATCATCCAAACCATAGGATATGTGTGGTCACTTGAATTTGAAATAAGGGATATCATTTCAATTATCGAGAGTATAAGATATAACCTGCCTCCGGAAGAAGCCAGGAAATTTCTGGTGAAAGCGTCATAAATTCAAGGAGATATTTTTATGAGTGTAGAAAAAATGAAAATTATGGGAATTATAGGTAAAAATAATCTTTTAAACAAGGTATTACGTTTTGTGACTTTAAACGGAAGTATGCATATGATCAACGCTCTGGTCAGAGTGAATTCCACCGATTTTTTTCTGCCTCCCAGTGAAGAAAACATAGAAGCCTTGGAAGAAGAACCTTTCCTAAAGCCCTACTCTTTAAAACGGGATTTTACCAAAGACGAAGAAGTGGTAAAATTATTACTCAATCTTTTTAGTATAAAACCCCAATTAAGAATGGAATTTTTGGGCCAGGATTATGACTATGATGACTTTATGAAGCAATTTTCGGATATCTACGATAAGATTCGTTCTACTGCCGATGAGATAGAAGAAAAGGGGCGCTTAATCGATAAAAAAAGAGAGTACATTGATAACCTTGAATATCTGTCCCGGTTTAGTTTAGATGTAAACCGGTTAATTAATATGAAATACCTTGTGTTCAGACTTATCAGGATTTCCAGAGAAAATTACGATAAGCTCAAGAAGAATTACGAGAACATACCAGCAGTAGTATTAAAGGTGGCGGTTGAAGGCAAATATGTGATAGTGGTCTCCATAACTCCGGTAAACCTGGAGGAAACCCTGGAGAAGATTTTTAGTTCTCTTAATTATGCCGTTCTGGCCATACCCACAGAATTTAACGATACTACCTTAAAAGTTACGGAGAAGCTTACCAAAAGTATAGATGAGGAACAAAAGGCGATAGAGTCCCTTAAAAAATCTCTGGAAGATTATAGGGTAAAATATATTACAGAATTTAAAAAAGGTTATTCCAGGCTGGAAATGGAGAAAAAAATCGAAGAACTTAAATCAGAGATTGCCATAGGTGATAAATTATTTTTTATGTTTGGCTTCGTGCCTGTCAGCACTGTCTCCAAGCTGAAAACCGAACTGGAAAGCCAGTTCGGGGACAAGGTTATTATTTTGGTGGATGATGTCAATAAACCTGGTTCGGGCATAACCCCGCCCACAAAACTTAGTAACATAAAACTATTTAGACCTTTTGAAACCTTGGTGAAAATGTATGGCACCCCGGCATACCGTGAAAAAGATCCTACATCCTTTTTCGGTTTGACCTATATGCTTCTCTTTGGAGCGATGTTCGGTGATGTGGGCCAGGGGCTTATACTGCTTTTTAGCGGTCTTATTTTAGAGTTTGTATGGAAAAAGACTAGTCTGGGAGGAATTTTGAGCAGGATAGGTTTAAGTTCCACTGTTTTTGGTTTTATTTACGGCAGTGTTTTCGGCTCTGAGAAAATTCTGTCACCCCTCATCATCAGGCCCATGGCAAACATCAATGTCATGCTGGTGGCGGCAGTGGTTTTTGGTATAGTACTTATTTTAAGTAGTTATATATACAATATAATAAATTCCAGCCTGGAAAAAAACATGGAAGAGGGTCTTTTCGGCAGAAATGGTATAGCAGGACTTGCCTTTTATTTAATATTGTTATATACAATATTTCGAGTTGTTGTTACCCACAGTAATATATTGCCGGCACTGGTTTATATCATGGTTGGTCTTCTTCTTTTGATGGTATTTAAAGAGCCTCTATCTAACAAGTTCACCCATGCCGATAAACTCTACAGAGAATCGCCGGCTAATTATTATATAGAAGAGGGGTTTGGAGTCATAGAGACTCTTCTTTCCATGCTTTCCAATACGATATCCTTTATCAGAGTGGGAGCTTTTGCTTTGAACCATGTGGGACTTTATATAGCCTTTGCCACCTTAGCCAGGATGATGAGCTCCTCATGGGAAAACCTGTCAGTATTAGTATTAGGAAATGTGGTCATTATCGTTTTAGAAGGACTGATAGTGTTCATTCAGGCTTTAAGACTGGAATATTACGAGCTCTTTACCAAATATTACCGAGGGGATGGTATAGAATATGACCCGGTAAAAATAAAAGATATATCATCTGTCGGCAGGGGAATAAGTTTATATCATAAAAAGGTTATTTCCCTTGGTATTGCGAAATATAACTTTACAACATTATAAATTTGAAATGGGGGTTTTAAGAATGTTTGCAGTATTGTTTATTGCTATGGCCATCTCGGGATTGACCGTGGCCGCAGGGTTCTATATTTATATAAAGAAAGATAAAACTAATTTAAAAAGGATTAGAAAATTAGTAAAAGCGGGTGTATTGACTTATGTTGCACTGGTAGCGGTTTTCCTATTTTTCTTGATACCGGATATCGCCAATGCCGAATCTTCGGCAAATTCTTCATCAGGAATGGGATTTTTAGCAGCAGCACTTTCCACCGGACTTGCCACGATTGGTGCAGGCTATGCAGTGGGTGCCGTAGGTTCCTCGGCCCTGGGGGCTGTTTCAGAGGACCCAAATATTCTGGGTAAAACTCTAATATTTGTGGGTTTAGCCGAAGGTATTGCCATATATGGACTGATTGTCTCAATCATGATACTGGGTAGACTGTAGGGGGATCCATATGAAGGTCTTTATGCTAAGCGACAATACCCATACCTTGACCGGTATGAGGTTATCCGGTGTAGAAGGAGTTGTGGTCCACGAAAGGGAAGACATATTGAAAGAATTAGCAAAGGTAAAGGAAAAGCGGGATATAGGAATTCTACTCATAACCGAGTTATTAGCGGAAAGGGTTCAGCTGGAACTAAACGAAATGAAGCTTTCTCGCAGCCTTCCCATAATAGTTGAGATTCCCGACAGGCATGGCACCAGGCGGCCTCCCGACTTTTTAACCAGGTATATAAGAGAATCCATAGGACTTAAGATTTGAGGAGACTAGAATATCATGCCTAATACTATAGAAGATAAAATTTCTCTTTTCACGAAGATGGTTACAGAAAAAATAGAATTTGACTTTCAGCAAAAACAAAAAAAGCTGGTGGAAGGTTATGAGGACCGAAAGACTACTATGATAAAGGATAACGAAGAAAGAAAAAAGACTGTAGTTGATAGAGCCACAAAAGATGCCGAGACCAAAAAGCAGCAGATGATTTTAAAGACCCGGTCTGCCATGCGCCTGGCAGTGTTGAAAAAGAGGCAGGAATTTGCAGATAAGATCATGGATGAAGTCAAGAAAAGAGCCGGGATTTTTGTTGGCACAGCAGAGTATGTGAAATTTTTAAAGGAAGCCATAAAGCAAGTATTGTCCAAGTTTTCTGCTGATCAGTTTATAAATTTTAGCTTCAGCAGGGATGACCTTAAAAATAATCAAAAAGTTATTTTAAGTACCATCAAGTCCTTCCGGGATGAGGCTACCTATAAAATTGAGACCGTTGACAGCCTGATCGGCGGAGTTTTTGTAAAAAGTGGCGATGGCAGGCTGGAGATAGATTTCACTATAAATACTATTCTGGGAGAGAGCAACCAGCTGGTTGGAGAAATCCTGTATTCGTGGTTAAATAAGGAGTAATAAAATGGTAGGGCAGGGGAAAATTATATACATTAATGGCCCTGTAGTGAGGGCCGACCATATGGAAGATTTCATGGTGCGAGAAATGGTGATGGTGGGTGAAAAAAAACTTATAGGTGAGGTCATTTCTCTGGAAAATGATCTGGGTACCATCCAGGTATATGAAGAGACATCAGGCCTCAAAATGGGAGAAAAGGTGTATGGCACTGGAAAACCCCTTTCATTAAAGCTAGGGCCGGGAATTATCGGCAATATCTTTGATGGCATCGAGAGGCCCCTTTCCAAGATATATGATTCGGGATTTAAATTTATCCCTGAGGGCATAGGCCTCATATCCCTAGACGAGAAAAAGTCCTGGGATGTGGAGATTCTGGTAAAATCGGGAGATATTTTAAAATCCGGTGAGGTTTTTGCGAAAATTCAGGAGACAACTATGATAGTTCACAAAGTCATGGTTCCTCCAGGAATAAAGGGTAAAGTAGTAAGTACGGTAAAAAGCGGTTCTTACACCATTCAGGATACAGTGGTTGTTTTGGATGAAGATGGTAAAAAGTATGAGCTTAAAATGTATCAGGAATGGCCTGTAAGACAACCAAGACCCATAGCTCAAAGGATGCCTATAGACAAACTACTGGTGACCGGGCAGAGGGTCATTGACACTTTCTTCCCCCTGGCTAAAGGTGGTACTGCTGCTATCCCCGGAGGATTCGGCACCGGCAAGACCGTCGAACAGCACCAGCTAGCCAAGTGGAGTGATGCTGACATCATTGTTTATATAGGTTGTGGTGAGCGCGGCAACGAAATGACCGAAGTTCTGGAAGATTTTCCTAAACTTAAAGATCCTAATACAGACAATCCTTTGATGGACCGAACAGCACTAATAGCCAATACCTCTAATATGCCGGTGGCGGCCCGGGAGGCTTCTATTTATACAGGTATTACCATAGCTGAATACTTTAGGGATATGGGATACAATGTAGCGGTTATGGCTGATTCTACTTCCAGGTGGGCTGAAGCTCTGAGAGAAATTTCCGGCAGACTTGAGGAGATGCCTGCCGAAGAAGGTTATCCCGCATATCTTGCCTCTAGGTTGGCAGCATTTTATGAGAGGGCAGGATATTTCAAAAACCTCAACGGTACCGAGGGATCTATTACCATAATCGGAGCGGTTTCTCCGGCCGGCGGGGACTTTTCAGAACCGGTTACTAAATCAACCAAGAGGATTGTGGGGACTTTTCTGGCACTGGACCGAGAACTGGCTCATGCCAGGCATTTTCCCTCCATAAATTGGCTTTCATCTTACAGCAGCTATATTCCCATGCTGAAAGATTGGTATAAAGAAAAGGTAGCATCGGACATGATGGCCCTCAGATCTAAAATGATGGGAATCCTTCAGGAAGAGGACAAGCTCATGGATATTGTAAAATTGGTAGGAGAGGATGTATTGCCCGATGACCAAAGGGTTATACTGGAGATAGCCAGAGTCATAAAGACTGGATATCTCCAGCAAAATGCCTTCGACCCGCAGGATTTCTATGTGACTCTTTCCCGTCAGTATAGTATGTTAAAGGTTATTAACCAGCTTTATGAGAGGGCATATTCCTGCGTAAAAAAGGGCATACCCTTTTCCAAAGTTAAAGATGAGAAAATTATTTCCGATGTCATCAGGATGAAAGACAACGCTACTGAGGGAAAATCCGGGTTCTTCCAGAAGCTTACCGACAGGATAAATCATTACTATGACAGTATAGAGAACTTGTACAAAAAAGGTGTAGCAGATGAAAATTAGATATCTAAAATTAGAAAAAGCTGAAGGTCCTCTTATCATCATGGATGAAGTCAAAGATGCGGTTTATGGTGAAATAGTTGATATAGAGATGTCCGGCAAAGAACACCGCATGGGCGAAGTAGTCCAGATTGACCGGGGGAAAGTTATCATACAGGTTTTTCAAGGGACCTCGGGCATTTCTTTAAATGATATCAGTGTAAGTTTTTCCGGTAAACCTATGGAGATACCTATATCAAGGGAAATTCTTGGCAGGGTCTTTAGCAGTACTGCAAAGCCTATAGACGGTGGTGGAGAGATATATTCCCACAAAAATTACAACATAAATGGCCGGCCCATGAACCCGGTAGCAAGACTTTACCCCAGAAACTACATTGAGACCGGGATTTCTTCTATAGATGGTCTTATGACCCTAATCAGAGGTCAGAAATTGCCTATTTTTTCGGGAGATGGTCTTCCTCACAATCAGTTAGCAGCCCAGATTATAAGACAAGCTAGGATTTCCAGTGAAGAGGTCAGTAGCTTTGTGGTAATTTTTGCGGCTATGGGCATAAGGCACGACGAAGCTGACTTTTTCCGAAAGGTCTTTGAAGAAGCTGGTGTCATGGGTAAAGTGGCCATGTTTTTGAATCTGGCCGATGACCCGGTCATGGAGAGGATCATCACTCCCAGGTGTGCACTTACTGCTGCCGAATATCTTGCCTTTGAATGTGATATGCATGTGTTGGTGATAATGACCGACATAACCAGTTATTGTGAGGCATTGAGGGAGATCTCATCAGCCAGAGAAGAGGTGCCCTCCAGGAAGGGATATCCGGGATATCTTTACTCAGATCTTGCCAGCCTCTATGAAAGGGCAGGTATGTTGAAGGGTTCTAAAGGAAGCATCACCCAGATACCTATACTCACCATGCCCAATGATGATATCACTCATCCGGTGCCAGATTTAACCGGGTATATCACTGAGGGGCAAATAGTTTTGAATAGGTCACTGTATCAGATGGGAATATATCCCCCTATTAATATACTTTCATCGTTGTCACGACTCATGAAGGATGGTATAGGCAAGGAATACACCCGGGAAGACCATCCCGATGTGGCCAACCAAATATTTTCATCCTACTCCAGAGTCCAGGAGATAAGGGCTTTGGCTCAGATCGTAGGAGAAGATGAGCTTTCAGAGATAGATCGTAAGTATATGGAATTTGGGCGGCAGTTTGAAGAGAAGTTTGCAAAACAAGACTTTGAAGAACGTCGGGATATAAATCAGACGCTGGATCTAATGTGGGAGATTCTTAGGATTTTCCCCGAACAGGAACTCACCAGAATAGACCCTTCCCTGGTGAAAAAATACCTCAGGAAGTGATTTTTAATGCAGGAAAACATTGCTTCAACTAAGGCCAATCTAATGGCCGCGCAGATATCCCTGGACTTTTCCAAAAAAGGTTACGATCTTCTGGATAAAAAGAGGAATGTGCTCATTAAAAAGATGATGGAGTTTATGGACCGGGCCAAAGAAAATCAGCAAAAAATGCGGGAGATCTTCAAAGATGCGTATGAAGCTCTAACGGTGGCCAACATCACTCTTGGGATAAATGAAGTTTATGAAGTGGCTAAATCCATACCTCAATCTAATGAATTTACTATTCTTACCTATAGCGTTATGGGTGTTGAGATACCTCAAATAAAGTATGAAAAGCATGAGATCGAGCCTTACTACAGCTTTTATCATACCAATACGGCCCTGGATGTGGCTCTACAGAAATTCCACCAGGTGAAATATCTACTCTATGAACTGGCAGAAGTAGAGGATTCGGTGTATAAACTGGCTATAGAGGTAAAGAGAACCCAGAAAAGGGCTAATGCCCTCAAGAACATTCAGATACCCAAGTACGAAGCCCTGGTGAAGTTTATCACCGAATTGTTGGAGGAAAAGGAGAGGGAGGACTTCTTCCGGCTTAAAGTATTGAAAAAGAAAAAACTACGCTGATCGTTACTGCATTTATTTTTTCCCCCTTTCTTAACTCAATACTGTCTTTACTCGATATGTATTTAATTTTAGTGCAAACTTTAGTGGGGTAGTTTAAAAAAGAAAAGAAAGGTTTTTCTTCTTTAACAACTAATTTGTCTTGATTAACCAATTAAAGTATGTTCTTTACTTTATCTTATTTTTTGATTTTCTTAAACGGCTAACTGGCTAACTCTTTTTATATTACTAATTACTCATTACTGAATTTAGCTTGACATATTTGTTAAAGTATCTTAAGCTATTACTGTAAAGTAATTACTTTACCCGGGGGCTTGTATCTTATATGAGAGCAAGACCAGGAGTAAATAAAAATAATAGTATTTCGTCTAGTATCTTATGACGGAACTAGAACGGAGGTGAAAAAAATGAATAGAGATTCTGCTTTATCAGGATTTAAACTTACTACCCGGCAGCTGGCTATATCCGGCATGCTGGGGGCAATTGCTATTATCTTAGGAGTAACCAGTTTGGGGTTTATCCCTGTTCCAACTCCAGCCGGTCATGCTACCATTATGCACATTCCGGCCATCTTAGGAGGGATACTCGAAGGTCCGATAGTAGGTGCATTAGTAGGATTAATCTTCGGAGTCTACAGTTTTTTAAATGCTACTAATCCCATGTTCGCCGATCCTCTAATCGCTATTTTACCCAGAATATTTATCGGAGTGGCAGCTTATTATTCTTACAAATATCTCTGGAAAAACAGTGCAATAGCAGCAGCCCTGGGAACTCTTACCAACACTATTGGGGTATTGGGATTAGCTACCTTAAGAGGATATCTTCCGGCCAAAGTAAGTCTGACCATTGCTTTTGTTCAGGGCACTCCGGAAGTGGTAGTAGCAATATTATTAGTATTTATATTAGTCAAAGCTTTGAAAAGAGCTGGTTATTAAAAAAGTTATAGAGTAGGGGGGAGTTGATCATTCCTCTGCTCTATTCACTTTCCCGCTTCCGCCTGCCTGTGCAGGTACCTGTCTGCGTGCATACATGCACAGGCAGGCGGCAGACAGTCGGAAATGACAAAACGGGATATAATTTAGGGGAGGGGATTGCGATGATTTTAGTTATAGATGTAGGTAATACCCATACAGTGATAGGAGTTTATGAAGAAGAGAAATTATTAGGCCATTGGAGAATTTCTACCAATTTGGAAAAAACCGAAGATGAATATGGTATGTTGGTGAAAAGTCTTCTTGATAATTCTGAATTATCTTTAGCAGATATTAAAGGAGTGGTTATTTCCTGTGTCATCCCCCCGGTAACCTGGATATTAAAAAAGATGTCTATAGATTATTTTAAAGTTTCACCTATTATTGTAGGACCGGGGACAAAGACTGAGATTTATATTAAGACAGACAATCCCAAAGAAGTGGGGGCAGATAGGATTGTTAATGCTATTGCTGCATATAAATTGTATGGAGGGCCGGTAATAATTGTAGATTTTGGAACAGCCACTACATTTTGTGCGGTGAATACAGAGGGAGTTTATCTGGGAGGAGCTATTGCTCCCGGGATTGAGATATCAGCAGAAGCCTTGGCTGAAAAGACAGCAAAATTGCCTAAAATAGAAATAATTAAGCCTAAAAATTCTATTGGAAGTAATACTATTTCCGCTATGCAATCGGGAATATTTTTTGGCTATTTAGGACTAACTAATGAATTGATCCGGCGATTTAAGAAAGAGCTGGGAGAAGATTCTGTAGTAGTGGCTACCGGTGGCCAGGCGGAATTTATAGGAAACGAAAGTAAACTGATTGATAAAATTAATCCTTATTTAACTTTACAGGGATTGCGGATGGTTTATGAGATAAATAAATAAACTAGTCACTATACAATTTCCATACTAATATCCAATGATTTTACCGAATGGGTAAGGGCACCAACAGAAATTAAATCTACTCCTGTTTGGGCAATTTCCCTTACATTTTTTAAAGTAACTCCACCTGATGCCTCAATTAAGGCTTTATCTTTAACCATTTTTACCGCTTCTATCATAGTATCTAAATTCATATTATCCAGCATTACTATATCAATTTTCATCTCTAAAGTTTCTTGGAGTTGAGATAAGTTTTCTACTTCCACTTCAATCTTTACTGTGTGGGAGATTTGTTTTCGGACAGAATTCACTGCCGATTTAATTCCTCCAGCCACTGCTATATGATTATCCTTAATTAATACAGCATCATATAAGCCGAAGCGGTGATTATATCCTCCCCCCATGCGGACAGCATATTTTTCTAACATTCGTAATCCGGGAGTAGTTTTACGTGTATCAACTATTCGAACCGGGAGATCTTTTACTTCCTGACAGAATTTAGAGGTAATGGTGGCTATACCGGACATTCGCTGAAGGAAATTTAAGGCAACTCTCTCCCCCTTGAGAATGATTCGGGCAGGACCGGTAATTTCTGCTAATACTTTATCCCGAGCAACTTTTGTCCCGTCTTTAATTTTTTCTTGAAAAATAATCTCTGAATCTAATTTTTGAAATACCAGACAGGCAACATCTAAACCCGCAACTACACCTTCCTCTGAGGTTTTAATTATCCCTTTGGCTTTTAATTTGGAAGGAATAATAGATTCGGTGGTAATATCTCCGGTGCCGATATCTTCCAATAAAGCTTGTTCTATTATTTTGTCTACCAGAATATTTTCTTTTATTGAAAAGTCCATCTTTAAAGCACCTCTTTATAGATTAATTCACCAATTGGTCAATTGGTCAATCGGTTAATATATAATATGTTTCTTCCAGTTTATATCATCTCTATCAGGGAAATCCTCGCGGTAATGTGCTCCCCGGCTTTCTTCACGCTGTAAAGCTGAATTAGTGACCAAATCAGCTAAGATGATAAGATTAGCCAATTCAAAATCTTCAGTAGTTTTAAGTTCTGATTTAAATATAAATTTCCATTCGCTAATTTTTTGTCGCACATTTTTTAAATCAGAGGGGTTTCGAATGATTCCTACTTTATTCCACATAAGTTTTTGTAATTCTTGTTTTAATTTTAGGGGGTCATATTCTTTATATTTTTCTCGAGGGAAATTATAAGAAAGGTTTAATTCTTTTAATTTTTCAATAGAATAATACGTATTGTTTTTTTTAATTTTTTGGGTAATTCTCTTACCAAAAACCAGCCCCTCTAAAAGTGAGTTGCTGGCCAAGCGATTGGCTCCATGCACTCCCGTTGAAGTACACTCTCCACAAGCATAAAGATTGGTTAAATTAGTTTGTCCCCAGGTATCGGTTTTTATGCCTCCCATAGTATAGTGAGCTGCTGGGGCTACCGGGATATATTCTTTTTCTGGATCAATATTTAAGGCCAAACAATTTTTATAGATAGTGGGAAAGCGTTGGGAAAATTTATCTTTTATTTTAGTAGCATCTAAATAAACGTAATCATTTTTAGTTTTTTTCATCTGGTCAATAATGGCACGGGCAACTATATCTCTGGGAGCTAATTCAGCCAGAGGGTGATAAGAGTGCATAAATGATTCGCCATTAATATTTTTTAAAATAGCCCCTTCCCCTCGAACCGCTTCAGAAATAAGAAATTTGGGGCTTCCTTGGTGAAAGAGGGCAGTAGGATGAAATTGAATGAATTCTAAATCTGTTACTTTTGCTCCTCCCCTATAGGCCATAGCAATTCCATCTCCGGTAGCCACGGCAGGATTAGTCGTATTGGAAAAAAGCTGTCCTAATCCACCACTGGCCAGGATAGTATATTTTGCTAAATAGGCAGCAAATTCACTGGTTTTATTGTTTAAGGTGAGTAAACCATAACAGACATTATTTTCGGTTAAGATGTCAATGACCAGAAGATTTTCATCAATTTTTATGCTATCTTCTTTTCTGGCTTTTTCCGATAAAGATCTTTCTATCTCCGCACCGGTTGCATCTCCTTGTGCATGTAGAATTCTTGGTCTTTGATGTGCTGCTTCCAGGGTCGTTTGGAACTTTCCTTCGATCTTATCAAATTTAGTTCCCATTTCAATAAGCTCTTCTACACATTTTGGCCCCTCTGTCACTAAAACTTCTACAGCTTCAGGGTCGCAAAAATTTGCACCGGCTTTTAGGGTATCTTCCATGTGTAAATAAGGTGAATCTTTATCTCCCAAAGCTACAGCGATACCTCCCTGAGCATATTCTGTATTGCTTTCAGTTAACTTGTTTTTTGTGAGAATTGTCACTTCACCTAATGGTGAAAGCTTCAAAGAAGTATAAAGACCAGCAATACCGGAGCCTACAATCAAAAAATCTGTATAAATTTTTCTAATTCTAGATAGGTCAAAATTAATTAAATATCGTGGAAACATTTATATTAATCCTTTCGTTTTCAAGCTATATGCTAATTCTTTTAACCAGCTAATCAAGTAACCGATTAACTAGGTAATTTCTATCATTCGATTTAATGCTTTTAGAGATTTTTTTCTTATATTCTCTGGCACTATTATTCGGGGCTCTAATTTTTTTAGAGAGTGTAGAACTTTTTCTAAAGTAATAAGTTTCATATCTTTACAAATCATTTTTTCAGAGGCTGGGAAAAAATCTTTTTCCGGGTTATTCTTTTTTAAAGGATGAAATATTCCCAGTTCTGTACCAATAATATATTCTTTAGCCGGATTATTACTGGCAAATTCAATAATTCCTCTGGTACTGCCGATATAATCAGCTAGATTACATACTTCCGGGCGGCATTCAGGATGAACTAGGAGCAAGGCTTGAGGGTGGAGTTTTTTAACTTTTATGACATCTTCTTTGGTTAAAATATTATGGACAGGACAATAACCTTGCCAGGGGATGATATTTCGTTTTGCTTTTCGGGCAGTAAAATCAGCTAAATTTTTATCGGGAATAAACAGAATGTCTTTTTCGGCAGGAATTGTCTGAACAATTTGAACCGCATTGGCAGAAGTGCAACAATAGTCACTTAAAGATTTTACAACTGCTGATGAATTTACATAAGAAATTATTGCTACTTTAGGCAATTCTTTTAATTTCTTTTTTACTTTTTCTATTGGTGCCATATCGGCTAGGGGGCATCCGGCTTTAATTTCAGGAAGTAGAATAATTTTTTCCGGAGAGAGAATAGATGCAGTTTCGGCCATAAACTGAACTCCGCAAAATACTATAACTTTTGCCTGAGTCTTAGCTGCTTGCTGGCTGAGGAAGAGCGAATCACCTGTAAAATCGGCAATATCTTGAATTTCACCTGGTTGATAAACATGGGCTAAGATTATTGCTTCTCTCTTTTCCTTCCAGGATAATATTTTTTTAATTAAATTTTCTTTCGGTTGATTATCCATTTTTACCTCTTACTAATTGTTTAATAAATTATTTTTTAATTTTTTATTTTGTTTAAAGACGTTTTTATTATAACATAAAAAAAAATTAGATATAAAATCTTTTTTATTGTAGTACATTTTGTAAAAAAGTAAAGAGGGAAAAAGAAAAAAGTATCGAGTATTGAGTAAAGAAAAAGTAAAGGCCCAGGGAAATATGATATGCTCCGATTAATTGACAAGGATATTGAAGAGGGGTAATATTATAAAAATAGCATAGAGCGGATAGCGTATAGAAAAAAGTATATATTTAGTATATAGTGAAGAAAAGAAAGAAAACAGAGGATTTGTCAGTTGGATAGACCACTAATCGCAGGACAGGCGTCTCGCCTGTCTATTAATTACAAGAGAGGGGCACAATTCATTGTGCCCCTACACCTAAATCCTAGTTTTTTTAACGCGATACTCGATACGCAATACGCGATACGAATTACTATTCACTAATGATTAATTATAAAGGTAGGAAAATTATGGAAAAAGAAAGATTTTTAAACTTTGAAGGTTTAACCTTCGACGATATTTTATTAGTTCCCGAAAAATCAGCAATTCTCCCTAAAGAAGTTGATCTCTCCACAAAATTTAGTAGAAATATCGATATAAATATCCCTTTGGTTAGTGCTGCTATGGATACAGTCACCGAATCGAGATTAGCCATTGCCATTGCCCGGGAAGGTGGTATTGGTATTATTCATAAAAATATGTCTTTAGAAGAGCAAGCTGAAGAAGTAGATAAGGTTAAGAGGTCAGAGAGTGGAGTAATTGTAGAGCCCATTTCTCTTTCGCCGGAGAAAAGCGCGGGAGAAGCAATTGAGCTGATGGCTAAATATCATATTTCTGGGATTCCTATTGTAAATAAAGAAGAAAAATTAGTGGGAATTTTAACTAACCGGGATATCAGATTTTTAGAAGAAAAAGACAAGAGCTTAAAAATAGCAGAAATAATGACTAAAGAAAATCTGATTACTGCCCCATTGGGCACTACCCTTGAAGAGGCTAAAAAAATATTGCATAAAAATAGAATTGAGAAATTGCCTATAGTAAATAAAAATTTCATTTTGAAAGGACTTATTACCATAAAGGATATCGAAAAAGTCAAGAAATTTCCTAATGCCTGCAAAGATGCCGATGGAAGACTTAGAGTGGGTGCTGCCGTAGGTGTATCTCGAGATACAATGGAGAGGGTAGAGGCTTTGGTTAATACCAAAGTAGATGTCATAGTAGTCGATACCGCTCACGGACATTCTATCCGGGTTATCGAAGTTATAAAAGAGATAAAACGGAATTTTGATATAGAGTTAGTAGGAGGCAATGTAGCAACTTTTGAGGGAGCGGAAAGTTTGATAAAAGCCGGGGTTGATGCCATAAAAGTGGGGATTGGACCGGGTTCTATCTGTACTACCAGAGTGGTTGCCGGTGTAGGAGTGCCCCAGGTCTCAGCAATTCAGGAGTGCAAAAGGGCAGCTAAAAAATATCACATTCCTCTTATTGCCGATGGAGGTATAAAATACTCCGGTGATATAACTAAAGCTTTGGCAGTGGGTGCTGATTCGGCAATGATAGGGAGTTTGTTTGCCGGAACAGAAGAAAGTCCGGGAGAAGTAGTGCTTTACAAAGGGAGAAGTTATAAGGAGTATCGGGGAATGGGTTCGATTGGAGCAATGAAGAAGGGTAGTAAGGATAGATATTTTCAAGAAGAAGCAGAAGACGACAAACTGGTCCCCGAAGGGATTGAAGGAAGAGTTTCTTATAGAGGGCTACTTTCGGCCTGTGTGTATCAATTATTAGGTGGAGTACGCGCAGGAATGGGTTATTGTGGAGTGAAAAACATTAAAGAATTACAGGAAAAAACTAAATTTATTCAGATCACCTCCGCTGGCTTAAGAGAAAGTCATCCCCATGATATAATTATTACCAAAGAGGCGCCTAATTACGGGATAGAATAAGGACAAGATAGTTAATTTATTTCGGAGAATGGATTTATGGATAAGGAAGAATATAAAATTGATTTTGAGAAAGCTGAAGGTTATTTAAAAAAAGGTAATTTCAATCAAGCTATCAGAGAGTTTGAAACGGTTTTAGAAAAATGGCCGGATGATTCCAGATGTTATAACAAATTAGGAGTTTGTTTTGCCAGCTTAAGAGATTTTGTTAAAGCAAAATTGTATCTTGAAAAAGCCTTAGCATTAGATCTAAAATATCCTGAACCTTATAATAATTTAGGAAATATTTACTTAGAAGAAAAAGAATATAAGAAGTCAATTGAATTATATAAAAAAGCCTTAAAGTTAAATCCTGATTATGCCGCTGCTCACAGTAATCTGGGTTTAGCTTACAAAAGAACAAAAAGAATTAACGAAGCGGTAAAATATTTTAAAAGAGCTGCTGAAATTGACAGGAAAGCCCCTCTATCAGAAGTCAAGAAAATCAGGACGAAAACAAAAACTAAAAACAATAATATTATCTTTATATTAATTTTAGCAGGTTTAATTATTTTATGGTTTTTACTAAAAAAATAAATTTTCCGAGTAATAATTAATTTATATATCATGAAAGCAGGTGAAAGTAATTTGCTCGAAACTAATACGCATTTAATCAAAGCAAAACAGATACACCAGAAAGCGATGGTATTTGATGGCCACTGCGATACTATTTTAGAGGTTATGAACCATAAAAGAACCTTAGAAAAAAAATCAACTACCGGCCATCTGGATATTCCCAGAATGAAAGAAGGAGGAATTGATGTCCAGTTTTTTGCTGTTTTTATAGAAGACATTTATAAACCGGATAGGTCATTAAAAAGAACTTTACAGCTAATTGATTGTTTTTATAAAGAAATAGAGAAAAACCCGACCGATATATCCTTAGCCACTAATTATAATCAGATAGAGGAATTAAATAGAGCAGGCAAGATTGCTGCTATCCTTTCCATCGAAGGGGGAGAGGCCTTAGAAGGTGATTTAGGAGTATTAAGGATATTGTATAGATTAGGAGTCAGGCTCTTAACTCTCACCTGGAATCAAAGAAATCAAATTGCGGACGGGGTTGGTGAATCCCGGACTGGTAGTGGTTTAACCGAATTTGGATTAAAAGTTATAGATGAGATGAATGACCTGAGGATGTTAATTGATGTGTCTCACCTTTCAGAGACTGGTTTTTGGGATGTGATTAAAAGAAGTAAAGCACCCATTGTCGCTTCTCATTCTAATTGTTACAATTTATGTTCCCACCCTCGAAATTTAAAAGATGAGCAAATTAAAGCTTTAGCTGATAAGGGTGGAGTAATAGGGGTAACCTTTGTACCTAATTTTTTAACTCAAGAAAAAAGAAAAACTACCGTAAAAGATGTGGTAACACACATTGATTATTTGGTGGAAAAAGCAGGAATAGATTGTGTAGGATTAGGTTCTGATTTTGATGGTACAGGTGCTCTTCCTTTAGGCTTAGAGGGAGTTGAAAAAATTCCTAATATCACTGAAGAGTTACTCAATCGAGGTTATAAGGAAAAGGATATCAAAAAAATATTAGGAGAAAATTTCTTAAGAGTGTTTAAAGAAGTGGTAGGATAATAATATTATTTTAGTTTAAAAATAGAAGGAGCATTTATGAAATATTTGAGATTTTTACAAAATGGAAATGTAAGACACGGATTACTTGAAAAAGATAATATAATTAGAGAAATAGTTGGTGATATTTTTAATAATCCTAAAAATACAGAAAATGTATATTCTCTATCAGAAATAACATTTTTACCCCCCTGTGTGCCAACTAAAATAATAGCCGTGGGATTAAATTATTTTGATCATGCGAATGAATTTCAGATGAAAATTCCCGATGAGCCGTTAATATTTATGAAACCCCCGAGTGCACTTATTGCTCATGATGCTAATATAATTTATCCCAAGATGAGTAAACAATTAGATTATGAAGCAGAATTAGCAGTAATTATTAAAAATAAAGTTAAAGATATTGAACCTGAAGATGTCTCTAAAAATATTCTGGGGTATACTTGCTTTAATGATGTAACTGCGCGAGATTTACAAAAGAAAGATGAGCAGTGGACCAGGGCTAAATCATTTGATACCTTTGCGCCCATCGGACCTTTTATTTCTACTGATTTAAATCCAGACAATCTTCAAATAAAACTTTATAAGAATGGTCAGCTGATGCAGAATTCTTCCACTAGTAATATGATTTTTAAAGTTGATAAGATAGTCAGTTTTGTTTCTAAAATAATGACTCTATTTCCAGGAGATATAATTGCTACCGGAACTCCTTCGGGAGTAGGACAATTGGAAGCAGGGGATAAAGTAGAGGTAGAAATCGAAGGGATTGGAATTTTAAAGAACAAGGTGTTTTTAGAAAAAGAATGATTAAAAATTTTAGTTTCTGTTGTCTACTAAAGAAGATAAACTTATATTTTCTAAAAGTTATAGATACAGAAAAGTAATTAATTAATAAATAATAATTGCAGCATGTAAAGGAGGTGAACTGAATACAAAACAAATAGGATATTTTGTCAGAGTAGGTAGCCTGCGTTAAGTGTTAGAGAATGGGACGTTGTCTCTAAACGAAAGGATAAAAGTTTTTTATAGGAAAATTCTTTAATCCTGCGGTAGGTTATCGCGTCCGCTGCTACATCGAAAATGCTTTTTGTATAGACTCTTCTTGATGTAGCAGATATAAAGCTATATCTATTATAATAATGCTATATCAAGGAGGGGAAGATTAAATGAAAATATCATCCCATAAGATTACCACTATGGGTTTTTTAATTGCTTTAAGTATAATTTTAACTCGGATTGCCAGTTTACGTATTGCTATTGGAGGAGTAGAGGGAATCAGAATCGGTCTGGGTAGATTACCCATAATCTTAGGAGGTATTATATTTGGTCCATTGGCCGGAGGGTTGATAGGAACCTTTTCTGACCTATTAGGATATTTTATCAATCCTATAGGGGTTTATATGCCTCACTTTACTCTAACTTCTGCTTTAACCGGAGTAATTCCAGTGACCATCTTGATTTTAATGAGAAAAGAAGAACCTAATGTTTTTGATTTGGGTATAGCTATTACCGCGGGGCAGGTGATAACTTCTATTATTTTAATACCATATTTTTTAAATATTTTATTCGGACTTCCCTGGAAAGTATTAATACCTCCGCGAATGGTGGCAGAACCTATTCAAATATTTATTTTTACTTATACCATAAATATAATTCTAAAGAGAAATATTTTAATTACCAAATCACATAAGATTTAATTTTACAATTTAATTAGGTTAGTGTAAAATTTAGTTCTTTTTCTTTACCCGATAGTCAATACGAGTTAGTAGTTATTTTGGCTATAAAAGTTAAAGAAAAACGAGAGGAGACTTGTAATTTCAAAAAATATAGAAAATAAAAATTTAAATTTAAAAAACAAAACTATGAAAGCAGCTGTATTCTATGCACCTAACCAGGTAAAATTAGAAGATATTAATATTCCTGATATCCGCCCTGATGAAGTTTTGGTAAAAGTGAGAGCTGCGCTTACCTGTGGGACAGATCGTAAAACCTACTTAAGAGGGCATCATTTATTTAATCCGCCTTTTGTTTTTGGACATGAGTTTGCCGGTGATATAGTAAAGGTAGGCAGTAAGGTTAAAAATTTTACACCGGGAATGAGAGCAGTAGCCGCTAATTCTGCACCTTGTAATTCCTGTTTTTACTGTAAAAATGGTGAACATAGTTTATGCGATAGTTTATTTATTCAATTAAGTGGTGCTTTTGCAGAATATATAAAAATTCCAGGTATAATTGTTTCTCAAAATTTATTGTTATTTCCTGAGACAGTAAGCTACAAAGAGGCAGCATTATTGGAGCCTCTCTCTTGTGTAGTCCATGGAGTTGAGGAATCAAATATTAATTTAGGTGATACAGTGGTTATAAACGGAGCAGGTCCGATAGGTTTAATGTTTTTACAACTAGTTAAATTGAAGGGAGCAAGAGTTATCATAACTGATACACATGAGGAGAGATTAAAATTAGCTATGAAATTGGGGGCCTATAAGGCAATAAATGTTTCTAAAGTTCAGGATCCCATTGAAGAAGTAAAAAAATTTACTGAAGATAAGAGAGGAGCAGATGTAGCAATTGAAGCAGTCGGGTTACCAGAGGTTTGGGAACAGACTATATCGATGGTAAGAAAAGGAGGAACGGTGAATCTTTTTGGAGGATGCAAAAGAGGAACGAAAATTTCTATTGATACCAGTTTAATTCATTATTCCCAAATTAACATAAAGGGAGTTTTTCATCATACACCCGGACATGTCAAAAGAGCTTTAAATTTAATTTGCAATAAGGCGATTGATATTGATTCGCTAATTACCGACGAATTTCCTCTTAGTGAAATATCTACTGTAATAGAGCTGATGTTGGCTCATAAAGGCATCAAAATAGCGGTGATACCTTAAGTTCGTATCTCGTAAAAAACAAACAGTTAGAAATATTAAAAAATAAAAAAGGTTTTGCGTTTGAATTTATTTTTCTTTCGAGATACTAGATACGAGATACGAACAACGGAATTGTAGTCTTGCAAATGGAGTAAAAAGAAGATATGAAAGCTTTAGTCAAATACGGGAAAGGTGAAGATGATATAGAATTAAGAGAAATTCCCGAACCTATTCCACAAGCGAATGAAGTAAAAATCAAAGTGGAAGCAACGGGAATTTGTGGAACCGATCTTTACGGTTATTCAGCACTAAAACCTCCCGTAGTGTTAGGACACGAAACTGCCGGGGTTGTGGTAGAAATAGGTGAAGAAGTAAAAAATATAAAAATAGGAGACAGGGTTACTACTGAAACTACTGCCTATATTTGTGGCCGATGTAAATTTTGCCAGAGCAAAGATTATAATTTATGTATTCATCGTAAAGGGTTAGGATCCGCTGTGAACGGGGCTTTTGCTGAATATTTTGTGATAAGAAAAGAAAGTATCCACCAAATTCCTCCTCATATTGATTTTAATTCTGCCTCTCTTTTTGAACCTTTATCTTGTGCTGTTCATGCAGTAATAGAACAGGCCAATTTATTGCCCCACGAAACAGTTTTGGTATTGGGACCGGGACCTTTGGGGTTGTTAATTGCTCAAATTGCCAAGTCCTTAGGAGCGAGAGTAATTATTTGTGGAATTGAAGGTGATGAAAAAAGATTATCTACAGCAAAAAAACTTGGAATTAATCAAATTTTTAATATAAAAAAGAAGGATATTGAGAACTATTTGTCGAAATTAACAGTAGGTTATGGCGTAGATGTGGTTTTTGAATGTTCAGGTTCCGTTGAAGCTGTGGAGTATGGATTAAATTTTATAAGGAAAGGAGGTAGATATATTCAGGAAGGAATTGTTCGCCAACCGGTTAAACTTAGATTTGACCAAATCTTATTTGACAAAGAGCTGAGTATTATTGGTTCTCGTACTCAGAAACCTTCTTCCTGGGACAAGGCAATAAATCTGGTAACCGAAGGGAAAGTAAATTTAAAAGAATTGGTTAGCGATGTATTACCCTTAAGTAACTGGAAAGAAGGTTTCAGGCGAGCAAAGAAAAAAAATTCTATTAAAATAATTCTTCAGCCGGATAAGTAATATCAAAAAAAAATTAAGGTAAAATTTTAATAACGTAATAGACTTCAAGATTATTGATTAGTTTCGCTATTTCCACATTATTTTTAAGGATAATATTTAGTAAAAAAGTTATATTTAAAGAACAAATATATAGCATAAATTTATCAATATAATAATTAGAAAGGAGAAGAAAAAAATGATAGAATTTAATCTTAAAAAAGGCTTAAAAGGAATAGCTCAAACAATAGTGAAGGAAGAAAATTCGGCAGAAAAATTTGCCACACCTAATCCACCCGCCTTTGCCACTCCTATGTTAGTTTCTTTAATGGATTTAGCTGCTATAAATGCAGTGAAAAAAAATCTCCCGGAAGGTTATGTTTCAGTAGCCACCAAAATATCGATTACTCATTTGGCTGCTACCCCTTTGGGTATGACGGTTACTGCCGATGCAACTTTAATTGATATTTTTCAAAACCGATTAACCTTTCAAGTAAAAGCTTTTGATGAGGTGGAAAAGATAGGGGAAGGGACTGTAGAAAGATATATTATAGATTTGGATAAATTTACCAAGAAAATGTTGGAAAGGAAAAAAACCACGAGAGGTTGATTTTTAATTGATTAAAAAAGCTTTATTAATAATAGATATGCTTAACGATTTAATTAGAGAAAATGGTAAATTACAGCAGGAATTCAATGACTTAAAGATATTGATTGGAGTTTAAAGTAGTGGCAAAAGAAAAATTAAAAGTAGGATTAGCTTTAGGAGGGGGTGGAGCTCGGGGCCTTGCTCATATAGGAGTGTTAAAAGTTTTAGAAAGAGATAATATCCCCATTGACCTAATTACCGGCACCTCAATGGGGGCTATTATCGGGGGAGCATATGCCTTAAAAAAAGATATTTCTGCTATAGAAAAAATTGCAGAGAAATATTCTAAAATTAGTGAATTTAATATTGACTTTTCTTTTAGCGAAAAAGAAAGAAAAGACAAACCATTTTTCTTAAAAAAAATGTCTGATTTTCTGAAAAAAGGTTATATTATTAATCTTGAACTTAGAAGAAAGTATATTGATGAGGGAGAAGAGATAAAGAAAATTATTAAAGATTTAGTAGGTGATAAAGCTTTTACAGATACCAAAATCCCCTTTGCCGTAGTGGCTGCAGATTTAGTAAAGGGGGAAAAAGTAATTTTAAATCAAGGAAAATTATTCGATGCTCTTTTAGCGAGTTCCTCTATCCCTGGGATGTTTCCTCCGGTGATATTAGATAAGAAAATCTTAGTTGATGGAGGGATAGTCGATGTAGTGCCGATACAAGCGGCTCAGTCGTTAGGGGCAAATTTTGTTATTGGAGTCAATGTGGGCCAAACTATTAAAAAGAGAGTTGAATTTGATAATGCCGTAGAAATTTTTTTCCGCTCTGATTCAATTACATCTGCTGAATTAAGAAAATTACAGTTATCTTTTGCTGATGTAGTAATTACCCCTAAAATAGGACGTTTTCATTGGTCTGATTTTTCTAAATCAGGCCAATGCATTCGAGAAGGTGAAATAGCTGCTCAAAATATTATTTTGGAATTGAAGAAGAAATTAAAGAAAGCGAAACCGATATGGTGGAAAAAATTATTTTACTGAAGTTTCCTTATCTTTCTTATCTTTAATATTTTCTTTTATCTTGGAGTCTGGCTTTTTGGAAATTTCTTTCTTTTTTTGCCCTTCTATTGAGGGAGCGGCTAACTTTTTCTTTTCTGATTTATAACTACTATTTCGATTATCTGTACTATAATATCCATTGCCTTTTAATATGAAGTTCCCATTTTTGCTTATTAATCTATAGACTTCTCCATCACAGTTTTTACATTTTTTAATCGGGTCTTCTGTAATGGATTGGAATTTTTCAAAAATATTTCCGCATTTTTTACATTTATATTCATAAGTTGGCATAATCAAGCTCCCTTTTAGATTTCTAACTGTATATTTTAAACATATTTACATTTTTGTCAAGATATTTTTCGCATTTCCCGCGAAAATAAGAATCCATTTCCTTTATGTATTAGCAAAAGGCAATCTTTTATTTTTTTATTGATAGAAAAAAAAGATAAAATATATGGGGCCCGTTGCCTCATCAAAAATCTAAGTGAAAAAGTATCGATGCCTCAAGTAAAAATGTACTCGAACCTACTTTAAGATTCCACACTTTTTTCTAGTAGATCTTCTCTTACTTTTTGTTTTAATGCATTTAACTTAAGCAGCTTATTTTGTAATTTAGTTATCTTTCTTTTCAGCTCTGCTGGATTTAGCATAGCATATTGGCTTTTCAATTTCATCTTTATCTCATCTTCAATATCAGGAGAGGCCAGAACTCTTCGGTAAGGGGTCTTGGCCTCATCATATGTTTTGGTAATTTTACTTCCTATTCTTTCCTTTTTGATCAGTTTCCTAACTGGTTGGAAGTGAACCTCCTTTAATTTAATTATAGCTCTTAACCTGGTGTCCAGTAAAGCGGGGGAGGTTCAGTTTAAGATAATAGTCTTTTCTTTTTTAGATAATCTTCGATAACGATCTCTTAATTCTCTGGTTACGGCCTTTTTATGCCTCATAGTTAACATCCCTTTTTACCTCCTCATATATTAAAAAAAGATAATTCTTCTCTTTAAATATAGAGGAGATTAAGTTATAATTAAAATAATTTCATTTAGATTTTTATATGAGGCAATTCGTATTCTTGATATTTAAACTCCTCTTTGATATATTAATGGGCATGGTATACTTTTTAAGATAAATGACCATCTTTGGAATAAGCATAGAGAAAATTTCAAAAGCTACAAAGAATTTATTTAAAGTATAGGAAAAAATATGATAGACTTAGTCTTTATGTACCTGGCATTTTTTATTTCTTCAGGTATTAGCTCCATGATCGGTATAGGTGGCGGAGTACTTTATGTCCCCATTTTATTAGCCTTTGGTTTTCCTTTTTATCAAGCTGCGGCAATTAGTATTTTTATAATTATGGCTCTCTCTATCTCAGCTTCTTTAGTATATTATCGAGCTCAATTAATAGATTGGAAGTTAGCTTTAATAATTGAACCTTTAACTGCTATTATGTCCATTGTGGGCGGATATTATTCTTCCCTTATTCAAGTTAAAGAATTAAAAATATTATTCATTCTAGTTCTAATTGTTTCCGGGTATTTTATGCTAAAACCTATTAAGGAAACTCAAGATAAATTTATTAATCAGGGGAAATGGGGTTACTGGCTAAGAAAATTTGGGGAAGAAGAATATTTAGTTAATCTTTTATTCGGAATTCCCCTTTCTGCTTTGGCCGGTTTAATGGCTGGTTTATTAGGAGTTGGAGGAGGAATAATAAAAGTTCCTTTAATGGTTTTATTATTGGGACTTCCAATGAAGATCGCAGTAGGGACTTCTTGTTTTATGGTAGGAATAACTGCTTTATTCGGTTTTTGGGGGCACTTTTTTGCCGGACACTTTGAAATTAAAATGGCTTATTTAATTTTGGCTTTAGTAGTTTTTGCCGGAGCTCAAGCCGGTTCCCGGATATCTATAAAAGTAGATAAAATTTTATTAAAAAAAATTTATGCTATATTTCTTTTTCTAATTTCTGCCTGGATGATAATAAATGTGGTAAAATAATTAATAAAAAGAGGTAATGGCTAATGAGAGTTATCGGTATAATAGGATATAAGAAAAGTGGTAAAACTACTTTGACATTAAAACTATCCAATGAATTAGTTAAAAGAGGCTACAAAGTAGCAGTAGTAAAACATATTAACGAAGACCTTGATCTGGCCAATTCGGATACTTCAAAATACAAAGAGAGCTTAAACCAGGTAGCGGCAATTACCCCCAAAGAGTCAGTAATATTTTTAAAGAACAAAAAGAATTTAGAAGAAATGATAAAATATTTTGAAGCTGACATTGTCCTGATAGAAGGTTTTAAAAAGGAAAAAACTTTTCCCAAAATTGTGTGCTTAAGAGAGGAAAGCGAAAAGGCTGAATTATTTGATGGATTACAGCTTTGCACAGCTGGTTTTGTTTCTAAGGAGTTAAGCCCGAAGCTTTGCGACTTTAATATTTTAAATGATGAGGATATAAAAAAGATAGTAGAAATAGCTATTAATAAATCATTTAAATTACCTAACCTGAATTGTGGGGGATGTGGATATCAAGATTGTTATGGTTTAGCTCAGGAGATTGTTAAGGGAAATAAAACCCTTGATGATTGTCCTTCTTTAGAACCTTCAACTTTGGTGAAAGTAGATGGGAAGATAATTTCGATGAATTCCTTTATAGCGAAAATTGTAAAAAACACCATTATCGGGCTTTTATCCCCCTTGAAAGGTTTTGTTAAAGGAGATATTGAGATAAAGATAAAACAAAAATAAAAACAGTATATAGTATTTCGTATATTGTATGTCGTATATCGTGAAAGGAAAGAGCGAATAGCGTAGAGAGTATACATTGTTACCTGATTGATGAATTAATATCAAACTAATTAACTAAGTAACTATTTAACCAATGGGGAGGTGATTTTTAAAATGTCAGTAGTAGCGATTAAACCAAAAACAAATAGCAAGAAAGAGACAAAAGAGGAAATAATCTATGATGCCATAATAATCGGAGGCGGTCCTGCCGGTTTAACCGCAGGTATTTATCTTAGCCGGGCCAGAATGAATACTTTATTAATTGAAAAAGCCATGCCTGGCGGGCAGGCAATCCTTACCGAGATTATTGAAAATTATCCTGGCTTCCCTCATGGTATTACAGGACCTGAATTAATGCAAAAAATGGAGGAGCAGGCTGTCCGATTTGGCTTGAAAATAGAATACGGGGAAGCTGAAGAATTTAAAATAAAAGAAGACGCGGAAGATAAAGTAAAAATAGTAAAAATCAATAATCAAGAATATAAAACCCTAACTATTATTCTGGCTTCCGGGGCAGAGGCGAGTAAACTAAAAGTCCCCGGAGAAGAGGAATTAAGGGGGAGAGGAGTATCTTATTGTGCTACCTGTGATGCTCCTTTTTTTAAGGACCAAAAGATAGTAGTGATTGGTGGAGGAGATACGGCAATTGAAGAAGCTTTATATTTAACTAAGTTTGTTCGAGAAGTAACCATTATTCACCGTCGGGATAGATTAAGGGCAACTAAGATATTACAGGAAAGAGTTTTTGCTAATAAGAAAATATATTTTGCCTGGGATTCAGTAGTAACAAAAATATTAGGCAGTGAAAAAGTAGAAGGCATTTTGATTCAAAACAAAAAAACAGGTAAAGAAAAGGAAATTCCCTGCCAGGGTGTTTTTATTTTTGTGGGGAATGCACCCAATTCAAAATTTTTAGACAAGTTAATAAAATTAGATCAAAAGGGTTATATTTTGACTGATGATAATATGATGACCTCACAAGAAGGTATCTATGCCTGCGGAGATGTTAGAAAAAAAATCTTAAGACAGGTGGTTACTGCTTGCGGAGAAGGAGCTACCGCTGCCTTCGCCGCTCAAAAATATATTGAAGAATTAAAAGGGGTTCCCTATAAATAGAAGAAGAGAGGATAAAAAATGAATTTTGGAATATCAACTATGCCGCTTGAGGATTATCAATTACAATCGAAACTAACTTTGTTAAAAGAGGCGGGTATAGAATATCTTGAAGTAAAACCGAAAGAAGGACATTTCAATTACTATGATCCCAAATATCTAGATGAAATGTCTAAAGAATTTAAAAGAAATGGAATAAAAATAATATCAATGCATATGCCTACTCACGGAGCAGATATTTCCCTGATTGAAGAATATGATCGGGTATGGTCTGTCCGGGAAGTGGAAAAAACAGCCCTTGCTTTACTAAGATTAGGAGGAGAGATTTTAGTAGTTCATCCGGGAAGTGAAATTAAAGATGAAAAAACTAGGAAAGCACGACGAGAAAAAAGTGAACAAAGCTTAGAAGAAATATTAAAATTTTGTGAACAGTGGGGAATTAAGATTGCTTTAGAAAATACTTTACCCGGAAAGACCGGTGATAGCATACCTGAGATCCTGGAGATAGTAAAAAAATTTGATTCTAAAAATTTAGGTATCTGTCTGGATACCGGGCATTGCAACATAACTTCTTCCCTTTATAATCATAGCGGGGTTGTAGAGTGTTTGCCGGAAATAAAAGATTATTTATGTCATTTACATATTCATGATAATTCCGGAAAGATTGATGACCATTATCTTCCTTTTGAAGGCAATATAGATTGGAAAAGATTTATAAAGGGCTTAAAAGAAATTAATTACCAGGGGGTATTTATGTTTGAATTAATAAAGAAAACAAATAATGAAGAAATGCTCCGAACTGTTAAAGAATTGTATCTAAATTTATTTAAGGAAGAAAAAAATGACTGATGAAAAAGGACATCTTTACTGGTTACGAAGAAAATTTCCCGACCAAAAAGTTTTAGAGCGGATGGATTCATTATTAAAAGAACTGAATTTACATACAGTTTGTGATAGTGCCCTATGCCCTAATCGGGGAGAGTGTTTTAAAGAAGGGACGGCTACTTTTATGATATTGGGGAATATCTGTACGCGAAACTGTAAGTTCTGTGCTGTAGAAAAAGGTAAACCACTCCCCTTAGACCCGGAGGAACCCTATCATATTGCCCAGGCCGCTAAACATCTAAAGCTTAAACATATAGTGGTTACTTCGGTAACCAGAGACGACCTTTCGGATGGTGGAGCAAAACACTTTGCTCAAACCATTACAGAGGTTAAAAAAATACTTCCTGAAAGTACTATAGAGGTATTAGTCCCTGATTTTGAGGGTTTCTGGGAAGCACTCCAAATAGTAATAGATGCTCAGCCGGAAGTTATAAATCACAATATCGAAACGATTACCCGTTTATATAATTTAGTAAGACCAAAAGCGGTTTATAAGCGTTCTTTGGAGCTGTTAAGGCAGGTTAAGATTCGGGGTAAAAATATTATTTCCAAATCGGGGATTATGGTAGGCTTAGGAGAGGAAAAGGAAGAAGTTATCAAAGCGATGAAAGATTTACGTGAAGTGGATTGTGATATTTTAACTATAGGACAATACTTAAAGCCGTCTCCTCACCATTTGAAAGTCAGCGAATATATCCATCCTGATAAATTTGAGGAATATCAAAATATAGGGATGTCTTTAGGCTTTAAATATGTAGCTTCAGCCCCTTTGGTGCGCAGTTCCTATCATGCTGGTGAAATATTGAAAAATATAATTTAATTTTAATTTAATAAGTTAATTTCTTTGATATATTTAAATATATCTGATAGAATTGTAATCAAATATAATAAAATTGAAAGGGATAAGGAGGATATAGTTTGTATGGCTAAATATGATATTAATAAAGTAAAAAATGTTGCCTTGGTGGGCCATGGTGATTCTGGAAAAACCTCTCTTACCGAGGCTTTGCTTTACGATTCAGGAATGATTACCAGATTGGGAGACATCAAACAAGGTAATACCACTACTGACTATGACCCCCGAGAAATAAAGAAGGGAATAACTATCAATTCATCTTTAGCTTATTTAAATTGGAAGGATTTAATGATAAATATTCTTGATACCCCGGGATACCTCGATTTTATTACTGATACCAAATTAAGCCTTAGAGTTGTAGACGGTGCTATTGTAGTTGTATGTGGAGTATCAGGAGTAGAAGTACAGACTGAAAAAGTCTGGGATTTTGCCGACGAATATAAGCTACCACGAGTTATTTTTATAAATAAAATGGATCGGGAAAGGGCTGATTTTTACCGAACAAAAGATACGATTAATAAGGTTTTTGGTTCATCCGCAATTTCAGTTCAGTTACCCATTGGTAAGGAAGAAAATTTCCATGGTATAATCGATTTAATAAAGATGAAAGCCATTGTTTATAAAAAATCAGGAGAAGACAAACCAGTCTTTGAAGAACAAGAAATTCCTCAGGATATGAAAGAACAGACAGAATCTTATAGGAAGGAATTGGTAGAAGCAGTAGCTGAATTTGATGATGAAATTTTAATGAAGTATTTGGACGGAGAAGCTTTGACTAACCAGGAGATTGCTAATTGTTTAAAACAAGGGATAAATGCAAGTAAGATTGTTCCCGTTCTTTGTGGCTCAGCAACCATGAATTTGGGAGTAGAGCCTCTTCTTGATTTTATAGGAGAATACCTTCCCTCTCCATCTGAAATGCCCCCAGTTGCGGCTGAAAATGTAAAAACTTCTACAGAAGAATTAATAGAAAATTCTATTGATTCTTCTTTTTCTGCTTTTGTTTTTAAAACTGTAGCAGACCCCTATGTGGGAAATTTAACCTACTTTAGGGTATATTCAGGGAAATTACCCGAGGATTTAAATATATATAATCCTTCAAAAAGCGTAGATAACAAAGTAGGGAAGATTTATAAAATGCAGGGCAAGAATCAACGTTCTATTCCTGAGGTTTGTGCCGGAGACATAGCTGCTGTAGCTAAACTTAAGAGCACTGTTACCGGTGATACTCTCTGCGATAAAGATAAGCCTGTTTTATTTGAAAAAATAGAATATCCTGAGCCAATAATGTTACTAGCAATCTCTCCCAAAACTAAAGGGGATGAGGATAAATTAAGTACCGCTCTAAACAAGATAATCGATGAAGATCCTACAGTTAAAGTTTATCGGAATGAAGATACCGGGGAAACCATATTGGCTGGCATGGGTGAATCTCACCTGGAAGTAATAATTGATACCATGGAGAGTAAATTTGGGGTAGATGTGGAAAAGAGTACTCCTAAAGTAGGGTATAAAGAGACTATTAAAAGAAGCATTAAAGTAGAAGGAAAATATAAGAAACAGTCCGGTGGCAGAGGACAGTACGGACATTGCTGGTTAGAACTTGAACCCAGAGGAAGGGGAGAAGGTTTTGAATTTGTAGATAAAATAGTTGGCGGAGTAATTCCGCGTCAATATCGACCTGCGGTGGAAAAAGGTGTGATCGGAGCAATGAAAAAAGGAATATTGGCAGGATATCCCACTGTAGATATAAAGGCTTCCGTTTATGACGGTAGTTATCATCCGGTAGATTCTTCAGAAATGGCTTTCAAAGTAGCCGGTTCGATGGCTTTTAAGAAAGGAGCGGCAGAAGCTAACCCGATCCTATTAGAACCTATTATGGATATAGAAGTAATAGTGCGAAAAGAATATATGGGAGATATAATCGGAGATTTGAACAGTAAAAGAGGCAAGATAATGGGTATGGAAGAATCCTCAAGTGGTAAGCAAGTCATTAAAGCCAAGATCCCTCAATCAGAGATTTTCAAATATGCTATAAATTTAAGGTCAATTACTCAAGGTAGAGGAACTTTTCGTTTGAAATTTTCCCACTATGAAGAAGTACCTGCTAATATTGTACAGGAAATAATTGCTCAAGCCAAAGAAGAAGAGGAAGAAGAGAAAAAATAATTTTTAAAAAAAATTAAAATATTTTTTAAAAAAAAGAAGGATTTTTGAATTAGATTATAGAATTTATTATATAGAGATAAACTTATTTATATATTTGCAATAAAAAATTATTACAAAAAAAGGAGGTGAATAATATGGAATGGTATTGGTGGGCAGCGATTGTTGCAGCGGTAGCGTATTTCTTATTCTATTACGGAGCATAAGCAGCATAGAGTTAAAAAATGAATTAATATTAAATTACCAAAAATTGAAAGAAACGTTTCTATAAGTGCAGGGCGAAGCAGATTGTCCTGCACTTTATTTATCTTTATTAAAAGGGTGATTAATTTGAAATTAAAAACCAAAAAAAGATATATTTTATTAATTTTGCTTTTCCTTATCTTCTTTATTATTACTTATGATTCAATGGCAGATAAAGAAAATGGAGAAAACAGGGTTATTCCTTTGGGAGAAGCAGATTCATTAAAAGTGACGGTAAAATTTGGGGCAGGAAAACTGGGCTTAATTTCCGGGCAAGAAGATGTATTTGAAGGTAATTTTCAATATGATAAAAGTATTTTAAAACCTAATATCCAATATGAAATATTAGGAGAAACTGGCATCCTAACCCTATCTCAGAGTATTAAGAAAGACCTTGATTTACCGTTTCCTTATAAAAATATATGGAATTTAAAGTTGCCTCTCGGTATCCCCCTGCAATTATATATCAACACTGCGACTTATAACGGTGATATTGACCTAACTAATTTACAGATAGAAAATCTTTATCTCAATTCAGGAGCAAGTCAAACTAATATTGTATTTAGTCAACCCAATCTTATAGACTTAAAAAATATTAATATCAAGACAGGTGCCTCTATTATTAAAATGTTAGGTTTAGCTAATGCAAATTTTAATGAAATGAATTTTACCGGTGGAGCAGGGAGCTATACTTTTGATTTTTCAGGTAACATGACTAAAAAATCAAAAGTTAATATTAGTGCAGGGGCAGCTAAAATAATTTTAAAGATACCTCCGGCTATTGGAACTAAAATAATTATTGAACGTTTTCCTGCTGTAAAATTAGATATTAGGGGATTTATAAAAATAAATGACCAGACTTATATTAGTCTGGAATATGGCAAGAGCGATGCTGAACTAGATATCGAAATCAAGGGAGGCCTGCTAGATGTTGAGGTAGTTTCACTAACCGAATAAAGGCGTATTTGTAATATGCCTTTATAGCGTGGAGCGTACAGCGTTTAGCGTATAGGTGTGGGTAATAAGTGTAAGGAAAATACAGGACATATTAGTCGTTAGTGAATAGAAAAACAGTATATAGCCAAGAAAAAGAAATACAAGGGGTCGGATAAATCCGATCCTCTTTCTGTTATTCCCGCGGAAATGGGAATCTTGTCTTTTCTGGCTAACGACTATTCACTAACGACTAATTTATTTTGACTTTTATTTTTTTTTCAATTATACTAAAAACGAACCGAGAAAGAAAAAGACCGAGCGAAGGACTGAAAGGTGTATTTTTAAAAAGAGAATCAGTATTTGGTGAAAGCTGATAAAACACCTTTAAACTCACCTTCAAGTCTTGTAAACGAAAAATTAAATTTAAAATATTGATTTAAATATAGTTTACAACGTTGACAAGCGTTAATTGTTTAATAAGAGTAGATAATGTGGGGCTGTAGCGCAGTTGGGAGCGCGCCTCCTTGGCGTGGAGGAGGTCGCGGGTTCGATTCCCGCCAGCTCCACCAAATCATAATACATAAAATCTACTAAACAAGGGTGGTACCACGAGAAAAATCTCGTCCCTGGTAATAATTTAATTGATTGCCTGAGACGGGATTTTTACTTTTAAGGAGGAAGATAAAAATGGAAGAGAGATATAATTTTAAAGAAGTAGAAAAAAAATGGCGGGAATATTGGACGAGAAATAATTTTTTTAAATCTTATGTTGATTCTAAAAAACCGAAATACTATGTTTTGGAAATGTTTCCCTATCCTTCGGGCGAACCCCACATGGGACACGTGAAAAACTACGTTATCGGTGATGTAGTGGCTAGATATAAACATTCTCAAGGGTATAATATCCTGCACCCTATGGGCTGGGATGCCTTTGGTTTGCCCGCAGAGAATGCTGCTATAAAAAATAAAATTCATCCTTCAATCTGGACTAAAACCAATATTCAAAAGATGAAAGATACTCTAACTAATATGAGTATCAGTTATGATTGGGATAGAGAAATAGCTACTTGTAATCCGGATTACTACAAGTGGACTCAGTGGATGTTTTTACAGTTATATAAAAAAGGATTAGCTTATAAGAAAAAAGCAGTGGTTAACTGGTGCCCTTCCTGTAATGTAGTATTAGCCAATGAACAAGTAATAGACGGAAAATGTTGGAGGTGTGATTCCGAAGTTACCAAAAAAGAGCTATCCCAATGGTTTTTCAAGATTACCGAATATGCCCAGAGATTACTCGATGATATAGAATGCTTAGAAGAATGGCCGGAAAAAGTATTAACCATGCAGAGAAATTGGATAGGCAGGAGTGAAGGAGCAAGAATTGAGTTCCCTATAAAAGGGAGTGATAAGACTATCCCGGTTTTTACTACCCGACCCGACACTCTCTACGGAGCAACTTTTTTTCTATTATCTCCCGAACACCCTTTAGTAGAAGAGATAATAAAAGATTCCCCCTATAAAGATGAAGTTCGGAGATTTAAAAAGAAAGTGAGTAAAGAGAGCGCTATAGATAGAGTATCGGGAGTGCTGGAAAAAAGAGGATGTTTCACTGGTAAATATGTAATAAATCCCCTAAATGATGAAGAGATTCCCATCTGGTTAGCAAATTATGTGTTAATGGACTATGGAACAGGTGCGGTAATGGCAGTTCCGGCTCATGACCAAAGGGATTTTGAATTTGCCAAAAAATATAATTTACCTATCAGAATAGTTATTCAACCAGAGGATAAAAAGGTCACATCTGATACTATGGAGGCTTCTTTTGATCAGGAAGGCATTATGGTTAATTCCGGTCAATTTAACGGTTTATCAAGTAGTAAGTCATTAGATATTGTAATTGATTATCTGATTAAAAAAGGTTCTGGGAAGAGGGAGGTTAATTATAGATTAAGAGATTGGCTTATTTCGCGGCAGCGTTATTGGGGAGCTCCTATCCCCATAGTTTATTGTGCTGATTGCGGAATGGTTCCTGTACCTGAAAGCGATTTACCGGTTTTACTTCCGGAAGATGTTGATTTCAGACCTAAAGGTATGTCCCCACTGTCAAGCAGTAAAGAATTCGTCAATACAATTTGTCCAAAATGCGGTAAGGAAGCTAAAAGAGAAACAGACACTATGGATACTTTTGTCTGTTCTTCCTGGTACTACCTTAGATTTTGTTCTCCTAAAATTGATACCGCTCCTTTTGATGCTGATGAATTAAAATACTGGATGCCGGTAGACCAGTATATCGGTGGAGTAGAGCATGCTATATTACATTTATTGTATTCCCGGTTTTTTACTAAAGCTTTATACGATATGGGGTTTGTCAATTTTAAAGAACCCTTCAAAAGGCTCTTTACCCAAGGGATGGTCTGCAAAGACGGGGCAGCAATGTCTAAATCAAAAGGTAATATAGTTAATCCGGGAAAAATATTTTCAAAATTCGGTATTGATGCTACCAGAATAATGATGCTGTTTGCCGGCCCTCCGGAAGTAGATATGGAATGGACGGACAAAGGGATGGAAGGAGCGTCTCGATTTTTGAATCGAGTTTGGCGGTTAATTTACAATAATATCGATTGTTTCAAAAGACCTAAAAATAAGGAAGTAGTTTCCCCGGAAGATATAAGTGCGGGAGCTAAAAGAATAAGACAGAAGACTCACCAAACCATTAAAAAGGTTACCGAAGATATCGAAGAAAGATTTCACTTTAATACCGCTATTAGTGCCATTATGGAATTAGTCAATGAAATATATAAATTTCAGTTAGAAACAGAAGAAAAACAGGGAAAAGAAGGAGATATTTTTGTTTTAAAAGAGGCTTTAGAAATGATGGTCAGACTTTTAGGCCCGATTGCTCCTCATTTCTCAGAAGAGCTATGGCACGAGATGGGTAACAAAGAAATTATTTATACACTTTCCTGGCCTAAATATGATAAGAAGATGTTAGAAGAAGAGGAAAAGCTAATCGTAGTCCAGGTAAATGGAAAACTAAGAGGAAAACTAACGATTCCGGCATCTTACGATGACGAGAAAATAAAAGAGGAAGCACTTTCTCTGCCAAAAATACAAGAAAAAATTGAAGGCAAAAAGATTGTAAAAGTTATTGTTGTTTCTGGGAAATTGGTTAACATTGTGATAAAATAACAAGCAGAGGATAGCATATAGGATAAGTATTTAGTATATAGAATATAGTGAAAGATAAAAGGTAGAGAAATTAGTAATCAGAAACAAAGAAGGAACCTATTGCGATGCCCTCTTCCAATGGTAGGGGTTCAATTCATAGAATCCGTTAGAAAAATTATTAAAACAATTCTGATCGGATAAATCTGACCCCTTGTACGGTGTACAAAAAAAATAAAATAAAAAAGGAGGAAATATTATTATGGCTACTTTTGGTGACTTAAACAGTTTTATCGGTATTGGCAGGTTAACTAGAGACCCGGAATTAAGATATACACCCGGCGGGACAGGGGTATGTAAATTTGGCATTGCCATAAACAGAACGTATCGAAATCAGGAAGGAAATAATATTGAGGAAGTTCTCTTTATAAATGTAACAACCTGGGGTAAGCAGGCAGAAAATGTTTCACAGTTTTTAAAAAAAGGCAGAAGGGTAGCTATAAGCGGCGAATTAAGGTCTAATAATTGGCAGGATAAAGAAGGAAACAAGAGAATTTCTTTTGAAATTAACGCCAGAACTGTACAGTTTTTAGATTTGGTGAAAGATACAGGTGCTGGAAAAGAAGGTCCCGCAGAGGGCGAAGAGAACCTTCCCGATGAACCAATAAATGAAGACACTTCAATATCAGAAGAAGATATTCCGTTTTAAAATAGTATTTAGTATATAGTATCTAGTATATAGTGAAGAAAAGAAAAGACAGAAGACAGAAATCAGAATCCAGAAGTTTAATCCATATCTAGTATCTTGTACGTATGGTTATCCAGTTACCCGATTAGCTAATTTACCAGTTAAAATACAGATTACGAGTTAAAAGTTTACAAAGCCTTTGCAGTGAACTGAAATCTAAAAACTGAAAACTATAAACCCGTTTTAGCTAATGACTATTCGCTAACGACTAATTTAATTGGTGAATTGGAAAATTGGCGGATTGGTGAATTTACATAAACGGCAAGCCGTTTATGTAAATATTTTTGCAAAATTTCTAAATATTGTGCTAATATTATTATAGACAAAGAAAAAGAGAGATGTTATAATATCACTTGCATACTAAAAAAAGAAATAAGTGGGCGGATAGCTCAGTTGGTAGAGCACTGGTTTTACAAGCCAGGGGTCACAGGTTCAAGCCCTGTTCCGCCTACCATTTTTTAATAATATTATAGTGGGGCCGTAGTGCAGCTTGGTTTAACACGCCTGCCTGTCACGCAGGAGATCGCGAGTTCAAATCTCGTCGGCCCCGCCACTTTCTTCATAATATAATTATGTAGGGCGATTTAAATGCCGAGATAGCTCAGTCGGTAGAGCAGTGGACTGAAAATCCACGTGTCCCCAGTTCAATTCTGGGTCTCGGCACCAGCTTTTTTGCGGAAATAGCTCAGTGGTAGAGCATCGCCTTGCCAAGGCGAGGGTCGCGGGTTCGAATCCCGTTTTCCGCTCCATCTTTACAAAAACTAAATGTGGCGGCATAGCCAAGTGGTAAGGCAGAGGACTGCAAATCCTTCATCCTCGGTTCGAATCCGAGTGCCGCCTCCATAATTGTTGAGTGACGATTAGAAGTGCAAAAAATGGGCGGTTAATTCAGCGGTAGAATGCTTGCTCGACGCGCAAGAAGTCACTGGTTCGAATCCAGTACCGCCCACCATTTAAAATCTAAAAATAAGATAAGATTGCGTAGAAAACAGTAGGTTAACCTTTTTTTACAGAGAGTAGATATTAGTAAGGGTGGGACTATCTACATAAAAGTGTAATCGAATACCCTTTTTGCATTAATCCCTAATTTGAAATTCTGAAAAGATGTGTAGGATTAGGCGGGTTATATCCGATAAAATATTTTTAAGCGGGTTAAAGTTAATCTTAGAGATTAACTTTAACTAAAAAAGGTGGAACCGCGAGATTATTAAATTAAACTTCTCGTCCTTTTCTGATACAGGACAAGAAGTTTTTTTGTTTAATTATTAAGGAGGTGGATATTATGTCTGAGACTAAAATTATTTTATTAGATGGTTCGGAAGTAAAATTGAACAAGGACGCTACTTTACATGATGCTGCTGTTAAAATAAGTCAAAAATTGGGCAAAGAGGCAATTGCCGGCATAGTAAACGGAGTGGAGAAGGATTTAAATTATATCCTTGAGAATAATGACCGGGTTGAGATTATAACCTTTTCTTCGCCTAAAGGCAAAGAAATTTATCATCATAGCAGTTCCCATATTATGGCTCAGGCGGTGAAGGAATTATTTCCTCAGGTAAAATTAGCCATTGGCCCTGCCATTAAAGATGGCTTTTACTATGATTTCGATTTAGACCGTTCCTTTACTCCGGAGGATATAGTACTTATTGAGAAAAAGATGAAAGAGGTAGTGGATAGAAATCTCCCTCTAAAAAGGATAGACGTAAGCAAAAAAGAGGCTAAGAAATTATTTAAAGAACAAAAAGAAGATTATAAAGTAGAACTCCTTAAGGATATAGAAGATGATGTAGTTAGCTTATACCAGCAGGGCGATTTTATTGATTTGTGTAGAGGGCCTCATATTCCTTCTACCGGGAAATTAAAAGCTTTTAAACTTTTAAGCATTGCCGGCGCATATTGGAGAGGAAATGAAAAAAATAAGATGTTGCAGCGTATTTACGGAACCTCATTCAACAAAGAATCCGAATTGGATAATTATTTGAAATTACTTGAAGAAGCAAAAAAGAGAGATCATCGAAAATTAGGGAAAGATTTAGAATTATTCAGCTTTCATGATGAGGGAGTCGGTTTTCCTTTCTTTCATCCGAAAGGCATGGTATTAAGAAATATCCTGGAGGATTACTGGAAAGAGGTACATTATAAGAGTGGTTATACTGAAGTCAAAACCCCGATTATCTTAAATAAATCATTATGGGTGAAATCCGGACATTGGGATCATTATAAGGAAAATATGTATTTTACCAGGATAGATGAGGAAGATTATGCTATTAAACCTATGAATTGTCCCGGAGGAATTTTAATTTACAAAACTACCCTTCACAGTTACAGAGATTTGCCGCTTAGAATGGGAGAATTAGGGTTAGTACACAGACATGAATTATCCGGAGTGCTTCACGGACTCTTCAGGGTAAGGTGTTTTACCCAGGATGATGCTCATATATTTATGACTCCTGAGCAGATTAAAGATGAGATAAAAGGAGTAATCGATTTAACTGATAGGATATATAAGACCTTTGGTTTTTCCTATCGTGTGGAATTAAGCACTAAACCGGAAGATGCCATGGGTTCTGATGAAATATGGGAAAAGGCTACCAGTAGTTTGGAAGAAGCCTTAAAAGAAAAAAAGATAGATTATATTATAAATGAGGGAGATGGGGCATTTTACGGTCCCAAAATAGATTTTCATTTACAGGATTGCATAGGCAGAAGCTGGCAGTGCGGCACCATCCAGTTAGATTTTATTATGCCGGAAAAATTCGACCTTTATTATATTAATAAAGAAGGGAATAAGGAAAGGCCGGTTATGCTGCATCGAACTGTTCTGGGAAGCATAGAGAGATTTATCGGGATACTTATCGAAAATTATGCGGGAGCATTTCCTTTGTGGTTAGCCCCTGTTCAAGTAAGGTTACTACCTATTGCTGACAGGCATGTTGAGTATGGCAAAAATATAATGAATGAGTTAGTTAAATATAATATAAGGGCAGAATTAGATGAGATTAATGATAAAATTGGCGCCAAGATAAGAAAAGCCGAGATGGAAAAGATACCTTATATGTTGATATTTGGAGATAAGGAAGTAGAAGAGGGCTTTGCTTCGGTAAGGAAGAGAGGAAAAGGAGACTTGGGGAAAATAAAACTAACCAAGTTTATCGAAGATATTTTAAAAGAGATCAAAGAAAAAACTTTATCTTAAGATTTGCTGGTAAATATAATTCGAATAAGCGATTATATTATCTAATTAATTAGATAGAAAGTTTAGTATCTTTTTTCTTTCCTTACGCGATACGAGATATGTATTGACTATAAAAAAATAATATGTTATAGTTTTTTTAAAAATAATGAAGAATTATGTATATTTTAGAGAAGGATAGGAATTATATTTTTTCTAGTAAAATTAGTAAAATTATATTTCAAAGTTGAGCCAAAGAAACTAATTTAGATTGTATAGAAATTGACCTGTTGCTCATCTTTAAAGTGCACAAAGGAGGAAAATAGGAATTAAGTCAAAATCAAAGTTGAGAATAAATGAAAAAATCAGATCAGAGAATATTATGCTTATAGATTTTGAAGGTAAGCAGGTAGGAGTAGTTAGCAAAAAGGAGGGTCTTGAACTTGCCGAAAAGAGCAATCTTGATTTAGTTGAAGTTGCACCGGAAGCTAAACCTCCGGTTTGTAGAATTATCGATTACGGAAAATATAAATACTTACTGGATAAAAAAAATAGAAACGGAAATAAGAAACAGAAAAGTGGCGGAATGAAAGAAATAAAGATGCGCCCTAATATTGGAGAACATGATTACAATTTTAAAGTAAAAAATCTATCTAGATTTTTAGAAGAAGGCAATCAGGTAAAAGTTACTATAATGTTTAGAGGGCGAGAAATGAGATATTTAGATTTAGGAAGGGAATTATTGGAGCGCATAACTAAACATACCGAAGAAATTGCCAAGGTTGTAAAGGAACCAAAGTTAGAAGGACGGAATATGATTTTAGTTTTAATACCCAAATAATATGAAACATTACTAGGAAAGAGGTTAGACACATATGCCTAAAATGAAGACACATAAGAGTTCAGCGAAAAGATTTAAAGTAAGTAGTTCAGGTAAGATAATAAGATCAAAAGCTTATAAAAGTCATCTTTTGACTAAAAAGACTACAAAACGTAAGAGAAATCTAAGAAAAGCTACTACGGTTAGTAGTGCCGAGGTAAAAAAAGTTAAAGTATTATTACCTTATTCTTAAATATTTTCTAAAAACCTTAAAGTATTATCAGGATAATATAATATTAAATATAAAGACAGTACACAAAGAATAATTCGGATATAAAAAGATAAGGAGTGAATGGTATGCCAAGAGCGACAAATAGCGTTGCCTCAAGAAGAAGAAGAAAAAAAGTATTAAAATTAACTAAAGGATATTGGGGGGCAAAAAGCAAACTTTATCGTACTGCTCATGAAGCTATGATGAAGGCGCTTTCTTATGCCTATAGAGATAGAAGAGCGAAAAAAAGAGATTTTAGAAGTTTGTGGATAACCAGAATTGGTATTGCTGCTAGAAACGAAGGAATATCTTATAATAAATTTATAAGAGGTTTAAAGGTTACAGGGGTAGAAATCAATCGGAAAATGTTAGCTGAATTAGCAGTAAGAAATCACGAAGTATTTGTTAGTGTAGTGAAAGTAGCCAAAGAAGGCTTAAATTAAATTTATTTTTACCTACATTATGTCTATAAAATATCTTTCGTTAAAAGTTATAATAAAGATAAGTAGGTTATAGCTAACTTGATATTTAGTCTGGTTAGATAATAATCGAAATTCACTTTAGAACTGCAGGCTGAAATTATAAAAGTAAGTTTTGCCAGCACTCCACTGTTATAAGGAGTAAGAGTACGGATTTGCTTAATAAAAAGCAGATTAAAAAGGGTGGTACCGCGGAGAAGGTCTATAATTTTCGTCCCTTTACAAGGCGAAGAAAATTGTAAACCTTTTTTTATTTTATCGGAACTATTAACGATGAGGAGGGGATACTATTGGAAAATCAAATAAAAGGGGTTAAAAAAGAAATTGTTTCTAAGTTAAATTTAGTTAAGGATTTAAAAGATATCGAGCAATTAAGAGTAGAATATTTAGGTAGAAAGGGGATAGTTACTCTCCTGTTGAGAAAGTTGGGAAGTTTTTCTGCGGAAGAAAGGCCAAAAGCCGGGCAGCTATTGAACCAAGCTAAAAGAGAGATTGAAGAGCTGCTCAAAACAAAAGAGATAGAAATTGAAAAACTGGAGAAAGAAAAAAGATTACAGGGAGAAGGTATCGACCTTACTCTTCCGGGGAGAAAATTAGATAGAGGAACTGCTCATCCCATTAATTTGGTTTTAAAAGAGATTGAGCAAATATTTTTAAGCTTAGGATTTAAGATAGAAGAGGGTCCGGAAGTAGAATTAGATTATTATAATTTTGAAGCACTGAATATTCCCAAAGACCATCCAGCCAGAGATGACCAGGATTCTTTTTATATAAATAAAGAAATTTTGCTTCGAACCCATACCTCCCCAGTGGAAATAAGGGTTATGGAAAAACAACAACCCCCGATTAGAATGATTACTATAGGAAGATGTTATAGGCGTGATGCTGCGGATAGTACTCATTCCCCTATGTTTCATCAGATAGAAGGCCTGGCAGTTGATAAGGATATTACTTTTGGCGATTTAAAAGGTGTCTTAACTGTTTTTGTACACAGGATGTTTGGTAAAGACAGGAAAGTAAGATTTAGGCCGGGTTATTTTCCTTTTACGGAACCGAGTGCAGAAGTAGACGTATCTTGTCTGTTATGCCATGGAAGAGGGTGTAGGTCCTGTGGGTATACCGGATGGTTAGAGATTATGGGCTCAGGGGAGACCGATCCGGCAGTCTTTAAGATGGTAGGATACGATCCGGAAAAATATTCTGGCTTTGCCTTTGGAATGGGCGCAGAAAGAATTGCTATGCTAAAATATGGCATAAATGATATTCGCTTATTTTTTGAAAATGATTTAAGATTTTTAAAACAATTTTAAATTAGTCGTTAGTGAATAGTCGTTAGTATATAGTAACAGCACGTTAGTTAGGGTTGCATGACTTGGTGTTAATTCTTTAACCGGGTAACTGGTAAACTGGTTAGCCAGCTAACTATTCTCACGCTGAATGCCGTATACTATATACTTTAAAATAATCGCGATACGCATACAATAGAGACAGGGAGGTAAAAAAATGCAGGTTTCTTACAATTTATTAAAAGAATATGTTGATATAGATATGTCGCCTGAAGAACTTGCCCAGAGACTGACTATAAACGGTATAATTTTAGAGAGTATGGAAAACATATCTACTGAGATAGAAAAAGTAGTGGTGGGTAAGATAATTGCCATAGATCAACACCCTGAAAAGAAAAAATTATCTGTTTGCCAGGTAGATATAAAAAATGAAGCAATTCAAATAATTTGTGGGGCAAAAAATATGAAGGTTTCTGATAAAGTGGCAGTTGCTTTAGATGGAGCAAAATTATCTCAAATAGGAATTATTAAAAGTAAGAAATTTGGGGGAGTTTTGTCTTCGGGAATGCTATGTTCAGCTTCTGAATTGGGAATTGAACCAGGGAAATCCCCGGGGATTTTAATTTTAGAAAAAGAAGCTGTCTTAGGGGAAGATATAAGGAAAATGATAAAATTTGACGACACTATATTTGATTTTGAAATACATTCTAATCGTCCTGATTTAATGAGTGTAATCGGAATAGCCAGAGAAGTAGGTGCAATTACTAATAATAAGCTTAAAATTCCCGAAATAAAGATAAAAGAAGAGGGCGAAAAAATCGAAAAAGATATTGCTGTAAAAATCGAGGCACAAGATTTATGCCCTCGTTATACCGGAAGAGTGATAAAAGATATTAAGATAGAAGAATCGCCCCTATGGTTAAAATGGAAGCTAAGATTGTTAGGGGCAAGACCAATAAATAACATAGTAGATATTACCAATTTTGTATTGATGGAAACAGGACAGCCGCTTCATGCCTTTGATCTTGATTTAGTTAAAGGGAGGACAATTATAGTTCGAAGAAGTAGACCGAACGAAACTATCTGTACTTTAGATGATGTAGAAAGACAATTGTCGGCTAATAGTTTAGTTATTGCTGACACAGAAGAACCTATAGCTCTTGCCGGAATAATGGGAGGAAAGCATTCTGAGATTGAACAGAGTACCAAAAATGTATTTTTAGAATCAGCCTATTTTAATCCAGTGAATAATAGAAAAAGTACTGCGAAATTTGGCTTAAGAACCGAGGCCTCAAACAGGTTTGAAAAGGGGATAGATAAAGAAGTGCAAATATATGCCCTGGATCGGGCTGCTGATTTAATAAATAAGATTGCTATGGGCAAGATTAGCTCGGGGAAAATCGACACAAATGAAAAATTGTATCAGCCTAACAAAATAAATTTAAGGATAAAGAGAGTAAGTAGAATACTGGGACAGCTTTTAGATAAAGATGAACCTAAGACAAAAAATAAAATTATTGATATTTTAAATAAATTGGAATTTAAATTAGTAGAAGATAAGGGAGAATCCATTAAAGTAATTCCTCCTTCTTTTAGGGGAGATGTGGAAAGAGAAATAGATATAATTGAGGAAATTGCTCGTATTTATGGTTATGATAAGATAAAACCTACTCTCTTTAACACTACAATTGCCCAGGAGGGAAAAAATTTCCGACTTAAGGTAGTTGATCAGGCAAGAGAGATATTGATCGGGCGTGGCTTAAATGAAGTAATAACTTATAGTTTTATTCCTCACGAGACATTTGATAAAATAAGAATACCCGAAGGGCATAAATTAAGGAATGCCATAAAAATTAAAGACCCTCTGACCAGAGATCATTCTTTAATGCGGACTTCTTTAATTTCAAGTTTATTGGAAATTATTAAATGGAATACCAATCGGCAAGTAGAGTTGATTAAAATATTTGAAGTAGGTAAAATATACTTGCCTTACCCCGATAAGCCAAACTCCTTACCTAATGAGAAATTAATAATAGCCGGAGCAATAAATAAGACCGGTCGGGGAGATGTTTGGGAAAAATCACTTTCTTTAGATATTTTTGATGTTAAGGGTATAATAGAGACAGTTTTCCAGGGCCTAAAAATAGAAAATTGGGAAGTAGTTCCCGGTAATCATCCTGCTTTTCATCCTCTGCGGAATGGTAAAATTATTATAAAAGGAGAAGAAGTAGGAATTTTTGGCGAGATACATCCGGAAGTAATAAACAATTATCGTATCCCGGGGAAAGTGAATTTGTTTGAGATTGATTTTGAAAATTTATTACCCAATGTTCCTTCAGATATAAAATATTGTGTTTTGCCAAAATATCCTTCTGTTCAGAGAGATTTAGCTTTGATATTAAAAGAAGAAATACTTTCTGCTGATATTATTAAAACCATAAAATCGATCGATGAAAAATTAATTAAAAAAGTAACTTTGTTTGATATATTTAAGGGAAAACAAATTGGAGATGGTTATAAAAGCTTAGCTTACTCTGTGGTTTTTCAAGCCGAAGACCGTACTTTGATCGATCAAGAAGTGGAAAATATATATAAAAAAATTAGAGAGCAATTAATTACTAAACATTCTGCCAAAATTAGAGAGTAAAAAAAGCGTAGAAAACAAATAGTATCTCGTATCTAGCTAACCAAATATTAACGAATAATTAGAAGGAAGTATTTATGGATGCTATAAATTTGATAGATGTATCGATAATGATAATAATATTATTGAATATGATTATTGGGATACGTCGCGGAATTATTAGAGGGATAATAAATTTAATAGGAGTTATTTCTGCAATTTTCCTGGCAATTTTTTGGTTTAAAGAGGTTGGAGAATATATAAGCTCACATAGTCAAATAAGCGGGGAGGTAGCAAACATATTAGGTTTTACCATAATATTTTTAGTGGTATATCTAATCGCGAGAATTATTGAAATATTTTTAAAAAAAATACTCTCCTTATTGTTTGTTTCCTGGATCGATGGGTTAGGAGGGGCTTTGTTTGGGTTAATTAAAGGTTCTTTAATAGTGGGAATTTTACTAGTCGTTATTACCTTTATTCCTTTGCCAGTTTTTTTGAAAGAACAATTAGAAAACTCGTTTTTAGCCAATCGATTTGCAGTTATGACTACAATTGTATATGATTATTTAAAAGATTGGCTGCCTTTAAGTTTTCAGTTTAACACGGAAGAATTTCTTAAAAAATTCCATCTTAATTTAATTGTTCTAAAAGATACCGCGAAATATTTTGTTAGTATTTAAAAAAGGTGAGATGTATTTTGGATGAGCATACATTTTCAGTTTTGGAATTTTCAAAAATCAAAAAGCAATTAAAAGAAAAAATATCCACTGCTGTTGGTGAATTAATCGTAGAAAATATTACTCCTAAGATTAATTTTCCCCAAATTTTTAATACTCAAAGAGAAACTACTGAAATGCGAGAAATCATTTCTTACGACGGAACCCCTCCCTTTTCCAGGTTAGAGGACATTAGTAGTGAATTAAAAAGATCTGCAATTAAGGGATCTATCCTTGATGCAAAAAAAATTATAAAAATATTAAAAGTTTTAAAAACTTCTCGCTTGATTAAAAAGTTTCTATTGAAAACCAAAGAAAAATATCCTTTGATTAGAGAGAGAGCAGAAAAAATACAAACTTTCTCCGAATTAGAGAAAGAAATAATCCAATGTATCGATGAAGATGGAGTAGTTTTAGACCGAGCGAGCCCGGAGTTAAGGAATATTAGAAGAGATATAATAAAAAAAGAACAAGCTCTGAAAAATAAATTGGAAACTATTATCAGGTCTTCCCGTTTTGCCGCCATTATTCAAGAACCTTTAATAACTGTAAGACAAAATAGGTACGTTATACCTGTAAAGCAAGAAAAAAAAGCAAAATTTCCCGGAATAGTTCACGATAAATCTGATAGCGGAGCTACTTTATTTATTGAGCCCTTTGTAGTGGTAGAGTTAAATAATTTGCTCCGTCAATTAATTAAGGATGAAGAACAAGAGATATTAAAAATTCTGCAAAGAATAACCTCACTTATCGGAGAAAGGGCACAAGAAATTAATGATAGTGTTTTAAGCCTGGGCGAGATTGATTTTATTTATGCCCGAGCAGTATTAGCGGATAAAATGAAAGCAGTAGAACCAAAAATAAACCAAGATGGCTTTATTAATCTTATCCAGGCAAGACATCCTTTGTTACAGGGTCCTGTCGTTCCCATTAATATAAATTTGGGAAAAGCATTTAATATTTTAGTAATTACCGGCCCCAATACAGGAGGTAAGACGGTTACCTTGAAAACCGTGGGCATACTTACTCTCATGGCTCAATGTGGATTACACATTCCCGCTGCCCAGGGGAGCGAGGTATCTATTTTTAAAAAGATATTCTGTGATATAGGAGACGAACAGAGTATAGAACAAAATTTAAGCACCTTTTCTTCTCATATGAAGCATATAGTTCAAATTTTAAGGGCTGCTGATTCTAAATCTCTTGTATTACTTGATGAATTGGGTGCAGGGACAGATCCTACAGAGGGAGCAGCTTTAGGTATGGCAGTTTTAGATTTCTTAGGTAAAGAAAAATCCAGGGTAATAGCAACCACTCATCATGATTCTTTAAAGACTTATGCATATTTAACCAAAGGAGTATCTAATGCGCGCGTTGAATTTGATGAGGAAACCTTAAAGCCGACATTTGAGATTTCTATCGGATTACCCGGCAAGAGTTGCGCTTTTATAATTGCCCAAAAATTAGGTTTAGCCACGGAAGTTGTTTCTCAAGCTCAGAGCTTTTTATCTCAGGAAAAAATTAAAGCAGATAATTTGATTGAAAAAATCGAACAAGATAAAAAACTAATCGAGAAAGAAAAAAATTTGATAGAAGCTGCTAAAGAAGAGAGTGTTGAAATTAGAGATAAATTAGAAAAAGAATTAAACAAAATAGAAGAGAACAAAAAGGAAATAATTCTAAAAACCTACCAAGAAGCAGAAAAGATATTAAAGGAAACTCAGAATAAAGCTGAAAAGATAATGGAGAGACTGAATAAGAAAAAGTTTTTAAGTAAAGAATCCAAAGGTCCTTTGTTAGAGCAAATGCAAGCAATTAGCAAAGAAATAAAAGACGAGATAGTAAAAATAAAGCCGGAGAAAGAGTTAATTAAAAATCAAAACATTGAAATAGGAGATCATGTGTTAGTTAAGAGTTTGAAGAAGAAAGGGATAATAGTTTCTATTTCTGTTAAAAGTGAAAAATGCAAGGTTCAAATTGATAATATGAAAATGTTAGTCTCGGTTTTCGATATAGAAAAAACAGACAAACTCGATAAAACACCGGAAAAATTTAGTCATATTGGGAATGATTTTAGCAGAGGTTTAGAAGGAAGAGATAGTTTTTCTTTATCTAAAATAAAAACTTTTAGAAACGAGCTTTCTATTCGCCACTTAACTATTGAAGAAGCACGACCTCTATTAGAAAAATATTTAGATGACGCTTATCTGTTGGGAGTTTCACCGGTGTACATAATTCATGGAAAGGGTAAAGGCATCTTGAGAGACGAGGTAAAAAAAATGTTAGATAAAATTCCTTATATCAAATCATTAAGGACTGGAGATACAAAAGAAGGAGGAATGGGAGTTACAGTTGCGTATCTGGAGAAGTAATCATTTATCTTGTTCTATATATTTTTTTCTAAGCTCTTCTATTAAAGATTGAAGAGTTTCTTTCTCTTCTTCAGTTTCGGTGGGTTTTTCTTCATATTTTTTCCTAATTTCTTCAATTTCTTCATAATAGGGTTTCTTAATTTCCGTATATTCTTCAGTTTTTTGTATTTCAATTCCTTCATAATAGGGTTTATGGATTTCCGGATATTCTTCTGTTTTTGGTACTTCAATTCCTTCATAATAGGGTTTATGGATTTCCGGATATTCTTCTGTTTTTGGTATTTCAAAATATTTCTGATGAACTGTGCAATAGGATACAGGTTCTGTACCCTTCATGAAAGCTACTGTTAATATTTCGGGACAAGAATCAGTAGGTAAAAGCCCGGATTCTTTACAAACAGATATTTTAGTTATTTTAGCTGGCTGTAAAAAATCTTTTTTTTCATTATTTTTAAGGGCATTTTTCATAAATTTAGCCCAAATCGGGGCAGCAACCACTCCACCAGTCATTTTGTTACCCAAAGGTTTTCTATCATCATTTCCAATATAAACCGCAGTAACCAAATCCGGAGTAAAACCAATAAACCAGGCATCCACACAATCATTAGTAGTACCGGTCTTTCCTGCTGCCGGTCTATCTATCTTCGCATTCCAACCGGTTCCTCTTTCTATTACTCCCTTCATCAGGTTTATAAGTACATAGCAAGTCTCTTCTTTAAATACTGTCTTTTTTTGAGTAATATTCTCTTTTATAATTTTACTTTTATTATCTTCTATTCGAATGATAGATACAGGATCAACTTTGACTCCCAAATTGGCAATAGTAGCATAAGCGGAAGCAATTTCCAAAGGGGTTATTTCTGAAGTACCCAAAGCTAAAGAAAGATCCGAGCGAAGTTCACTTTTTATTCCTGCTTTATGAGTATAGTTTATAACTTTTTTTATTCCCACTTGTTCTAATAATTTTACTCCCACTACATTTATAGATTGTTCAAACGCTTCTCTGAGAGTAACTGGTCCGCTAAATTCTTTTTCGTAATTTTCAGGAGACCATCCATTTTCGAAAGTAACCGGAGAATCTTCTATAATATTACTGGGAGTAAATCCATTATCTAAGGCAGTAAGGTAAACAAAAGGCTTAAAAGCTGAACCGGGTTGGCGGTAAGCTTGAGTTGCTCGGTTAAATTTACTTTTCTCAAAATCCTTTCCTCCCACCATTGCCTTAATATGACCGGTCTGAGGTTCAATGGCTATTATTGCTCCTTCATGTCCGGATTCTTGGAGTGCTTTTTCAGCAAAATATTGCATCTCTAAATCTAAGGTGGTATAAATTTTTAATCCACCTTTATAAACTACATTAGCTCCATATTCTTCTAAAAGTTGAGAAAGAATAAAAGTGGAAAAATAGGGAGCTGTAAAATTATCTCTTTTATTATTATAATTAAGTTCCAGGGAGCTTTGTTTGGCTTTTTCCATATCCTCTTTAGATATGTAACCCAATTCAAACATTCTGTTTAATATTATATTTCTTCTTTTTAAGGAAACTTCTTGATTAATAATTGGTGAGTAATAAGAAGGTCCACGGGGGATTCCTGCGAGTAATGCGCATTCTGCAAGGTTTAAATCCTGTACATTTTTATTAAAATACATTTTAGCAGCAGATTGTACTCCGTAGGCACCATGTCCAAAGTATATTTCATTTAAATACATTTCTAAAATTTCATCTTTGGTGAAAGATCGTTCTATTTGTAAGGCTAATAAAATATCTTTTAATTTTCTATTCAAGCTAATTTCTCGAGTAAGAAAAGTGTTTATAGCCAATTGTTGAGTTATTGTACTGCCTCCTTGAGGTTTGTTATTTTTACTGGACAATAAAATCAAATTTTTAAAATTTTCCCATTGAGCACGTATAATTCCCCGTAAACTTATCCCCTTATGTTTATAAAAATCTGAATCCTCAATAGCAATAGTGGCATTAATTAAGTCTGGGGGAATTTCAGAAAGAGAAACCGGATTTCTGTTTTCTTGATAAAACTCAGTAATAATTTTGCCATTAATATCATACACTTTACTATTTATAGCATCTAAAAATTTGTTTCCTTGAACCATTTCTGATATTTTTTGATTATTAAGGGTAGCTAAAGCGATAAAAGTAATAGCAAATGTCAGGGCAAAAATTAGAATTATCAATAATATTTTTTTGGATGAAGAAATATAGTAAGATTTCTTTGGTTTATTTTTAACTGACAAAGCAAAACTCCTTTTTTCGTATATCGTATTGCGTATTGTGTTAGACTAAAAGCTTAAAGCGAAAAACCATAATTCAAAATTCAAAACCTCTTTCTTCGTTTTTAGTTTTGAGTTATAGTTTTGTGTTTTTCGTTCTACGCTTCTGAATAATATTATATCACAAAATTATACAAAAATTAGTAAAGTGTTTTTACTCATCCTTTTAATAGCATTAAATCTATGTTATAATTTCAAAAATTAAATATATTTACTATAGGAATATTTTGATATGATCAAACTCAACTATTTGGTTCGTGTAGCCATGATTGCAGCGATTTACGTTGTTCTTAATATTATATTTGCTCCAATAAGTTATGGCCCTATTCAAGTGAGAATTGCAGAAGCCTTAGTAATTCTTCCCTTTATTGACTCATCAGCTATTATGGGATTATTTTTAGGTTGTATTTTAGCAAATTTTATTGGGCCATTAGGGATGGTAGATGTAATCGGAGGAAGCCTTTGTACTTTAATTGCAGCATATTTAACTTACAAAGTAAAAAATCCTAAATTAGCGCCCCTTCCTCCTGTATTGATAAATGCATTTGGGGTGAGTATTTATTTAAATTTACTTTTCGACTTACCTTATTGGGTAACTGTATTGTATATCGGTATAGGGGAAGTTATTGCATGTTATGTCCTGGGCTATCCCTTATTGATTTTATTAATTAAGAACAAAAAGAGATTAGGGTTGGAATAGCAAACAAGAAATAAGGGAATGAATTGTAATAGAAAATATTTAATGTTTTTATTTTATGAATTTATTTTATGAAGCGGGGTAATTTATTATGGATATTAAAGAAGAATTAAGGATAATTAAAAGAGGCACAGAAGAAATAATCTCCGAAGAAGAATTGATAAAAAAAATTGAAAAATCGAGAAAAGAAAAAAGACCCCTTCGGGTTAAGCAAGGATTTGATCCTAATGCGCCGGATATACATTTGGGACACACGGTAGGTCTGCGAAAAATGAGACAATTTCAAGACCTGGGACATGATATTTATTTTTTGATTGGCGATTTTACCGGAATGATTGGCGATCCAAGCGGTAAATCAGTAACCAGAAAACAGTTGACTGAAGAAGAGGTTAAAAAGAATGCAGAGACTTATAGGAAACAAGTTTTTAAAATATTAAATCCGGAAAAAACCAAAGTAGTATTCAATAGTCATTGGTTGGGGAAACTTTCTTTCTCGGAAGTTTTAAAAGTTTGCTCAAAATATACAGTTGCCCGTATGTTAGAAAGAGATGATTTTTCAAACAGGTACAAAGAGGGTAAACCAATAGGTATGCACGAATTTATGTACCCTTTAATGCAAGGCTATGACTCTGTCGCTATACAGGCAGACATTGAATTAGGAGGCACAGATCAGAAATTTAATTTATTGGTGGGCAGAGATATTCAAAGGGAATTCAACCAGGAACCGCAAGTTATTATCACCCTGCCTCTTCTTGAGGGAACAGATGGAGTAGAAAAAATGAGCAAAAGCTTAAACAATTATATTGGGATTAATGAACCTCCTCAAGAAATGTATGGCAAAACTATGTCTGTCCCTGATAATCTTATGACTAGATATTTTGAATTAGTAACCGATGTTCCTTTAAATGAGATTGATAAGATAAAAATGGGTTTAGAAAATAATAATTTACATCCCCGGGATGTGAAAAAGAAATTAGCCAGAGAAATTGTTACACTTTATCATGGACAGAGTGCCGCAACTATGGCAGAGGAAGAATTTGAAAAAGTGTTTAAAAATAAACTTTTTCCGGAAGAAATAAAAGAATTAATTTTAAAGAAAGATGATTTAAAAGAAGGAAAAATTTGGTTTACTAAACTTGTTGCCTTAGCTGGAGTAGTAGATAGTAAAAGTGAAGTCCGTAGATTGATTGAGCAGGGTGGAGTAAGAATCAATGGAGAAAAGGTAAGTGACCCCAATCTTGACTTGGCTGTCGAAGAAGGTATGATTTTAAAAATCGGAAGACTAAATTTTATAAAATTAGTTATTAAATAATATAACAGGTAGTATCGAGTATATAGTAAAAAGGTTTTAAATTTTAAATTATGGTTTTTAGTTTTTCGCTTTAAGTTTTTAGCTTGTTATACTACCTGCTATCCCATATACGCTATATGCTCTACAAATTATTTCTGCCTCTTTTTTCTATCTTTTCTTTCTCTTTCTTAACTCTATACTGTATACTAGATACTCGATACTGTCTTTCCCTTGCATTCCTCACCCGGTTATACTATAATTATTATTGACAGAAGCACTAATACAAGCAGAGAAAAAATAGTTAAATTCTTCTTAAAATATGTAGAATAATCCTTGACAACAACCGCTAACTTTGTTAGTATGGAGTCTGT